>JAIBBI010000035.1 GCA_019694755.1 Gemmataceae bacterium
TGGCAATCACCTGGAGAAGGCCGACGGGCCCCTGGGGTGGAAGAGCTGCAACTTGAGGAGTTCGTTCAGCAAGCTGATTAATCGGGCCGGGCTGACAGCGTGGCCCCGGTTGTTTCACAACCTACGAAGCTCGTGCGAGACGGAACTACTCCAGAAACTCCCCGTTTACGTCGTCGCCAAATGGATGGGGCACGATCTCAAGGTGAGCATTAAGCACTATGCCCAGACGACGGATGAGCACTTTGATCGGGCGAGAGGCGGCGCAAAATCCGGCGCACTTGAGGCGCAAAAAGCGGCGCAGCAGGCAGCCGTGGGGTCAAGCAGCGTTTCGCAAATTTTGTCGCAAGATACTTGCGGGGAAGCATTTACTGCTTCCCCGTGCGACTCGATGCAGTATAGTGCACAAACGTATATCGGAGAGGGCGGGATTCGAACCCGCGGTACAGTTTGACCCGTACGCCGCTTTAGCAAAGCGGTGCTTTCGACCACTCAGCCACCTCTCCTGGTGGGGCTTGCCCGTACAGACCGCCTTCGCGGCCCTCGGGTTCGCCAACCGGAATCTTACCTTGAGTTTCCGCCGCGGCAAGCGGATCGGCCTACTCTCCGTTGCCGGGGGGTCCGGTCACGCGGGCCGGGCGTATCATACCGGCATTCTCCCGGGAGTGCCGCATGTCCGAGTCCGTCCGTGTCATCACCCGCCCCGGCGTCTATGTCGTCGGGCAGCAGTCGGTCCGCCCGGCCGAACTCGACCGGTTCCTGGCCGATCACGGCGTGAGCTGGGCCAGCGACTCGACCATCGCCGCCGAGGTGCTCACCGAGACCGCCGGCCGGGTCTGCTATATGTCGTTCGCCAAGCCCCGCCCGGGCGGCAACGCGGCGTACCTCGGCCACATCAAGGAGTCCGGCCACGGGTCGGTCCTCGAGCATGCCGTCTGGAATCTGCTCATCACCGGCGTGTCGCGGTCGCTCACCCACGAACTCGTCCGTCATCGCGCGGGTATGGGCTACTCCCAGCTTTCGCAGCGGTATGTCGACGAGTCCGTGGCCGAATATGTCGAGCCGACGATCATCGCGGCCGACCCGGAGTTGCACAAGCTCTGGCTCGAGACCGTGCAGCTTGCCCATGCCGGCTATGTGAAACTCGCCGACGCACTCGCGAAGAAGATCGCGGCCGACCCGGACACGAAGGACCTGCCCGCGACCGACCGGCGCAAAGCGGCCCGGCAGGCGGCGCGGAGCGTGCTGCCGAACGCGACCGAGACCAAGATCTTCGTGACGGCCAACGGCCGTGCGCTGCGGCACTTCCTCGAGCAGCGCGGCAGTCGACACGCCGAGCCCGAAATCCGCTTGCTCGCCAACGAGGTTTGTAAGACACTGCAACGGGAAGCCCCGAATCTGTTCGGCGATTACCGGCTCGAACCGCTGCCGGACGGAACTGCCGAGGTGACGACCGAGTATCGTAAGGTATGAGTCCGCGGGGCCCGGAGAGTTGATCATGCTGTCGCTTGTATCACTGATGCTGACCATGGCCGCGCCGGCCGAGGCTCCGCCGGTCGCTGTCGTTCGCAACGTGGCATATTCCACTGAATCCGATCGCGACGAATATCGGAACCGCTGCGACCTGTATCTGCCGACAGGTGTTGATAAGTTCCCGACAGTGATCTTCGTCCACGGCGGCTCGTGGTCGATGGGCAGCAAAGACGGCTTCCTCATGTTGCCGGGCCACAAGGCCCAGGACCACGGGCGGTTCTTCGCCGAGCGAGGCATCGCGGCCG
The DNA here is from genome assembly GCA_019694755.1 of Gemmataceae bacterium. Lineage (GTDB taxonomy): Bacteria > Planctomycetota > Planctomycetia > Gemmatales > Gemmataceae > JAIBBI01. Next base: position 1,776 of record JAIBBI010000035.1, read on the forward strand.
TTCACGTCAACTACAGGCTCTCGCCCAAGGTGAAGCATCCGGATCACGTCGCCGACGTGGCCCGGGCCATTGCGTGGGTGCGCCGCAACATCGCAAAGCGGGGCGGCGACCCGGATCAGATCTTCCTCATGGGTCACTCGGCCGGCGGGCACCTCGTCGCCCTCGCCGCCACCGACCCGCAGTATCTGATGGCCGAGGGGCTGACCCCGTCGATGATCCGCGGCGTGATCGGCGTCAGCGGCGTGTATTCTCTGACGGGCGAACTGACACCCACGGCGAAGCCGTTGGCCGCCGGTCAGCCGAGCGGGCCGGGCGTGCTGCTGGGCCATGTGTTCGGGGCGGACGTCCGCGAGCATTTCCAGGCGTCGCCGGTCCAGCACGTCACCAAGTCCTCGCCGCCGTTCCTGCTGGCGTACGCGGACCGCGACCTGTTGTTGCTGCCCGCGCAGGCGGTGGCGTTCCAGGAATCGCTGTCGGCGGCAGGGGTGCCGGCCCGCAAACTGCTCGTCGCGCCGCGCGATCACCAGACCATTCTCAAGTCGATGCTCACGCCGGGCGACCCGCTCGGCGACGCGGTGCTGGCGTTCATCCGCACCGGGAAACCGGGCTGACGAATCCGAACGCCCGCAGGCCGCATCCAAGATCGACAGAAAGGATGTGGCCCATGTTGAAGATTCGGAAAGCCGCCGACCGAGGTTCGTTCGACCACGGCTGGCTTCAGACGTCGCACAGTTTCTCCTTCGCGGACTATTACGACCCGGCCCACATGGGATTCCGGAGCCTTCGCGTCATCAATGACGACGTGGTCGCGCCCGGCCAGGGCTTCGGCAAGCATCCGCACCGCGACATGGAGATTGTCACGGTCGTGCTGTCGGGCGAACTGGAACACCGCGACAGCCTCGGCACCGGAGCGGTCATCCACCCGGGCGAAGTGCAGGTGATGACGGCCGGCACGGGGATACTTCACAGTGAGTTCAACCCGTCGGCCACGGCACCTGTGCATCTATACCAGATCTGGCTGTTGCCGGAACGCAAAGGGCTCGCACCGCGGTACGAGCAGCGGGCGTTTCCCACGGCCGGGTGGCGGCGACTGGCCTCGGGGTCGGAAGCCGAGGGCGCGCTCAAGATCCATCAGGACGCGGAACTAATCCGCGGGACCTTCGCGGCCGGCGAAACCCGTGACTACGTTTTGACCGCGGGCCGGCATGCTTGGGTGCAGGTGCTCGACGGGTCGCTCACGGTGAACGGTCTGGCTCTGGCGACCGGCGACGGCCTGGCCGTCAGCGACGAAACCCGGCTGATGATGCGGGCGGAAGGCCCGGCTGACATACTGCTGTTCGACCTTGGGTGACACGCGATATGAAGCTGTCGTGACTTCGCGGGTAATTCCGTCAACAACCACGAGGGCGCGAAGGACAACGCTAAGATTAAGGAATCGGCGAGCGGATCGGGTGCCCGATTCCCGGCTGACTCCCCGGAGGCCGACGACAAAAACCCCGCAGACCTCGTTACCGTTATCTCCCGCGAATGCAATAAACAGCTCTGGTTCATCCGGTCGCACCTGCAGTAGGAATGCCGCGGCTGAGAATCTGTACCGGATGCGCCACGGTGCCGATCACGTGCCGTGGCGTTTTCATTTGTCTTCGGCCATTGAGTTTGTTGCAATGGTCCGCGCCGCGATAGGATCGGGGATTGATGAATCTCCCGGTGCTGCGGTGCGCGACGTGGCTGGTGATGGCGATTGCCTTCGCCGGTTCGGGCTGCGCCCACAGCCAGCGCAACTGCGTGCCGAAAGAACTGGTCCGCAGTGAACCGACGGTGGATCTGAACGCGCCGCCGGGCGAAGACCATGCCATTGACCGGGACATCGTCAACCAACTTCTCAACCGCGATACTTCCGACGCCGACCTGCCGCCCGGCGCGAAGCGGTACCAAATTCTGGCGATGTCGGGCGGCGGGGCCTTCGGAGCGTATACGGCCGGGGTGCTCAACGGCTGGACGGCCGCGGGCGACCGGCCCTGCTTCGACATCGTCACGGGCATCAGTACCGGCGGGCTGATCGCGACGCTCGCCTTCGTCGGGTCCTCGCAGGATCGCACGCTCTGCGAGATGTATACGCAGGTCAGTTCGAGCGACATCTACACGATGCGTCCGACCGTGTCGCTGCTCTGGTCAGAGTCGGCCGCGTCGTCGGCACCGCTCAAGAAGCTGATCGACAGGCAGATCACGCCCGAGATCGTGAATCAGGTCGCGTGTGCCCACGCGCAAGGTCGGCGGCTCTACATCGGCACGACGAATCTTGACGCGCGAAAGCTCGTCGTGTGGGACATGGGCGCGCTCGCCAGCAGCCAGCGGCCGGACCGCGTCGAATTGTACCGCAAGGTCGTGCTGGCGTCGGCATCGGTGCCCGGGTTCTTCCCGCCCGTGTGCATTGATGTAACGGTGAACGGCCAGCGATTTACCGAAATGCACGGCGACGGTGCGGCGACCAGCCAGGTGTTCATCCCGGGCGCGGCACTCAAAATCGATCGCGAGTTGCTCCGGCAGGGGAAGAAGCCGCTGGCCGGCTCGCAGGTTTACGTCGTCCTGGCCGGCAAACTGTACGCCGATCCGGACTGCGTCGAGCCGAAGATAAAAAGCATCGCGGGCAGCGCGCTCTCGTCGCTGACGTATGCCGAGACGCGGGTCGACATGATCCGCATCTGGTCGCTGTGCAAGATGGGTGGCATGGGCTACCAGTCGACGGCTATCCCGCAAGACCTGGAATTGCCGGGCGACCCGCTGGAGTTCGACCCGGTGCCGATGGGCAAGATGTATCAGGCCGGCATCTGCGACGGGCGGGATCGCCGGCGTTGGCGGACCACGCCGCCGGGCAGCGAGCCGAGCGAGCAACTGGTACCGCGAGCCGGCACCGAGTTCGTCACGCCGGTGATCCAGGTGCCGTCGTGTCCGCCGGGCCGATGAGCGACCCTGCTGGGCAAGCGCTTTCCAGTCTGTGAGAAGAATTGCCAGTCGACAGTGTCGGCTGCGTCATCGTTGTCGAATCAAGCCAGAGTATTGCGAAATTCGAACGCGCAGTTGTTAGCATCGGCTTGCGTTCGTCGGCACGGTCTTTGCGTTGAGTGATGTCGAACCGGCCTTACGGGTGTGGTGGGCTGTTGCCCCGATCCGTGTGGCTGCCTTTGAGTTACTCTCCATCGAGGCTGCAATCATGGTTTCAAAAATGTGGCGGCGATTGGTCTCGGGTTCGCGGAGCGGGGCGGGCAGGTCGCGCCGATTCCGGCCGCGGCTGTGGTCGCTCGAAGGCCGCGACGTGCCGTCGACCACCTGGATCGGTGGAGCCCGCATTGACATTGCGGGTAATACCTCGGGCAACCCCGCCGATCTGACCAACCCGTTCAACTGGACGAACGGCCTTCCGGATGGCACGTCGCAGGTGATCTTCACTTATGATGTGAGCCAACTGATCGGCTACGACACCAACAACAATCCGATCTACCATTTCGGCCCCTGGAACGCACCTACCGTTTTCAGCGGCCAGAACATCACCCTTGTGAATGCTGTATTCGAAGCGAGTTGGGGCGGGCTCGGCGTCAGCATTTCGGACCTCGGCACGCTGACTCTGCAGGGCCAGTCGCGGTTGAATGCGGGCGAGTTCAGCACGCCGATGTCGGCGACCGCGCTCATCAACACCGGTACGTTGTCTATCGGCGGTACGACCCGCATCGGCCACGGATTGACGCTGTCCAACTCAGGGACTGTAGTGGTGGAGAGCACCGGTAATCTCGTCACCAACACGATCATCAACGACGCCGGCGCGCTCGTCAACCAGTCTGGCGGACTCGTCGACTTCCGGGGTGACGGTGGGCTGGTTTCGGGCTTGGGTAGCTTCACCAACATCGGCACACTTCGGCGGTCGGTCGGCACGGGAACGGCCAGTATCACGTGCGGGTTCAACGATGTCTCCGCGCCGATCGATGTTCAGACCGGCACGCTGAGCTTTCAACCGGGCTTCAACCAGTCGGCCGTACTCGACGGTGCGAGCTTTTCCGTCGCCGGTGGCGCGGTCGCGGACTTCCCGGTCGGCGCGGGCTTCACGGGAACGGTCACGGGGACCGGAGCGGGGCGCGTGCAGTTCGCGGGCGGATTCCTGGCGACCCCAATCGCGACGGTCGACTTCGTCGACGGACTTCTGCATTGGTCCGGCGGGACAATGACAAAGAACGGCGGCAACTTCATCAACAACGGTTTCCTCACCGTCGATGGTACGACGCGGTTTGGCGCGGGGTTGACGGTCGCCAACTTCGGCACTTTCGTCATCTCGGAGAATGCGAACTTCGTAACCAGCACGCTCGCCAACGACGCCGGGACATTTTCCAATCAGGGCAGCGGCGTAGTCGAGTTGCTGGGCGATGGTTCGGTTTCCGGCCTGGGGGCGTTTCAAAACCTCGGGACGCTCCGAAAGCCGACCGGGACGGGAACGTCATTCATCAGCAGTAACTACAGCGACCTGACCGGCAAGATCGACGTAACTGCCGGCGCGATCAGTTTCAGCCCGGCGGCCTTTATCGGCCTGCCGGCGCTGACCGGGACGACGATGACGGTAGCCGCGGGATCTTCCGTTACCTTCCCCGCCGGCGCGAACTCGATCGGGACCATCGCCGGCACGGGCGGCGGACTCGTCACCTGGAACGGAGGGACGTTCCCGCTCGGGGGAGCCGACTTCTCGTTTGCGCCCGGTCTTCTGCACTGGTCGGGCGGTACCTTCAGCGGCTTGAGCGCGGTGGCCACCAATTTCGGGAGTATCACAATCGATGGCGAGGTCCGCATTGCCGGCGGCATGCGCCTCACCAATGCGGGGAAGATCAACATCTTCGGCGGCGGAAGCTTGATCACCAACGATACGGGCAATAGCGGCGGCAGCATCCTGAACAACCTCGGCGGGGTCATCGACATGCAGGGCACGGGTGACATCACCGGCCTCGGCGGATTCACCAACCATGGCATCCTCCGCCGGTCGTCGTTATCCGCATCGTCCAGTGTGTCATGTCCTTTCACGTCCGATGGACTGATCGATGTCGTGTCCGGCCAACTTGTGGTCAACGGCGGGCGGCTAAGCGGGACCGCTCAAGCGGTCGCCGGCGCGTCGCTTGCCGTCAACTCGGCGACATTCTTCGGAACATTCTTCGGCTTCGGCGCGGGAAGGGTCGACCTGGTCGGCGGAGTATACTCCGTCGAGGCACCGGGCGCGACGCTCAACGTCGCGGGACCGATGCTGAACTGGGTCGGCGGCCAGTGGAGCGCCGGCTACACGACCTCCGTCATTAATGCCGGTCGGATCACGCTGCCGAGCGATACGGCAGTGCGGTTCACCGGGAACTTCGTCAATCAGGGTGAGTTCGTCGTCACCGGCACGGGTGGCCTGATCTTCAGCGACGTGGCGAACAACGGTGGCGGGCTCACCAATCAGTCGGGCGGCGTGATCGACCTGCAAGGCAACGCCGTTTTCACGGGACTTGGCTCGCTGAACAATCAGGGGACGATCCGGCGCTCGACGGGCACGGGTCTGTTCGACATCAACCTCTACTACGGCTTCTCGAACCCGGGCACGGTGGAGGTTCTTTCGGGCGCGCTCAATCTTGCCGGCCCGGTCTCCCAGGTCGTCGGCAACACGTTGACCGGCGGATCGTGGACAGTCGCCGGCTACGGTTCGCTCGCGCTGACCGCGGCGATCACGTCCAATCAGGCGACGGTGACGATTCTCGGCTCCGATGCCAGCTTCCCCAATCTGTCCCCCCTCAGTTCGAACAGCGGCACATTGAACCTGCTCAACGGGGTGACATTCCAGACGTTGGGGTCTGTCACCAACGACGGCGTGCTCGTTCTCGGCGCGGGCAGCGTTCTGACCGTCCCCGGCACTGCGACGCAGGGTGCAATGGGTCGATTGACCTTTCAACTCGGTGGGATCCCGGCCAGCAGCCAGTTCGGCCGGCTCAATGTCACCAACGGCGGCACGGCGATGCTGGCCGGCACGCTGTCGGCCGAGTTGGTCAATAGCTTCGTGCCCGCGCCCGGCGACACTTTCCCCGTGATGGCTTTCGGAGCAAAGGCTGGAGGTTTCACGACGACCAGCCTTCCCACGCTTCCCGGCGGGAGCGTCATGCTGCCCGAGTACTCGGCAACGGCGCTGAACCTGCTGGTGGGTGCGGAACCGACCATCACGAGCACGGCGGGCACGACCTTTACCGAGGGGTTCTTCGGCGAGTTCACGGTCACAACGACGGGCAGCCCGACGCCGTCACTGATGGCCAACGGCGCACTGCCATCGGGCGTGACGTTTACGGATCTCGGCAACGGCACTGCCACGATCGCCGGAACGCCCGGCGCGGGAACCTCCGGACTGTACACGCTGTCCATCACGGTCGGTAACGGCGTCGGCATGGGCGCGATGCAGTCGTTCCCCCTTCATGTGGTGGCCGCCCCGGTGATTACCATCAAGCCGGATACGTTGCCGAACCTGAATGTGAATCAGTCGCTGGAGCAGCGCTTGACGGCCGCGGGCGGCGCGACCCCCTATCAGTTCCTGGTGACCGCGGGCGATCTGCCGACCGGCCTGTTCCTCACCACCGATGGCGTCCTCAAGGGGCAGGCACAAGCCGCGGGCACGTTTACCTTCACCGTCACAGCGACTGACTCGTCGAAGATTCCCGGCGGACCTTTCCACGTTGATCAGCAGTACACGATTAACGTCTCGCCGGTCGTCATGCCCGGCAGCGTCACCATCGTTGCCGGGGCGGGCGAGGGCGGGGGGCCGCACGTGCGCGTCTTCAACGCCGACGGGTCAGTGCGGCTCAGTTTCTTCGCGTATGATGCCGCCTTCCGTGGCGGCGTGCACGTCGCCTCGGCCGACATCACAGGCGACGGGATCGACGATATCATCACCGGGCCCGGCGCGGGCGGCGGCCCGCACGTCCGTGTGTTCGACGGGACGACCGGCAAGCTGGTCCGCGAGTTCTTCGCCTACAATGCGGGCTTCTTTGGCGGCGTGTTCGTGGCCGGCGCGGATGTCGATGGCGACGGCCGGGCCGACATCGTCACCGGCGCGGGTGCGTCCGGCGGGCCTCACGTCAAAGTCTTCTCGGGCGCGACCGGCCTCGAGCTTCGCAGTTTCTTCGCTTACGCCGCGGGGTTCGCCGGCGGCGTCACGGTGGCCGCGGGCGATGTCGACGGCGACGGCAAGGCCGACATTATCACCGGAGCAGGTCCCGGTGGTGGGCCGCATGTCGAAGTCTTCTCCGGGAAGAACGGCGCGATGCTCCGGAGCTTCTTCGCATACTCGGCGAGCTTTACCGGCGGCGTTTCCGTCGCGGCGGGCGATGTCGATGGCGACGGCAAATCCGACGTCATCGCAGGTGCCATGACCCGTGGTGGGCCGCATGTCGAAGCGTTCTCCGGCGTGACCGGCAGTCGAATCGCCAGCTTCCTGGTCTACGATCCGGTATTCACCGGTGGCGTGAATGTTGCCGCCGCGGACCTGAACAACGACGGACGGGCCGACTTCATCACCGGCGCGGGCCCGGGCGGCGGATCTCACGTCCGCACCTTCGACGCGGCGAACGGCGAGGAAATGACCAGCTTCCTCGCCTTCGACGCCGCGTTCCTGGGCGGCGTGTTCGTCGGTTGATCCAAACGAAGACCCCGGCGGAATGCTATTCCGCCGGGGTCATTTTGATCGTTGGAGAACCCAGCCGAGTCAGCTTTTCGACTCCGACCTCGCGCAGTCGATGCAGTACCGGGCGTAGGGCAGGGCCTTCAGGCGGTTCTTTGCGATGTGGGCGTTGCACCGTTCGCAATTGCCGAACCGGCCTTGATCGATGCGGGCCAGAGCGTCGACAATCTCGCGCTGCAGGTGCCCCTCCACGCTGAGCAGTCGCATGGCCACGTCCTCGTCGGCATGGCGGTGCGACAGTTCGGCCTGGTCCATCGGCTCGGCCGCCGGATCGCCCACTTCCGCACCCATCGGCGCATTAATCTCGCGCTTCAGGTCGCCGCGGACGTGCTCCAACTCGCGCAACATGCCCGCCAGTTGCTCCCGGAGCTGTGTCTTTTCGTCGGCCGTCCACATGAGTCATCTCCCTGAAGCCAATGTTGGAATGCTGGATAGTTTCTATCCACTGTTCGCTCCCGGGGCCGGCTGGTCACCGACTTTTCGGGAGAATTCTTGCCACGACCATTGAGTTTACGCAACCGGCGTGCCACAGCCCGGGAATCGGCACGCGGATTGCCACGGTACAATCGGGTAGGTTGTCGCACGGGAGGAAGCTGTGTATCGCGATCGCTTCGACGCCGGCCGGCAGTTGGCCAAGCCGTTCCGCGGGCGGGACATGTACCGCCCGGTCGTGCTCGCTGTCCCTCGGGGCGGCGTGCAGACCGGTGCGGCTCTCGCCCGCGAACTGGCCGCGGAACTCGATGTGGTCCTCGCCCGCAAACTACGTGCGCCGGGGCAACCGGAGTGCGCCCTTGGCGCGGTGGCCGAATCGGGCGAAGTGTACCTGTGCCCGGCCTACGAAGATTATCAGAGGCGCTACGCCACGGAACTGGTGGCCGAGCGCGAACACCAGCGGGAAGAGATCGACCGTCGACGCGAGTTGTATCGCGTCGTGCGTCCGCATTCCGACCTGACCGGCCGTACTGTTATCGTCACCGACGACGGCATCGCTACCGGGTCGACAATGGTGGCCGCGCTGATGTCCCTGACCGACAAGCACGCGCGCGAGGTGATTGTGGCCGTGCCGGTGGCCGCACCGGATCGGCTGGAAGACATCCGGCCGTGGTGCGACGAGATCGTCTGCCTTGATTCGCCAGAGTCGTTCCGGTCCGTGGGCCAGTACTACCAGAACTTCGCCCAGGTCGAAGATGCCGAGGTCGTCGAGCTGCTCCGCGCTAATAGTCCGTCAGGGAGCGCGGCCGAAGGGTGATCCGAAGCGCGTTCAACACGGCCGCGACGTCAATCACTTCCTGAGTGATCGCCCCGGCCACCGGCGGCAGCAGGCCCGCGGCCGCCAACAGCATCCCGCCCAGGCTGAGGATCATCCCGCCCACGGCGCTTTGCAGGGCAATCGCCCGCAAGCGCTGACTGATATGCAGGAACTCGTCGACTCGCCGGAGGTCGGCATCGAGGATGACCGCGCCGGCGGCCTCGGCCGTCACGTCGCTGTTCTGCCCGAAGGCGATCCCGACCGTGCAGGCGGTCAGCGCAGGCGCGTCGTTGATTCCGTCGCCGACGTACACGGTCTTGTTTGCGGCCGTCTCCCGACGGGCGATGGCGACTTTCTCCTCGGGCATCTGACCGGCGTAGATCTCCGTGATGCCGACCGCGTCGGCGAGATACTTCACTTCGTTTTCCCGGTCGCCCGACACGAGAAGCACCCGCTCGAAGTGGTGCTTCGCGCCCAGGTGGCGGATGAACTGCTTGCTGTCGTCGCGCGGCCGGTCGCGAAACCGCGCCGTGCCGGCCACGCGATTATCAATCAGGATGATGCACTCGAGGCCGCCGGAGACGGGAGGCAGTTCGGCGGCCCGGCCCGGTTCCGATGCCAGCAACTTCGACCGGCCGGTGACACGAAGCGACCGCCCCTCGACGGTGCCGACGAGTCCCTTGCCCGGCATCTCCGAGAGATTGGAAACTTCGAGTAATTGCAGTCGCGCCGCCTCGGCTGCGTCGAGGATCGCCCCGGCCAGCGGGTGCCGGGAGTAGCGCTCGAGACTCGCCGTGAGTTGCAGCACGCGCTCGGCCGTGAAGTCGGACGTGGGGATGATCTCTACTAGCTTCGGTCGCCCGCACGTCAGAGTGCCGGTCTTGTCGAAGATCGCTACCTTGCACCCGGTTACCGTCTCCAGTACGGCAGGGTCCTTGATTACGATGCCGCGCCGGGCCGACAGCGAAACTGCCCCGATGATCGCCACCGGGATCGCGATCAAGAGCGGGCAGGGCGTCGCCACGACCAACACTGCGAGAAAGCGGACGGGATCGCGGCTGATCAGGCCGGCGGCCAGTGCGATTGCCACGGCGAGGGGCGTGTACAGCGCGCCGAGTTGATCCCCGAGTCGGCGGAGTCGCGGCCGCCGCTGCTCCGACTCACGCATCACGTGCAGGATCTTCGCGTAGCGCGAGTCCTCGGCCAGGCGCTCCGCGCGGATCGTCAGGGCACTGTCGCCGTTGACCGCGCCGGAGAGCGTGGCCGAGCCCGGCGCCTTGGCCAGCATGTACGGCTCGCCGGTGAGATACGACTCGTCCATGGTGCCGTGTCCGTCGACGACGATACCGTCCACCGGACACGTCTCGTGCGGGAAAACGACGACCAGATCGCCGACGGCGATGTCGGCCAGCGCGACATCGACCAGCGTGCCCTGCCGACTGCGGTGGGCCACGGACGGCATCCGGCGGGCAAGCGCTTCGAGCGCCGACGACGCCCGCCGCACGGCATACGCCTCGAGCGCCTCGCCGCCGGAGAGCATGAGCACGACCAACGTCCCCGCCAGATATTGCCCGAGCAGGACAGCCGTAATGATCGAAAGACCGGCCAATAGATCAGAACCGAACTGCCCGCGGAATAGCTTGCCGAGAAGCCCGAAGACGAGATAACCGCCACCGAAGACCAGCGCGACGAGCAGCGGTCCATCGGCCGATCCGGACAGGCCGAGTGGTTGCCAGAGCAGGTATATTACGATCGCAAAGGTCGCCCCGATGGCGATCAGCGTCTGCGGCAGGCCGGCCCGGGCGAGATCGTTCGAGGAGTTGGCCACGCGGTAGATTCCCGGGTCATCGAGGGAGTGCTGACGGGGTCATCCTAGCCCGCGGGTCACGGCTGAACTTTCGACCGCGCCAACGCGGCCACGAGGTCGAGACTGGAAACGATCCCCAGTGGATGAAACTGCCGGTCGACCACGATCACGCGATGGACCATCGCGTCGATCATCTCCCTCGCCAGCACGCGGATCGGCGTGTCTGCCGCCACTGTCACAGGGTCGGCGGTCATGTAATGCCGGACATCCTCGGGCGGGAGCGTGTTCAACTCGACGGTGTGCCAGTCGTTCACGATCTCGGTGGGGGCGATGCAGGCCGTCACCGGAACGCCGGCCAATGTCGCGCCACCCCGTTGGAAAGGACATCGGCCGGCATCGAGTTTGCACACGACGATCTCTTCGCCACGGGGGAGTCGCTTCGACTCCTGATAGTCGCACGAACGGATCGTGCCGACCCCGGCCGTCGGCTGCCGGGCGACGGACCGAACGATATCGGAGACGGAGATGACGCCGACCAGCCGCCCCGTCGTATCGGCAACCGGCGCACCGGAATGCCGGCCCTCGGCGAGCAATTTGGCCGCGTCCTGCAGGCTCGCGGTCAATGGAATGCTCAGCACCTTTTCCGATGCGATCTCGCCGGCAGTCAGTTCGTAAAGCGGTTTTTCGGTGGTCGGCGGCATGGTTGGACCTTTCACGACCGGCGGCTTCACGCCAGCACGGTTAGTTCGTTGCTGACACTGGTCACACCGGGCGCGCCCCAGGCAGCCCGGCCCGCCTCGTCGCGCTCGGCCCAGTTTCGCACGGTGCCGGTGAGGGTGACATGCCCGCCGTCGGCCGTGACCTTGATCCGGCGGGCGTCGACTTCGGCGTTGCGTTTCAGGGCGGTTTCGATGGCCGACCGGACGGCGGCCGGCTTCGCGCACGGTTTGACGGCGATGTGGTTGTTCACGTCGCGGACGCCGGGCAGATACCGGATCGCTTCCTCGACCGCCCGCCGCTGATAGTCCCAGCCGGAGCAACCGCTGAGCGTCACCCGGCCGCGTTCGACGGTGACGTGGACATCGGCCGGCACCCAGACGTGCTCCCGCAGCGCGGCCAGAACGCTGGCGGCGATTTCCGCGTCGCTTCGTTCGTGTGGGCCGAGAGGTATGACCTGTAACTCCTCGGCAATAGCCGTCACGCCGGCCACACGGCGGGCCGCCCGTTCGGCCGCGGCCTTCTCGGCGTAACTCGGCACGCTGCCACTCAAGGTCGCGACGCCGTTGCAGACGGCTACGCCGATGCCTGTCGCGGTGACACTGGGCTCCCACCGCAATTCGTCGATTACGTCCTGCTGGATCTGTTGATCGGATCTCATCGCATCACCCGCGCTTTCACTCGATGCTGACATCGACACGCGAGGGCTTGGCGGGCGGCGCATCCGGCGCGGCCGCCAGCGGCGTTTTCACTGTCAGTACCGGGCAGGTGGACAGGCGCATTACGCTCTCGGCCACGCTGCCAAGCAGGAGGCGCGACAGGCCGCCCCGGCCGTGCGTGCCCATCACGATAACATCGGCCTTCGCTTCCCCGGCCATGCGCGTGATTTCATCGGCAGCATCGCCTTCGACTAGTTTGTACTCGACCGCGATCCGCGAGTCGGCGGGGCGCACCGTCTTCAGCCGTTCCATGAGCGTGTCGATGTTGCCCACCGGGTAATTCACGAACCCGCCATCGCCGACGACCTGGATCAGCGGCGGCGACACGTGGGCGATCACCATGCGGGCACCGTAGTCGCGGGCTAGGGCGCAGGCAAACTCGAATGCCGGCTCGGCCTGCTCCGAGAAGTCGGTCGGGTAGAAGACGGTTCGGATCGGCAACATACAACACCTCATCTTGCGGATGACTCGGCCTATCCCGCAAATCGACAAGCCGCAAATGCAGTGCCACGAGCCGTCGAGACCCGCCGAATGCTGACTTCGCGGGGTTTGCGCGGCGAAGCGGCCCGGATACAGATTGACCAGCGCGGACGATTGTTTTCCACCTGCACCCGGCCGCGTGATTGCCTCTGGATTTCTGCGGGTCAGACCCGATATGGTGACCGAATCAGGAAGCCGGGATCAGTCGATGCCGAACGACGCGAGCATGCAGGCCGCCTATGAGATCGAAGCGCGGTTGCGCGCCGTCTTCGATGCCGCAATCGACGCCATCATCACGATCGACGACCGAGGGATCGTCCGCAGCATGAACGGGTCCGCAGAGCGGATGTTCGGTTATCCGGCTGCGGAGATCTTGGGGCAGAACATCCGTGTGCTGATGCCGGAACCGTATTCCAGCGAGCACGACGGCTACATCGCCCGGTATCTCGCTACGGGCGAGAAGCACATCATCGGCGTGGGCCGGGAGGCGGTCGCCCGCCGCAAGGACGGCTCGACGTTTCCGATCGAGTTGGCGGTCTGCGAGGGAGTAGTCGGCTCGCCGCACCGGTTTACGGGGATCGTCCGCGACGTCACTGCCCGCAAGCGCGCCGAGGAAAACCAGGACCGGTTGCGAAGAGAGCTGGAATCGACACTGGCCCACCTGCAACTTTTGATGGCCAACCTTCCGCTGAGCTGCCTGGTAATCGATCCGGAGTTCCGCGTCACGGAGTGGAACCCGGCGAGCGAGCGGCTGTTCGGGTATTGCCGGGAGGAGGCCATCGGGCGCACGCCCCTGGAGACCATCATCCCGCCCGCCGGCCACGAGCGAGTCGGCGAACTCTGGGAGCGGGTAAACTCAACGAATAAGCCGCTGATCGTCCTACTCGAGAATTGCACCCGCGACGGGCGGACCCTTCTGTGCGAGTGGTTTGCGACGCCACTCGTCGACGGCGACGGCCGAAAGCTTGGCGTGCTGGCAATGGGCCTCGACGTGACGGAGCGCGAGCAGGCCGCCGCCCGGATCCGCGAGCAGGCGGCGCTCCTCGACAAAGTAACCAATGCCATCGTCGTCTGCGACCGCGGTGACCGCATTACATACTGGAATCATGCCGCGGAGGTCATGTCCGGTCGGGCATCTGGGGACGCGGTCGGCCAACCTCTAGAAGGAGTCTTCGGCCCTTCACCGCCCGATGCGCTGAGTTCGCCGTCGTGGAATGGTGAGCTGCGTTTGCCGAAGCCGGATGGGACATTTGTCGCCGTCGAGTCGCACTGGACGTCGTTCCGTGACCCGTCTGGTGAGCCGGATGGCCGGATCATTATCAACATCGACATCACGGAAAAGAAGGAACTCGAAGCGAAATTCCTCCGGGCCCAGCGACTGGAGAGCATCGGCACGCTCGTCAGCGGCATCGCCCACGACCTGAACAACGTCATGATGCCAATCCTGATGGCTGTCCGACTGCTCAAGAAGGACATCCACGATGGCCGCAAGCGGGAGATGCTCGACACGGCCGAGGCGAGCGTCGAGCGCGGCACGGCGATGATCCGGCAACTACTCACATTTGCGGGTGGCGTCGAAGGCGAGCGCCGGCCCGTCGTCATCGGCGACCTCGTGAACGAAGTCCGGGCAATGCTCGATCACTCGCTTCCGAAGTCAATCCACCTCGTTACCGAATTGCCTCCCCGGCCGTGGACCGTGCTCGGCGATGCCACGCAACTGTCGCAGGTGTTGCTCAACCTCTGCGTGAACTCCCGCGACGCCATGCCGGCGGGAGGCACACTGACGATCCGCATCGATCACCGAATGATGAACGGCAATCTGACCTCACTGTATCCCGAGGCCAAGCCCGGCGCGTACATCCTGCTCTCGGTCACCGACACCGGCATCGGCATCCCCGAACACGTGAAGGATCGGATTTTCGACCCGTTCTTCACGACCAAACCGCAGGGCCAGGGCACGGGCCTGGGGCTCTCTACCGTCGTCGGTATCGTGAAGTCGCACGGCGGATTCGTGAACCTGTACTCGGAGGAGGGGCGGGGCACCAAGATGACGGTCTACCTGCCGGCCCACGACGCACCCGCAACGAGTCAGCCCGAAGCCTCCCACCCACCGTCCGGGGCGACCGGTGAGTTGATCCTGCTCATCGACGACGAGTCGGCCATCCGGTCGATGACCCGGGCCGCACTCGAGGATCACGGCTTCCGAGTCATCACCGCGGCCGAAGGCGGCGAGGGACTGATTCTGTTTCGGCAGAACTCCGGCACGATTCGTGCTGTCGTCGTCGACATGATGATGCCGGGCGTCGACGGACCACAGGTCATGGCCGAGTTGCGCCGCGACTGGCCGACGGTCCCGATCGTGGCCGCCAGCGGACTGAAGCCGACGGGCGCGACGGCCCGGGCGATCGAGGAGTTCGCCTCGACGTTTCTGCTCAAACCGTATTCCGACGACGATCTGGTCCGGACCCTGAACCAATTGCTCGGCGGGGCGCGGACACTTCAGTGAGATGATTGGGACTATGATAAGCAGGGGGTGAACGCACACCCCCGACCTACCCGCCGGCTTTACAGGTCGCATTATGTCCTCGCTTCTGGTCATCGACGACGATCCGCTCGTGCTGAAGTGCATCGACTTCGCGCTGGCGTCCGACGACGTCGTCATCCGCCCGAACATGACCGCCGCGGACGGTATCGCCGACTTCCGCCGGCACCGTCCGGATGCTGTACTCTGCGACGTACGACTGCCCGACATGTGCGGCCTCGACATCCTCGCAAAGTTTCACGAGATCGATCCGAAAGTGCCAGTCATTCTCATGACCGGGTTCGGCACGGCTGAGACGGCCATCGAAGCCATGCGCCGCGGCGCGTTCGACTACGTCTTGAAACCGATCGACCCGGACCGATTGACGGGCCTGGTCGAGCACGCCTTCGACGTGAACCGGTTGATGCGGGTGCCGACCCGGATTCCGGAATCTTCGTCGGCGGGGGCGGGTGAACCGGACGCCGACTTGTTTGTCGGCCACGCGCCGGCGATGCAGGAAGTGTTCAAGACGATCGGCCGGGTCGCCCCGACGGGCGCGACCGTCCTGATCCTCGGCGAGAGCGGCACCGGAAAAGAGATGGTGGCGCGGGCGATCTACCACTACAGCCGGCGGGCCGACAAACCGTTTCTCACGATTAACTGCGCCGCCATCCCCGAGACGCTGCTCGAAAGCGAATTGTTCGGCCATGAGAAGGGCGCATTTACCGGGGCGGACCGCCGGCGGATCGGCAAGTTCGAGCAGTGTACCGCGGGCACGCTGTTCCTTGACGAAATCGGCGACATGACGCCGCTCACGCAGGCTAAGATCCTGCGTGTGCTTCAGGATCAGAAATTCGAACGCGTCGGTGGCAACGAGGAAGTGAAGACCGACGTAAGGGTCATCGCCGCGACTAACCGTGACCTGAAGCGGATGATCGAAGACGGCGACTTCCGCGAAGACCTGTTTTATCGTCTCAACGTCTGCACCATTCGCCTGCCAGCGCTCCGTGAGCGCAAGGGAGACATCCCGCTGCTGGCCGATCATTTCCTGCGAACTTATTCGCGCGACTTCGGCAAGGACGCGCGGTCGATCGAGCCGGCCGCGATTGCGCTGCTCCAGGAGTTCCCATGGCCGGGCAACGTCCGGCAGTTGCAGAGCACGATCAAACACTCACTATTGCACGTCACCGGCCCGACACTGACCGTCGCGGACCTGCCGGTCGAGATTCGCGGCGGATCGCCGGCCGGCAGCCACGAATCGCCGGTCGCGGTCGGCGGTTTGCAAGCGTACATCGCGGCCCGCCTCCAGGACGGGACAAATGACTTGTACACCGAGGTCATCACCCGGGTCGAGCGCGAGGTGATCTCGGCCGCCCTCCAGCACACGGAGGGCAATATCTCGAAGACTGCCGCCCTGCTCGGCATTACTCGCCCCACCCTGCGCAGCAAAATCGCCAGCCTGGGCATCAACGTCGAAAGTTCGCTGACCGTCAGTCACGCCTGGTAGGAAGGGCCGTGAATTCTCCCGATCCGGTTGACAAACCGCCTGTCCTCGAGTAAACAAGATAACGACATGCGATTACGGGGCATAACAGTGCTGACCAAATCCGGCCTACACGCGATCCGGGCGATGATCTTCCTCGGGCGGCTCCCCGCAGGCGAGCACGTCGGCGCGAACCGGGTCGCCAGCGAAATCCAAGCCCCGCCGAACTACCTCGGTAAGCTGTTGCAGACACTGACCCGCGAAGGGCTCGTATTCTCTCAAAAAGGGATCGGCGGAGGATTCCGCCTGGCCCGCCCGGCCAAAGAGATTTCCTTACTGGAGATTATCGAGCCGATCGAGCACATCGGCCGATGGTCCGGTTGCATCATCGGCCGGTCGGAATGCTCCGACGAGCACCCCTGCGTCGTCCACGAACGGTGGAAGAGGGTCCGCACCAGCTACATGAGCCTGCTCCAAGGCACTACGGTCGCGGACCTCGTCCGCTCCGGGGAGGGAATCCTGCAACTGGCCGAGTGAGCGTGTTTTTTTGGCCCTAAATCAGACACGGGCATGCGAATTAGGATCGCCGCGGGTCTGAATCGGTGACCTGCTCCGACTACGGGTCGGGGCGAGAGGAGTTGAAAGATGAATTGCCAGCAATGCGGAAACTGCCCGATGGCCAACGCGCTGCGGTGGATGGGCCGGGTATCGGGGTTGGCCCTGCTTGGGCTGATGGGCGCGTTCCTGGCCGGCGACGGCGGGCCGGAGCTGTTCCGCCTCGACTCGCGCGACGCCACGCTGATGGTGCCGTTTGCCATCGCGATCGTCGGTCTCGTCGTGGGCTGGCGGTGGGAGCGCCTCGGCGGGTTGATGATTGTCGGCGGAGTCGCGCTCTTCTACGCCACGCACTTTCTGGTCGCCAGCGCGTGGCCCCGCGGTTGGGGCTTTGCCGCGCTGGTCGTTCCCGGCGTCTTCTTCCTGATGGCTTCGGGCTTCGAGGCGTGCCGGTCGCGACACCTGAAGGCTACCGCCGCCATGCGGTAATCGCGCTGTGGGATTCATACAACGCCCGGGATGCCACCGCGGAGATTATCCCATGAGCAAGCTGGCGAAACCCCCTGCCGCGTTCACGGCCTTCCAGGAGAAGTACCCCGCCATCGCCGAGGCCTGGGCGAAGCTGAGCGAGGCCGGCGGCGTGGGGCCGCTCGACGAGAAGGCTCAGCGAATGATCAAGCTCGGCATCGCTATCGGCGCGATGCGCGAGGGCGCGGTGCGATCTGCAGTGCGCAAGGCCGCGGCCGCCGGCGTCCCGGCCGAGGGCTTCGATCAGGTCGTCGCGCTGGCCGCGTCCACCATCGGTCTACCTTCCGCCGTCGCCGTCCACTCGTGGATTCAGGAACAGCTCGCACGGTCGGCTCAATAGTCCGGAGCATCCCGACATGAACTCTCTACCGGGGTCCGCGTTATTGGTGATGGCACTGACCGCGCTGCCGATCAGCGCGCAGGAGAGGAAGTGGCTCGAGGGCACGGGAACCGGCACCATCCGCGGAAAGGTCACTCTCGACGGCACTGCGCCCGGCGACGTGAAAGTGCCCATCAACCCCAAGCACACCGACTACGACCACTGCATGAAGGGCGATCTCGACGATCTCACGTGGGTGGTCGGCCCAGGCAACGCATTGGCCAACGTCGTGGTGTACCTCGTGCCTCCCGCCAAGTCGTCGTTCAAGGTCGATTTGTCGAAGAAGACCTGGCCCGATGAAGTCGTCATCGACCAGCCCTTTTGCGCATTCAAGCCGCACGTCTCGGTCGTGTTCCCGGAATACGACGGCCAGCCGACCGGTCAGAAGTTCATCGTGAAGAACAGCGCACCGATCCTGCACAACGTTCGGATCGCGGGCTCGGCCTTTCGCAGCCCGGCCAGGAGCGAGACACTGCTGGCCGGGCAGGAAAAGCAGTTCAAGCTCCGTTCGGATCATCAACCCCTTACGGTTCGGTGCGACGTTCACCGTTGGATGGCGGCGTACCTCTGGTCGTTCGACCATCCGTTCGCGGCTGTTTCAAAAGCCGACGGGACGTTCGAGATCAAGAACGTCCCCCTCGGCGCCGAGCTTACCGTGATGGCGTGGCACGAGATGGGCACGCCGGGCAATGGTCGGGAGATTCGCAAAGGGGCGCTCAAAGACGGTGACCGAATCGACTTCAGCATCCGGAAGTAACGGCGCATAAAGAAACCGGCGGGTGCGGTATCGATGCCGCACCCGCCGGTTTTTCGCTGCGCGGATTACCAGCGGTAGCCGTACTGCACGTAGAACAGTTCGGGCGACACGGCCGGGCCGGTGTTCTGGATGAAGTCGCCGCGGTAAAGCTTCGAGTAACCGAGTAGGAAGTCGGAGTGGGCCGACAGGTGGAAGCTCAGCACCAGGTCGAGCTCACAGCCGACATCGCGGCCCGAGCTGCCGGTCGGGTCGTTGCGGATCGCCCGGCCTGCCGCATTGTAAAGCGCGTCGCCGGCTTCCGCGAGCCAGAAGCGGTGGAACTGCACGATGCCGGTCACCCACGGGGCCGGGTAGAAGACCGTCTGGCAGCTCACGTCCTGGATGTTCTGCCGGCCGACGAGGTCGAGGAACCCGAAGTAGTAGTGGCCGAACGGGAACAACTGCTGGAACGTCGAACGGGTGCCGCCCGCGCCGGGCGTCGACTCGCCCGAGGCCCAGTCGTAGTAGACCCAGAACTGCGGGTTCATCGGGGCGTCGGCGAAGTGATAACCGAGGCCGGCGGTGGCGGCACCGGCCACGAGATCCTGGTTGGCCCACTCGCCGAGTTGCAGCATGCCCTCGAAGTCCCACAACACATGGTTGCAGTCGCCGGAATAGCGGGTGCCGATCGTGTGCGCCGTGAAGCCCTGTGTCACGCCGCCGCTACCGCGGGCCACGTTGTTCGTGTTATCGAGCATGAGGTAGTACAGGTCGACGGCCGTTCCCTTGCGCGGCTTGTACGTGGTCCAGATACCGGCAAAGTTCTGATTGTTGTCGACGGAATCGAAGCTGTTGCGGTCGACGACGACGGGCTGGACCCAGAACAGGTCGACGTCGAAGTGTTCCTCAGTGCGATACGCCCGGACGCCTTGGAAGGTGCGCCGGGTGTTGGCCCAATCGAGCGTACTGATGAGCCGCTGCGAGCCGAAGAGCATCTCCTGCCGGCCGACGCGGACGTTGACCGGGGCGCCGTCGACCTCGATGGTCTTGAACTCGACGAAGAGGTTGAGGAAGTCACTGCGGTTGATGTCGATGGGCGCGGGATTAACGTCGTGCCAGAACGCGTCGGCGTACAGGAACTCGGCGAAGAACCGGACCTGGTCCTTGTACCACAAGTCGCCGTAGAGCCGGCTACGGAGGAGTCCGTAGGAGTCGTTTCCCGTGGAGAACTGCCGGTCAACTTCGTTCATCTGGCGGAACCAGGACTGACCGCCGGTCGAGAGCAGCCAGTTGTCGCCCAGGCGCATGCGCTTGAGCGGGTCCATGTAGTCGTGCTGCTTGTTATCGGGCTTGTCGAGGTAGCGGAAGTCGCTGTCGAAGAACGACGGCTGGTAGAAGCCGAAGTTGCCGTACGGCATGATCGGCGGCTTCTCCCGGCAATTGCCCTGGAGCATGTCGAGGAACGAGTAATAACCGCAGCCCGTGGGCGAAATCGTGAAATAGCCGGGGCGAGGGTGCGGCCGCGCCGGCGGAACTTTAGAGAAATCGAACTGACACGACGAACAATCGCATGCCGCTGGCGTCGTGACCGGTACGGTCACCGCAACCGGCGGAAGCTCATTCGGCGCACCGATCGCCGGCGCGGGCGATTGGGCAGCGGCCGGCAGAGCCGTGAGGGACAGGCCGGCCATCGTCGCCGCCGCCCGGAATTGGGATCGAATCCAACGAAGAGACCGACCGTTCATGGCACTGTTCCATCAGTGTTCGGAGTTACTCCTGACAATGGGATCGGTGGGGGTGGGCTGTCCGGAACAAACAAACGGCCTTGGCCGGTTGCAGTTGCCGGCCCGAGCGGGGCGGCCGGTCTAATTAGCGCGTCTGTGCCGTCTGGAGAATCGGGTGCGGTTTGATCCGAATCGAAGCAGTGCTGTTTACGGTACGATAGATTCGATCCGGCTGGAGGACCTTGGCCGCGACCCGGGAATAATGTGCGTTGTGGGACGGCTGGATGCACCGATCCGGTTTTTCTGGATCGGCGCGGTCGAGCTGCCTATGAATAGGACACGGAAGGTCCGGGTAACGTCACCCGGGCCGGGAAGATTTGGGCAACGGAGTTGCGGATAATGCGTTCACTGATTCTGGGTACGGTAGCGTTTTGCGGTCTGGTGGCTTTGTCCCCCTGCGCGATCGCTCAGGACAAGAAGGACATCGTCGACACGGCCGTCGGTGCGGGACAGTTCAAGACCCTGGCAAAGGCGCTGACCGAGGCGGGGCTGATCGACACGCTGAAGGGCAAGGGCCCGTTCACGGTCTTTGCGCCGACCGATGCGGCCTTTGCGAAGCTGCCCCCGGGCACCCTCGACGCGCTGCTCAAGGACAAGGCCAAGCTCACGGCCGTCCTGACCTATCACGTGGTGCCGGGCAAGGTGATGGCGGCCGACGTGGTGAAGCTGAACTCGGCCAAGACCGTGCAGGGTTCGCCCGTGAAGATCACGGTCAACAACGGCAAGGTGATGGTCAACCAGGCCAACGTCGTGAAGACCGATATCGAAACCACTAACGGCGTCATCCACGTGATCGACGCGGTCATCCTGCCCCCGGAACAGATCAAGAGCGGGTCCGTCAACGCGGGTTACGCGCCGGTCGCGGGCGGGTGCGGCACCACGAATTGCGCGAGCGACGGTTGCAACAACGGTTGCGGCAACAACCACGGTCAGCGCCGCATGTTTCTGCGCCGCGGATGCCGCTAACAACTGAGAGCGATTTCCCAACTCGATCGGGCGCGGCACATTGGCCGGCCGATCGAGTTGGTCTATTTGCACAGGCTTCAAGTTCTCGGCTTAACGCTGTAGCTATGCGCGATGTCGCCGGTTTTCTGAGATGATGTCTCGTCTTTGGGCAGCCAGGAACGGACGTAGTCCACTTTGGCTTCTTCCGGTGATACGCTGACTCGAAGATAACCGGAGTTCGCCAGTTTCGTCCCGGATGTGTACGCGTCGTCATTGAATGCGGTATACGTCGGGTCGGCGGGGAGAGGCACTTCCTGATAGATGACGCCGTCGCGGATCTGGCGGGCGTAGAGGTGATCGTGCCCCTGGAAGAAAATGCTGACGCCATGCTTCGCCATCAGTTGATGGACCGGGAGTTCCCAGCCGGGCCGGTGCTTCTTGAATTCGCCGGCGGTTGACTTGCCCTTGGACTTGCCGCCCCATTCGTAGTTCTCGGAGGCTTCGACTCCGCCCCGGCCGGTGCCCATGACGTGGTGGGCAAAGACAAACTTGTACCTCGCCCGGCTGCCTTCGAGCGTCTTTCGGAACCAGTGATATTGTTCGTCGCCCAGGGTGATGCCCCACCAGTCGCGGTTCTTTTTGTCGTCGGTGGCCTTCTTGTTGCCGCCACCCTTGAATCCGCTGTCGACAATGGCCTGCGAGTGCCAGTAATTGTCAAGCACGACAAACAGGGCGTCGCCCCAGGTCCAGGCGAAATAGTCGCGGAGCAAGCCGATACCCTTCAGCTCCTTCGTGTCGCCGGTGTAGATTCCGTCGGTGGCGGGCATCGGAAAGAACCGGTTACGGGCCGTCTGCACGCCGACAGCGACTTCGTGCCGCTCGTCGGTCTGGTTGTAGTTGAACAGCGACGCCTGCTCGTGATTTCCGTTGACGAGATAGAGCGACGCAAACTGAGCCACCAGACTGAGGAACGGCCGCTGGAGCAGGTACGGCGCGGCGAGACTGTCCGCGCTGACGGTGCGGACCTTGTCCACGCTGAAATCGTCACCCATGCAGAAGTACAGGTCGGGCCGGCAACCGGCGGCGTGTTGAAGGGTCCTGGCATAGAGATTGGGTTCGCTCATCTGCGGGCGTTCCGGGTGCGAGTCGCCCTGCACGCAGAATGTGAAACTGCTGCCGACAGGTCGCCGGGTGTGAAACTGACACTCGGGCCGGGCGTGAAAAGCCGATTCGCCGGGCTTCCGGCTCAACAGGCGGTAATAGTAGCGCGTGCCGGGTCGGAGGTCGTTGATCGCCATCTCCAGGGGCTGGCCGGTCGCCAGCGTCACGGGCGGGGTTCGCGAGCTG
Organism: Gemmataceae bacterium; assembly: GCA_019694755.1. Lineage (GTDB taxonomy): Bacteria > Planctomycetota > Planctomycetia > Gemmatales > Gemmataceae > JAIBBI01. The sequence continues at coordinate 24,755 of JAIBBI010000035.1, forward strand.
TACTTGTTCGGCTGTGTGCCGTATTCGACGACAGCTTCGAGTTTGTCCTGGGCGAACAAGTTGGCGGTGATCGCTCTGTCGCCGGCGCGGCCGAAGACCAGCGACAGCGCGTTGTACATCGCCAGGTTCGAAGGCAGGACGTAGCCTCCGTTAGCGGCGTTCTTCCCTTTCTGCCGGCCGTCCGCCGTCTCGGGAAACAGCGTCAACCCGCCGACGACGGCGCCTGCCGCCCTCAGAAACGCCCTGCGGTCCGTGCGGTGGTTCATTCTTCGTGTCTCGTTTCGGAAGGATTGGGGCACGGCGGCATAACACTATTTGGGCTTCCGCTCGTAGGTGTAGGTCAGGGTCGACTCGGCGAGCGTGATGCCCTGGATCGCCTTCAGCAGATCGGCCCGTGTAACTTTGTCGGTCGCGAACTTCGGCTCGGCGGAGAGCGCGTACATCGTGATGTGGTACTCTTTCACGCCCGGCCCTTTGGAGTTCATGGGGTCGTAACCGGTTCGCTTCTTGTCGTTGTAACCGTCCTTGCCGACTCCCCGACTGTTCTTCTCCAGGCTCGTGACGTTGGCCGGAATATTGGTGACGACCCAGTACGACTTCACTTCGTCGCCGTCCGGGCGGGGCTTATGCCAGAGTTGAAGCGCGAAGAACTTCGTCCCGGCCGGTGCGCCGGACCATTTCAGCGGCGGAGAGATACCGTCGCCGTCGCCGGTGAACTCGGCGGGCATTTTGCCATCGGGTCCAAAAGCCGGGCTGGTGAGTTGGAACCCGTCTTTCGACCTGCCCGGCCGATCGTCCTTCTTTTGCGGCGGGGAGTCTTTCTTCGGCGGCCGATCATCCTTCTTCTGTTGCGGCCTTCGGCCTTCCGCGTTGGTGCGGTACGTCTCGGTCGTTTCCCGGCCATTGCCGTCCTTGAAGACGAATGTGTAGGCGCCGGCAGTCGCGGTGTACTTCACGGAATGAGTCTGGCCGCGAAGGTCGTATATTACAGTCACGGTTTTCCTGTCATCGTCGCGCTCGAATCCGGTGATCCTCGCCCCCCGCAACGGCGTGAGTGCGGGCCGGGGAGAATAGGCCCGCGGCTGAGGATCGATCTGATCGTCCTTCACCGTCACAACGCCCCGCAGGCCGCCGTTGACGTAGGGATACTTCTTCGTGGCGTAATAGCGGTAGCCGTCTTTCTCCATCCGGCCATTGAATTCGTCGAGGTCCTTCGGTTCCTTGCCGGCAGCATCGGTGAACCCGTAGAGCGGATAGCCGTCGAGCGCGTAGCCGATGGGGTTTCCTTTCCCGACCGTCTTTTCCAGGTGCACCGGGGCAATGTGGTAGTGGTAGTCGTCCGCCCGCCCGCAGTGACCGCCGTACTCGTCGAGTTCGCCCGCGACGAATGTGTCCGTCCGCCCGTCGTTCTTGATCGGATTGAAGATCGGCACGCCATTGGCGGCCAGAGCGATGGCTCCGCGGAACAGTTCCTTCTTCGCCGAGACGGGTTTGTCGGACATTCTGGGGTGCAGAGGGATCTGCCAGGCATTGCGGCCGGTGTACGCCTGCGGGATCGGCACCTGCTGCTGCCAGGCGCGGATACCGACCATCATCGGGTGGTCCGGCATCCCGTTCGATTCGACATAGAAGTAGCGGTCGTCACTGCGGAACTTGAGCTTGTTGCCGAACGGCTCGAAGTGTTTCTGGATGGCCGACACTGGTTTGTCATCGCGAGCTATCGCCAGAACGGAAAAGGAACAGATGACCAGCGATGCGGCCAGCATCGATGTGGATACGCGGCGACGACCGACAAGCCGGATCGCCGCAATCCCACAACCCATGACAAACACCGCAGAGACAGCCGGTATGACGGCAGATAGCACCGGGCGGCCGGTCGCTTCGACGGGTTCCGGGGCATCGGTCGCACCGTTCAGTGCGCGGATGGCGTCGAGACGGTTCCTTATCCAGATCCCGTCGGACTGGCTGAGTTTGTCGAGTGGTACCCAGACCGTCGTACCGTCGTCTTTGCAGAGCTGGACTCTGCCATCGCGAGCCATCACGAAGGTCGCCTCAATCTCGAACAACCCGTCTCTGTCTTTCCAGACTCGGAGGTCCGGAGAATGAGAGTGGCCGGGGTGGGCCTGCAGTGGGCCGGCACCCGGGATTACCAGGACCAGCATCGCGATTACGGCAATAACTCTGCTCATTTGGATGGCCCCCACGGGATCGCCCCGGACACGTCCAGGTTCGGCTTGGTATTCCAGCGCGGCTTCCAACCCGGCTTGTCCACACGGAGCCGGAAGATGATCGTATTGTCGAGGTCGAGATCGCCCGTCCAGATGAACTTCGCACCCTTGAAGTCGGCCTTGTAATACGACTCCTTGGGATTAACCCGTTCCTCGGTGTACTCCGTCGCATGGGCCCATTTGCTGTCGTCGAAGTCCACGGCCCACCAGTCCTCCGGGATCGACTCGTGCCGGACCTGCGGGTTCCTGACGTCCCGGTCGAGCGGCCCGGTGAAGAAGCACCGGGCCTTCCATTGGGCGTTGGTGACCGTGCCGTCGCCGAATTTGAGAATGAAACCGCCATCCCCGATGTGGTCGCCGTACTCCAATCCAGTCTTCGGGTCGGCGTTGTCTTTGGCCATGACGGCAATGGTCATCGGGTACTCGGGCAGGATGTCCACCGAGATCACGTTGTGCGGTATGAAATCAATCGAATCAACTGCCGTAAGCCTGCCGTTGATGTAAAGAACGAACCAGTTGTCAGCGTAAATATTGGCTTTGATCGTGTCGGCCATGGTCGGCTTGACGAGCCCCGCGGGACCGCCCTTGCCTTTCCCTTTGCCTTTGCCCTTCTCGTCCTTCTGACCGCCCGGCGGCTGGGCCACCGTGAACGACAGCGTCGCCAGGCCGGCGATCGCTCCGATCACGAGCATGAAAACCAGTGCCCGAAGCCCGGGAGCTTTCCGTTGGTACATCTCATTCCTCCTCGACGACCGTCCTGTCGGCGTCGCGATGGGCCTGGTGATGAAAGAACTCGCCCTGCAACTTGTCCTGGCTGACCAGTTCCACCGCGAGGCTGTCCGGGCCACCCCGGGCCCGCGGCATACCGCTAAACACCATGCGGCGAATGACGCCGGTGTCCGGGTCGAACCAGAGTTCGACCCGGTTCGGACCGCGGTACTCGGTCGACTTCTTTACCGCCAGCAGGCCGCTCTGGCCCGACGGCACTCTTCCCAGCGGCGTGACAGTGTAGGCATCCCGGAGTTGCACGAGATCTGATCGCAGGTCGACGAACGGTATTCCGTGCTGATGGCCCGGGACGGGCCCGCGAAATCGCAACGGGTCGCTGCTCACTCGAACCAGTCCGTCTGGCGGCACGGCCCAGCTTCGTTCGCCGTCGCTGCCGGTGACGAACCTCCGGCCATCGGGGTACTGCCGGACGAGTACGTACTGATCCGGTTTTCGAACGTGCAGCGTGGCTTTGTCAATCGGCGGCTGGCGATCCCTGACCTGTTCCGATTGGCCGTCGAGGTTGCGAATGATGTAGGTCCGGTCGCAGTTGTCGGAGGCCAGATCAATCAGGCGGTCAAGTTGGGTCGCCGCGCTGACCGACGCAGCACTACTCCACCACACTGCGATCAAAGCGATCGCGGCAATGATCGCCAGCCCTCCGGCGACACTCCATCGCCGACGCAAGTTGGCGGGACTGACGCGTATTGTCGACGGCACCGCGCGGTTGTCGGATTGGCGATCAGCCGCCATCCCCCCAATGACGCTTTGCAGACGATCATGAAGCCGGACCATCGCCGCAAACTCGGCGGCATTCTCCGGGGCCGACTTGATCCAGACGCCGAGTTCCACCTCCCCTTCACGGTCCAGAATCCCGTCAAGGTACGCATTCACGAGCGTCGTCATGTGCTGGTTCATGCCTCGGCCCCGGCGACTTTCCGTTCGACACAGTCCCTCAAGCCGTCGCGAATGCGCTGGAGAGCCTTGGCCACGGCATTGGGGGCCATGCCCTTCTGCTCGCCGATCGCTGCGGGCTTCAGGTCCTGCTCGTAACGCAGGCGACACAGTTCCCGCGACTTCGCATCAAGTTGCTCGACGCACTCGCTGAGATGATCGAGTCGCTGGTCCTGTTGGGAGGAATCGGCGAAAGCCCGTGCCAGGGCTTCGATGGTTTCGGAATCGAAGGCGATCCGCTCCCGGCCTTTGCGCCGAAAGTGCAGGCGGACCTGATTGCGGGCGATACCGATGGCCCAGCCGACGAACGGCTGCGCCGGATCGTACCTCGCATAAGATTGCAGCACGGCGACTGCCGTTTCCTGCATCACGTCATCCCGATCCTGAAACCGATCTACGAGGGAGGTAACCAACGCGGAAACCGTCGGCACTGCCAACGTCCACAGCCGGGCCGCATTCAGCGTTTGTTTGTCCACAGGCATCCACGGAGGCATCTGGAGTCGCTGCCGAACCCTTACATTGAATTAACCCTGGACGGCGAATCGTGACAGAATTTTCTCAAAGGGCTCAAACAGCAGTAGTGCGGAATTTCGGTGCGGTGGACCTAACATGAGGTAACACCCCACCGGGAGAGAATCTGATGATCCGCTTCGTTCGAACGCCCGTGCTGGCCGCCGTGGTTGGCGTGCTGGGACTGTCGGCCAGCCTGCCCGATGCGGCCGCCTGTTCGCGGGTGGTACACTCGTCGAAGGACGGCAAGCTTGTCGTCACGGGCCGGAACATGGACTGGTTCGAGGACATCAAGTCGAACCTCTGGATCATGCCGGCCGGCCTGGAGCGGAACGGGTCGGCCGGGGCGAACTCCGTCAAATGGGTCTCGAAGCACGGCAGCGTGATCACAGCCGGGTTCGACGTCGGCACCACCGACGGGCTCAACAAAAAGGGGCTGGCCGTCAACCTGCTCTATCTGGCCGAATCGGACTTCGGGCCGCGCGACGCAAGGCCCGGCATCTCGTGGTCGGCGTACACGCAGTACCTGCTCGATTCCTATGCCACAGTCGCGGAAGCGGTGGCCGGGGAAAAGGGCGACCGCATCCAGATCGTCGCATCGCCGCTGCCCGGCACTACGAGCAAGCCGCCCGCGCTGCACTTCTCGCTGTCCGATGCGACCGGCGACTCGGCCATCTTCGAGCACATCGGCGGTAAGCTGGTGATCCACCACGGCAAGCAGTACAAGGTGATGACCAACTCGCCGATCTACGACCAGCAACTGGCCCTGAACGCGTACTGGCAATCGATCGGCGGCGACGCGATGCTGCCGGGTACCCGCAGGGCGGCGGACCGGTTCGTTCGTGCCAGCTTTTACGAAAGCAAGCTGCCGGACCCGACGAGCCCGCGGCAGGCCGTGGCCAACGTCATGTCCGTGATGCGCAACGTGTCCGCGCCGTTCGGCGAGGCGGACCCGACGAAGCCGAACGTCTCTGCCACGATCTGGCGCACGGTCGCGGACCACACCAACCGCGTGTACTACTTCGAATCGACCATGTCCCCCAGCCTCGTCTGGGTGAAGTTCGATGCGATCGACCTGAAGAAGGGTGCGCCCGTGAAGAGGATCCGGCTCGGCGAGAGCTTTGAGCACTCGGGAGATGTGAGTGCGAAGTTCGAGGAGGCCAAGCCGTTCGCCTTCGCCGGCCCCCAGAGTTAGTTGACCCAGTTGTCGTTCCAGGGTTCGTCGATCGTGGAAGCGGCCGGGGCCGCGGGTTGGTAGACCTTCCGGCCGAACTGCCAGAAGACCGCCGGCGTCACGATCTGGTCCATCAGCGTGGCGTCGAGCAGGCCGCCGATCACGACGAGGGCGAGCGGGTACAGGATCTCCTTGCCCGGCTGACCCGCGCCGAGGGCGAGCGGGATCAGGCCGAGGATGGCCGTCAGCGCGGTCATCAACACCGGTGCGAGGCGTTCGAGGGTGCCGCGGACGATCATGTCTTCGGAGAACGCTTCGCCCTCGTGCGTCATCAGGTGGATGTAGTGCGCGATCATCATGATCCCGTTGCGGCTCACGATGCCGATCAGCGTGATGAAGCCGACCCAGTGCGCGAGTGACAGCGTGGTGGTGGCGGCCCAGACGCGCGGCCAGTCGTACCACGGGGTGGCGAGCAGGTCGTCCATGTGCGGGCGGTTCACGAGCAGCAGCATGGCGATGGAGCCGACCGCGGCCAGCGGAATGTTGACGAGCAGCACCATCAGGGCGGCCCGCCAGGAATCGAGGCAGTGCCAGAGCAGGAGGAACACGCCGACGAGGGCGAGGCCGGCGAGAAAGCTGAGGCGCGAGGCGGCCTGCTGCTGGGCCTCGAACTGGCCGCCGTACTCGATGCGGTAGCTGCCGGGCAGCGAGCGCAGCTTGTCCTCGGTCGGGGCGAGCGCGGCGCGGATGTCGGTGACGACGGTGCCGAGGTCCCGGCCCTGCACGTTGCAGGCCACGACGATTCTGCGCTGGACGTGTTCGTGGTTGAGTGTGTTCGGCCCGGTGGTGTCGAGCACCTCGGCGACTTGCGAGAGCGCGACCTTTCGGCCCGAGGGCGTGTCGAGGATCGTCTCGCCGATCACGCCGGGGTCGTTGCGGGCCTGCTCGTCGTACCAGACCACCAGTTGAAAGTAGCGGTCTTCGTCGAGCACGAGCGACACCGCCCGGCCCTTGTACGCGGTCTCCAGGAGTCGCGCGACATCGCCGGGAGCGAGGCCGTAGCGTGCCGCTTCGCCGCGACGAACTTTCAAGCGGACCTGCGGGATCTCGACCTGTGGCTCGATCTGTAAGTCGACGACGCCGGGGATCGCGCTCATGGCGGTCTGCACGTCCTGGGCGGCGTTGCGGAGTTCGCGGAGGTCGGTGCCGAAGACCTTGACGGCGACCTGCGACCGCACGCCGGACATCAGGTGATCGATGCGGTGACTGATCGGCTGGCCGATGTTCACCTTCACGTTGGGCAGGACGGTGACTTTGTCGCGGATGTCGGCGAGGACCTGTTCGTGGGGCCGGCCGAGCGTCTCGACGCCCCAGCCGTGCAGGCCCGGGATGCCGCGGAGGGCGGCGAACAGGACGCCGGGCTTCGGCCGCTCGTGGGGCGTGAGTCGGACGTCGATCTCGGACGAGTTGATCCCCTCGGCGTGTTCGTCCTGCTCGGCCCGGCCGGTCCGGCGGGCGACGGCCGCGACTTCGGGCACCTGCAAGAGCAGCGATTCGGCCCGGCCCGCGACCCGCGTGCTCTCCTGCAGGCTGGTGCCGGGCTCGAGTTGCAGGTTGATCGTCAGCGTGCCCTCGTTGAACGGCGGGAGAAACTCCGAGCCCATCCACAGGACGATGAGCTTCGAGCCGATGCCGAAGAACGCCACCGCCGCAATGATGGGCCGGGGGTGCCGCAGCGACCAGCGGACGATCTTCTCGACCAGCCATTTCAGACCGCGGAGCAGCCAGGGGTCGCCGGCGTGGCTCATGAACTTCGCGTGCGGCAGCAGGAACGACGCGAGCACCGGCGTGACAGTGAGCGATACGACGAGCGACGCCACCAGCGACAGCATGTACGCCAGGCCGAGCGGCGCGAACATCCGCCCCTCGAGCCCCGCCATCGCGAACAGCGGCAGCACGACCAGGCACACGATCAGCGTCGCGTACACGATCGAGTTGCGCACCTCGGACGAGGCGCGGTAGACCACCCGCAGCGCGGGCTGGGGCGTCGGGCTCTGGCGGTTCTGCTTCAGCCGGCGGTAGATATTCTCCACATCCACGATGGCGTCGTCGACGAGTTCGCCGACGGCGACGGCGATGCCGCCGAGCGTCATCGTGTTGATGGTCACGCCGAACCAGCGGAAAATCAGGAACGTGCTGAGCACCGACAGCGGGATCGCGGTGAGCGTGATGAAGCTGGTGCGGAAGTTGGCGAGGAACAGGAACAGCACGACGACGACCCAGATCGTGCCGTCGCGGATGGCCTCGATGACGTTGTCGACGGCGGTACGGATGAACTCGGCCTGGCGGAAGACGTGGCGGTCGATGGCGACGCCGGGCGGCAGTTCCTTCTCGAGTTGATCGATCACGCGGTCGATCTTGGGGTCGAGTTCGAGGGTGTTCGCGCCGGGCTGCTTCTGGATGGTGAGGATGACGGCCGGGCCGCCGACAAGGTCAGGGGTCTTGAGGCGGACGCCGCCGTCGCCGCGTCGGACGGGCCCATCGAAGCGGACGTCGGCGACGTCGCGGATCTTGACGGCGCGGTTGCCGCGCCAGACCACTGGCGTCTCGCCGATCTCGGCAAGGGTGAGGCCCTGGCCGCTGATGCGAATGAGCGACTCGCGGACCTGCCGCTCCATGATGCCGCCGCCGGCGATGACGTTGGCCTTTTCGGCGGCTTCGGTGAGTTGCTGCAGGGTGACGTTTTGGGCAGCGAGGCGTTCGGGCGAGGTGACGACCTGATACTGCTTCAGCACGCCGCCCATGACCGTGACCTGCGAGACGCCGTCGACCGCGAGCAGGCGGTTGCGCAGGGTGAACTCAGCGAGCGTGCGGAGGTCCATCGCCTGCTGCCGGCGGCCCGGCTCATCCGCGGCGGGCGTGGTCGCGCGGACGGCGAGGATGACGATCTCGCCCATGATCGAGGAGATCGGCGCGAGCACGGGATTCGCCTCGGCGGGCAGGCGCTCGCGGGCAAGTTGGAGTTTCTCGGCGACGATCTGCCGATCCTGGTAGATGTCCGTGCCCCAGCCGAACTCAACCCAGACGATCGACAGGCCGATCCCCGAGGCGGAGCGCACCCGCTGGACCCCGGTCGCACCGTTGAGCAGGTATTCGATCGGGCGGGTGACGAGGACTTCGACTTCTTCCGGTGCGAGGCCCGGTGCCTCGGTCATGACAGTGACGGTGGGGCGGTTGAGGTCGGGGAACACGTCGATGGGCATGGACGCGAGTTGCCAGGTGCCGACGACGATGAGGATCAGCGCGGCCAGCAGCACCATCCACCGGTGCTTGAGCGAGAACGCGATGACGGAGTCGAGCATGCGTCGTCACCTGAGAGATGCGTAAGCCGTCTGCAAGCCGTTCACGCCGCGCACAGCGATGACCTCGGCTTCCGCCAGGCCGGCGGTCACTTCGGTCCATTGGTCGTCGGCCCGGCCGGTGGTCACGGGCCGGCGGTCGAACGCGCCGTCGGCCGAGCGCACGAACACGTAGGCCCGGGTCCCTTCGTGGAGGATCGCGGTATGGGGCACGGCGAGGGTCGGCGGCGAACTCGCCGCGACGATCGCGATGCCGGCCAATTGCCCGTCGCGGAGCATGGCCGGAGTCGGCTGCGGCAGGTCGACCCAGATCCGCAGCGTCTGATCGTCGGGCGAGACGACCCGGCTGCTGCGGACGACCCGCCCCTCCATCGTCGTGCGCGAGTCGGCCGTCAGCCGGACCCGTGCGGCCTGGCCCACGGCGATACGTCGGGCGTCGCGCTCGGAGACAAACCCCTGCACCGCGGGGCGCGACAGGTCCTGTACTTCGAAGAGCGGCGTCTCGGCCTTCACCGATTGGCCGAGCGCTTTGTCGAAGCTGGTGATGGTGCCGGCGATCGGCGAACGGACGGGCACGCGGTCGAGCGGTCGGCGGGCCGAGACCATCGCGTCGATCTGCTCCGGCGTCAGGCCCGCGACCGCCAGGCGGTTGCGGACGCTGTCGCGGCGGAACCGCACGGCGTTGCGCTCCGCGGCCAGTTCGACCAGCTTGCGCCGGGGGACCGCGTCGCCGGCCGTCTGGTACGCCTTGTTCTGCTGCTCGAGCAGGTCGAGCGCGAGCTGTTCCCGGATCAGCTCCAGTTGCAGATTCATCGCCTCGAGGCTGAAGACCTCGGCGAGTACCTGCCCGGCCGTCACGGCCTGCCCGCGGTCGACCAGGATCGTGACGATGTTGCCCGCGAGCGGAGTCGAGGCGACGCTCCGGCGATCGGGCAGCACGTCGACCTGCCCTTCGACTTCGATGACGTCGGCGACCGGGTGCCGGGCGACGGGCGCGACCTGCAGACCGATCGTGGTCGCCGCCTCGGGGCTCAGCTTCAGGACGCCGGGCACAAAGAAGCCGCCCAGTTCATGCGCGCCTTGCGTGACCACGCGGTCGCCGGGGAAGAGCGACGGCGCACGGACCTCGACCCGGTCGGCCGTGGCACGGACCACGACGACGTTTTTCCGGCGATACTCCGATTGTTTGTCGGCCTTGGCCTCTTCGACGAGGATGTACTGGGCCAGCCCGTCGTCGATCAGCGCGGCGGCCGGCACCACCCGTGCGTCGGCGGGAACCGGCATCTGTATCCGTGCCTGGCCCGTCATGCCCGGCAGCAGCGTCGGCTCGACGCCCGGCGGGTTGGTCAACTCCACCCACACCGAGTTCAGATGCGAGACAGGGTCGAGCCCCGGGTTCACGACCTGCACCGTGCCGGCGAACACCGCGCCGGGCAGGGCCGACAGGCGTACTGCGACGGGCTGGCCGGGGGCGACGCGCTGGTAGTCCTTCTCGAGCACGCCGATCCGCGCCCACACGGTGGTCAGATCGACGACTTCGAAGAGGTGCTCGTTCGACTCGATGACTTTGCCGACGGAGAGGTCGGCGTGAACGACGGTGCCGGCCACGGGGCTGCGAATCGGGTAGCTGGCCACGCGGTGGTTCGGGTCGCGCACGACGGCGTCGAAGTCGGTGGCTTCGAGGCCGAGGCCCAGCCATTTGGCGCGGGCAACGGCCAGGGCGTTGACCGTCTGGAGTCGCTTGGCGTCGGCATCGAGGACGGTCTGCCGGGGCACCGACCCGCCGGACTCGCGCAGGATCGCGAGCGATTGCTCCGCCAACTTCTGCTCGGTGTGAGCCGAGATGATCTCGAGATGGAGATTCTCCAACTCGAAGCTGACGATCTCGGCGACGGTCTGGCCGGCGGCGACCTTCTCGCCGGGCCGGGCGTGCATGCGGACGATGCGGCCCGGCAACCGCGACGTGGCGAAGGCGTGCCGTTGCCAGGGCGCGACGAGCGTGGCGTACGCCAGCACGGAGTCGGGGATGGGCCGGGTGGTGATCTCGGCCGCCTTCACGTCGAGCGCGTCGCGCGACTCCCGGCTGAGGACGATAAACCCCTTGACCGCGTCGACCTGCGCGCCGCGCGACGGCAGGGCGACGTGGCCCTCGTGGGCGTAGAGCCAGGTGACCGCCGCGGTGACGAGCACGGCGCACGCCAGCGCGCGGTAATGGAATGTCGGCACGGTGACGGGCCTCCCGGTTACTTCTTCTTGTACTCGTCGGGCGGGAGGATCTCGGCGGGCTTCTCCTTCGCCGTGGTGAGAAACTCGTCGACGCAGGGCGGGCAGCAGAACTCGTAAGTCTGGCCGCCGATCACCCACGAGAACTTCGGGTTGGCCTTGGTCAGCGTGATCGGGCAGACCTTGTCGCCGGGCTTCGGCTTCAAATCGTGCTCGGCTTTGACGCCTTTAAACTTCTCGCTGGCCGTGACGTTGCCGTTGGCCTTGATGTCGGCCTCGGTGTACTTGCCGCCGGCGGTGAGGTAAAGCTTGCGCTCGGCCTCGTCGGCGACCTTGGTGGGCATGGCGTGATCCGCCGCCCTCTCGTCGGTCACGGACTTGAAGGAGATGCGGAACCGCTCGCCCTTGATCGTGATGCTGGGGACGGTGACCTCGAGTTTCTTCCCGGCCAGTGGAGCGGGCAGGTTGCCCAGAAACATGCTGGTCATGCCCGCCTTGTCGCCCGGTTGCGGCTTGGCGTTCAGGGCGAACGACTGCGCCTCGGCATCGCCCTCGGCTTTGACGTAGGCGGTGATCTGCTGGGCTTCGATTTCCTGGACCCGGCTCTCGTCCTGCCCGAGCAGGTAGAGTCGCAGCACGCCGCCTTTCTCGAACACGGCCTCGGCGTGGTAGTTGTCCCGGCCGATGGGTACGAGGATGCCACCGTGCGCGCTCGGCTTGTGGCCGTGCTCCTCGTCGGCGACCGCCGTCGCTGTGGTCGTCGCGGTCTTCGCGACCGGCACGGGCGACCGCGCGGGGTTCGAGCAGCCGAGGGTGATCGCTGCCAATGTCGAGAGTATTGCGATCTTCAGTAACTGGTTCATCGTGAGTACTCCTGTCGGAATGCGCATGTCGTCCGTGTGGATCACTGCTCGCAGCAGTGGTCCGGGGGATGAGAAAGTTCGGGATCTGTCAGTGACTAACAGCGCAGGATGTGGCAGGCGTACAGTATGTTGATCGTGAAATGAGACGGCGGACGGCTGCCGGCGAGGTGGCGAAAGTTGGCGATGATCGCGGTGGTTACTGGGTCGCCAGGCCAAGGGGCCACGACGTAACCAGCGATCGGTGAAACTGCCAGGTTCGTCGCGACGGACGCTTGTGCGACTTCGCGCGTCCGCTTGCAGGGGCAATCGTGGGTCGGGGCGGGGCTCGCGGGCTTATCGTCTTCAACGGGTATTTCGCAGCAGCAGGATCGCTGCGCGGGCGGATCGTTCTCGTCCGGCGACGGGCCGGCCGCGCGCAGCGTGCAGCAGCAGACGCCCGGGCCGAGAAGGCTGATGAACGTGAACCAGATCGTGGTCAACACGCGGACCATGTCACTGTACTTTATCCGTGCCGCGGCGCGCTGGGAATGCCAACCCGACCGGGAAAGGATGTTCGAGAATTATCAACAAGGCTTGCCGGAACCGGGTACAATATCGGGATGCGGGATCCCGGCCTCAGGATGAGGGGCCGGCCCCCAGGCCAGGTTGTATGCCGGAACGGCAGTGCCGAGAACATGCCGCGAGCTCCGAACCTGTCGGGGAGCGGCCACACGATCGCCCGCGGAAGGAGTCCTGTGATGAGCGAAGTAGCCACAACTGTAGTGACGCGACCCGAAACGACGACCGCGACCGAGACGCTGGTGCCCGACGTGCGCTGCTCGTGGTGCCCGGCCGACCTGGCCGAGCGCCGGATGCAGGAGATTCTCGGCGAAGCGCCGCTGTCGGAAAGTGAGTTGTCGCGCCCGGTCCGCGGGCGTCTGGCCGGGGGAGACGTCGCGAGCATGTTGCGACAATAGATCGGGTACGGTCACTCGGCAGTCTATTTCGAGTGTGGGTTGCGAGGGATTCTGACCCCGGGCATCAGTGCCTGGAACTCGGGGCGGTCTCGGAACCGGTAGAACTCGTGGTAGATGGCGATGTCCGGGGCGATAGCCGGCTCGATGCGGACTGCCTCGCGCCAGTACTTCAGCATGGCTTCGAGTTCCCCGACAATCGCACAGGCCCGAGCCGCTATCATGGCGTCGTAAGAGTCCTTCGTGGTATTCATTTCGCCGGCCAACTTAAGCACCATTTCCGTGCGCCCGCGCCGTGCGCACTCCAGGATGCGGACGCGCTTCAGCATGCCCCGTGCTACGTCGTTCGGCCCGGCGAAGTCACCCTCAACCGCGAGGTCGTGCTTGGCCGCATAGCGAAACACATCCAACGCCGTGCGGTGGAGTTGGCGCATTTCCTTTGGTTGTAGGCGAGTAAAACGGCTCTCGGGTTCGAGCCGACCGAAGAGTTCGACAGCCCGGCCCGACCATTCCGCGGCGTCGGAGAATCTTCCGACAAAGTTGCAATTGTCGCGAATCCGTTCGTAAGCGATGGCCAAGTTGATTGCGAGCTCCACCGATTCGGGATCGTTCGCGAAGAGATCGGTGAAGATTCCGATGCTCTCGGCGTGGCCGGCAATCGCTTCATCGAACCGGCCGGCGACGGCGAGGGCGTCGGCCCACTGACTGATGGCCGTCGCCAACTGACGCTTGGCCAGCGCGCTGCCAGTGTCGGCGGCCGCGATCTCCCGGCGCAGGGCCACGCTCTCTCCCCGAAATCGCTCGGCCTGCGCAGGCTCAAACTTCCGGATCATTACGCCACCGAGCCGGTCCAGGGCGTTCGCGGTCTGAAACCGCCCGGCATTAACATCAAGCTTCGCGATGGCCCGACCACTATCCACCGCAGCGGTCGCGTGACGTTCCGCGGCATCCAGATCCATTAGAAGTAGACAAACGTCGGTCAGCCGATTGTGCGTAAATCGCAAGTCGCTCAGTCGCGTCAGTTCATCGTTGGAGGTGTCGGGCTGCTCGCGCAGAGCTAAAGAATGCTCATAACAAGCCCGCGCGGCCGGGTAGTTTTTGGCGGTAAGTTCTGCATCGCCGATCTTGTTGTGACAGACGGATATGTCGCGAATATGTGACATATCAGCGGGATCGAGCGCCATGGCCTGGAGAAAGTTGTCCCGGGCCTGCTTGTAGTAGCCGAGAGCAGCAGTCGCGTCTTTGGCGGCGTTGGCCAGATCGCCGAGGCGGTTGCAGGCGTTGGCTGCGCCCCGCAAAGCGTCGGCATCCAGCGGCTGGCGGCGGAGCCAGTCGAGCGATCGCCTTTGGGCTGATTCAAACTCCCGCTGTGCGTCGGCGGTCCGGCCCAGATCGCGATAAACGTCGCCGAGATTGGTGTGAGCAATGACCACGGTCTTATCGGCCCGCTCCGCGCTGGTCGGCCCGTGCATGACCTTGTTCAACCCGTCGGCCGCGGTCTCGAGCAGCTTGCGTTTCACGGGCAGCAGACCCGGTTGCGTGCCCATCTGCTTCTGCACGGTCTCCGCAAGTGTCTGCAACGAGTGCAAGGCGATATCGAAGTCGGTTTCCGCCTGCTGCGGGGCGACCACCGACCTGCCGTACGCGAGCGAGATGAGCACCGCGGCCGTCGT
>JAIBBI010000173.1 GCA_019694755.1 Gemmataceae bacterium
AAACGATGCCGCCAATCACCAGAACCGCCCCCGCGCCGGCGACGATCCAGACATTCGACGGGCGGAGCGCCGATGCCCGGGCGGACCGATCGACGCTGGCGCCGCGGGTCAGGAACGCGAACAGCTGCTGGCCGAAGTGGACCAGCATGCCGAGCGACATGAGAACGCAACTGATGTACGGCAGCCAGACGCCGGGGTTCCGCGTCGCTTGCAGCACCGTCCCCTTCTCGTCGGGCGTGAAGCCCGACTGGTAATAGGTCGCGCCTTCGTACGCCAGCGGCTCATTCATCCGGATCAGCACGTCGCGGTTGGCGTTGGTCCGCGGGTCGTTCAGCGTCACCCGGCTCGAGTAGTTCTTCGGGATGTTGGTGCCCGGGTAGCGGTCGAAGTTGAACTCGTTGAGCCGCAGCGTGAACGGCAGATAGTCGCGCCGGCCGCGCAGCTCGATCTGGTACGTCTTGCCGTCGGCCGTGAACTCCTGCGGCGGGAACTGGAAGCTGGGGATCCGCTTCGTGAAGTTCGGCGTCAGCCAGAGCGACACGACTTTGGTGCCGATCAGCTCGCTCGTGCCCTTCTTGTAGATGTTGATGCGGGCGGAGGCCGCGTCGTCGTGGCTGGCGGCATCGACGCCCGAGCCCTCGCCCTTGCGGAAGAGCGTGAACGGCACGCCCTGCTTCGACACGAACACGTCCTTGTCGGGCATGCCCTTCCGCAGCGGCTGCAGCTCGGCATTCGGGAACCACTCGACGACTTCGAGATCGACCGGCAGCTTCTCGTGTGTGATTTTGCCGAGCCGGATCACCATCGACTCGGGGATCGTGACCTCGGTATTGGTGTTCGGGTCGGCCGGGTCGATGATCGCCAGTTCGGTAACGCGCGAGTCTTCGACGAAGCCGACCGTCTCGCCGTGGCCGATGGTCATGCGGGACTCGATCTGGAACAGCCCGGCCATCAGCTCGCCGAGCATCAGCACGATCAGGCCGGTGTGGATGGCGATGATGCCGATGCGATTGGCCTGAAACCGGAACCGCGTGGCATGGGCGGCGACGAGGTTGATGAGCATCAGCGTGCCGATGGTCCAGCCGCCGGGGAACGGGAACGCCCCGCCGACCACGCTGGCGTCTTTCGGGAAGCCGACGAAGATCTGGCCGAGTTGTGCGAACAGCTTGAACGGCACCCAGACGAAGAACGAGCGGAAGTAGTCGCGGACGATAGTCCAAATGCCGCCGTCGATCTGCGCAATGGTGCCGACGAAGACGAGGAAGCAGCCCATCGCCAGCAGCACGACCGTGAGCCGGAGCGACGCGAGCGCCTTCAGCCCGGCTTCGAGCGGATTCTGCTGAGGGCGGGCGCGGCCAGTCGCCGGGGCGGGCGGGAGCACGACAGACATCAGCGATCTCCGGCGGGGAGTTTCAGCGAACGGACGAACGCCTCGAACTTGGCGGTGTTCTCGGTGACGGTCTTGGCATTACCGCGGAACTTGATGAACCAGGTGGTCGCACCGCGGCTGACGATCACGGCCAGCGTCTGCTGCCGCTTCGGCCCTTCGGGCGCGAGCAGATCGACGTACACGCACGGCTTGCCCTCGACGGGCAGTTCCTTCATCGTGGGCTTGAGCGCGGCCTCGTCGAGTTCGGGCAGGCGGATCTCGGTGCGCCAGCGGTTGACGTTGGCGACGTTGCCGCCGGCATCGCCCTCGAGCGGGATAATGGTGGCCTCGGCCGACTCGTCGCCCGACCCGACGCGGAGCGTGGCCGCGCGGATGCCGGACGCGGGCAGCGACTTCCAGCCCTCGGGCGTGTCGAACGTCACCTTGCCCCGACTCGCGGGTGGCGGCCCGGGAAAGGTCGGCGCGGCAGCAGGATCATGGCCCGCGACCGGCGGGTGCGAGGGCGGCATGGCCGGCATCGCGGCGGTGGCGTCGAGTTGCCCGGCCGAGCGCAGGTCGACCCATACGCCCGGGCTCGCGCCCACAGTAATAGGGCGGGTGCATTGGGCCAGGTCGCCGGCCTCGATCGGGGCCAGGCCGATCTCCTTGCGCCAGCGGTTGACGTTGGGCAGCACGTCGGCCGACTCCGGGCCGAGTTTGGTGACGATGACCTCGTTGCCCTGGGGCGTGCGGAGCGTGAGGTAGCGGGCGACCATGCTCCCGGCCGACTTGCCGCCCCCGGCATCGATCCGCCAACCGTCGGGCGTGGCGGTCTTTACCGGGGGGTCGTCGGCGAACTGCACCGAACCGAGAAACGTGCGGAACCTCTCTTCGTCGGCGGTGACGAAGTCGGCCGGGCCGGACAGCTTGAAAAACCAGACCGCGTCGGGCTTCGGCACGAGGGCGGCGACGGTCCGCCGGGCCACGGGCCGGGGCTTCGGCACGCGTCGGGATTCGATCCGGTCGTCCCGGCACCCGCAGAGGCCGATCAGCGCGATGAGGAGAACTTGTCGGCCGTGCATCATGGATTTCGCGGGCGCGTGGGAGGGCACTGGAATTATAGAGAGACCGGCGGGTTGCTTCCCAGACCGGTTTCCCGGACAACGACACTATGGGCAAGAAGACCGAAAAGAAGGACGAAGACCGCACGGTCGTCGCGCGCAACCGCAAGGCGCTGCACGAGTACGAGATCATCGACACGCTCGAGGCGGGTCTGGTCCTCGTGGGCACCGAGGTCAAGAGCCTGCGCAACGGCCACACGGTGCTCGACGGCGCGTACGCCAAACTCGAGGGCGGCGAACTCTGGCTGGTGAATGCCGAGATCCCCGAATACGAGCAGGGTAACCGCCTCAACCACAAGCCGAAGCGGACGCGGAAACTGCTGGTCCACCGCGCCGAGATCGACAAATTCTGCGGCAAAGCCACCGACAAGGGCATGACGCTTGTGCCGCTGCAAATCTACTTCCGCGAAGGCCGGGCGAAAGTGGAAATCGCCGTCGCCCGCGGCAAGCAACTCCACGACAAACGCGCCAGCGCGAAGAAGGCGGATGCGCTGAAGGAGATAAGGAGAGCGACGGGGCGGCGGGGGTGACAGAGTGGAGGTCAGGGGTCGGAGGTCAGAGGTCGGTGAATTGGTGTCGGGTGTCAGTGTCGGGGCGCCGTGCAAAAGTTCGTCGGCGGAGGCAACGGGTGGACGACCTCAACCTGGCTCGCGAGATGTCCATCGAGGTTGTCTACGTCGATGAGCACCTGATCGAGTTGGCTGCAACGATCGGTGCCGGGCACTGGTGCGGCCGGGCGACGGCGTACACGGTCCCGGCCGAGGTCACCCGATTTGCAGACGCCCTCCTGCGGTTCGTTGTGGGCGGCCCGCCAGCCGCGTTCGAGGCGGGCGCGGAGACGGGGATCGGGCTGATCGGACTTCGATTCTACCGCTCCGACCGCGCCGGCCACATTGCCTGCCATGCCCGGTTGGCACTGGGTGGCGTGCCAACGGAGCACCGGCCCGAGCAGGTGTCGCGGTTGGCGGTCGAATTCGGAGCGGAAGCGTGGGCGGTCGAGCAGTTCGCCCAGCAACTCGCGGAGATCGCCCGCACGCAAGCAGGGCGGGCGGATCTGGCCATCAAACCGTAGCGCCGAACCGTTCTCATGGCCCACCGACTCAAGAGGCGATGCGGCCCCGGGGGCGGATTCCTCGTCCGCCTGAAGTTAAGCCCGGCACCGGCGATCCCGGCTGACACTTTGTCGCGCACAACGCGCACAACGCGCACGCCGAAGGCCGGCGTCGGCGCACGATAAGACAGAGTTCTGCGGCGGAGGGCATTCGACCCGTGTTGCGCGTTGTGACCCGGCTACCACTGGCCGAATTGTGGGATGACGCCGGCCCAGTGCAGGCAGCTCACACCCGCGCCCTGACTGCCGCCGATATCCGTGAGATGCTTGGGGCCGGCCCGGTGCGGTTTGTCGTGGCCAACGTTGGTGCCCCGCTCCGGTGGATACCGGCGGCCGACAGCTTCCAGTTCTGGAGGACTGAGGTACAATCGCGGGTGGCCGGCCCGGAAGGGGCGCGGCTGGAAGACTTCCCCGGCGGGTACTGCTACTTCGCGTCGGAATGGGCTGGGCCAGAGGGGCCGCCGGTCGTCTTACTGGCGGTCGCCCACTGACCAAAGGCACGCCGAACCGCCTTGCCGCCTGCCCATCGCGGGTTAGGTTTGTTGTCATCTACGGTGACCGGCCATCGCCAGCGTGTCGTTTGGCGATTGCGATAATCACCTGTTCGGCCACCGGAGGCGGCGTGATCTCGACGCGCGACTTGTCCCTGTTGCCCGACGTGGACGGCCTCCGCCGCACTTTGCAGGCGATGGCGATGCTGGACGCTATCCTGTGCCCGGAGTGGGAGTTCCGGTACTACTCGTTCACCGCAGGATGGGCTGCCGGCGAGCAGATGGGGTCCATGCGGAACGGGAGCGGGCACGAGTTCTCCGCCCACTTCAGTTCCGTCGGCTGCTGGCTGAAGGGGTTCGCCCGCGAGTACCCGATGTCGCCGTATCGAGAAAGCACACCCTGCCCGTGGCCCGGCGTCCTGGATGCCGTCCCGGAGGAGTTCGCAGCCTGTCTGCGGGAGCCGGCGTTCAGCGTCGGGGACGTCACGTTCTGCATCTGGCGGCGGTACGCCGACCGTGCCTGGCAGATGGGGCCGGTGCGGTTCCCGCTGGACCACCCGGACCCGGACGGCTCAGAGTTCCTGCTCTCCCCGCTGGACGGCCGGCCCGAGACGTACCGAGCATGGGCCTCAGACTGCTACAGCCGGGGCGTGGAGTTGGCCGCGGTCGAGCATGTGTACCGGCACAAGCCGCTCGCCCCCGATGTGGTCGCACGGCTCAACCCGAAGGTGTCGCTGGGTGAACTGGCTGCGGACATCAGCGAGATCGGATATCCCTGAGGCACCAGAGGCCGATCCGCTCTATCGCCACCGAAGTCAGGAGCGCGGAGTTTGAGCGGGTGGCCGAACAAACCCGATCCACGAGTCTCATTGATAGAGTCTCGGATGACAAATGACGGGCGGTCCGCGCGACTCGTAAACGGCGGAACCGGAGTAATACCGGCAACGCCGACCTTGCCGTCAGTGCTCAACGGGTTACGTTTGTTGTCATCGACGGTGAACGTCCATCGCCGGCGTGTCATCTGGCGATTGCGATAATCACCTGTTATGCGGCAAACGAGGGTTGCTTGGATCGTGAGTTGATTCCGCAACTGGAACCACTCGTCGAGCGTATCAGCGAATGGAAGGGGCAATTGGTCGAAGTCGTTGAGCAGATCACCCGATCGCCGGGAACGCTTGACCACCACTTCACCACCCGTTCTTCATTCGTATTGCGACTCGAATCGGTAGCAATTGCGCTTAGCGGTGGATCGCTAATGGTCATGGGCAAGGCATTCGGCCGAGATGTGGACTACCAAGCCACTTGCGATCTCCTCGAAGAACTCTCGCTCGGATCCAACGAGGTGGTCTTTGTGGAACGATTCGGTAAGGTGGTCGAGCGTCGCTCCACGTTCAAACTGATCGGTGGGGGCTGAGCCGCAGAACCAGCGGATGAAGCTAACCGGGGCCGCCATCCTGGTTTCGCGCGGCGTGAGGGTCCTGCAGGCGGCCCCGGCAGCTTATCCTTATCGTCAGCCGCACAAATGCAGGTGCCGATGGACGAACTCGCGTGGCTCGTGGGGTATCGGCTTCGTTCGTTCGCCCGGCGCGATTATGACTGGGTTGTCGCGTTCGATAACGACGCAATTCTCGTCATTGCTTGCTTGTGGCGGTTGGTGGAAGCTGGTCGGATTCGATTCACCAGCGAAGACGAGGGACAGCAATTTGGTCTGCCCGCGCCCGTGGACGCAGCCGCCGAAGTCAACGGCCGCCTTGCCGGAGCAGCGGTTGAAGCGGTAGTACTACGACAAGGACTGCTCGATCTCGAACTCCGGTTCAGTACAGGTCACTTGCTGCAGATTATTCCCGATTCATCCGGGTATGAAGCTTGGAACGTGTGCAGTGGGAATAGTCAGTTCATTGCAGTAGGTGGAGGTGAATTGGCGGTCTTCGGCAGTGACGCGGGGTGCGGCTAACAGTTCCCCTGGCCCACCGACTCAAGAGGCGATCACGCCCCGGGGGCGGATTTCTCGTCCGCCTGAAGTTTCACCCGGCACCGGCGATTCCGGTTGACACTGTTGGCTTCCAGCCGGGCGGCGAACAGCCCGCGTCGTCGGGGGGTTTTCGTTAACGCTGCCAAGTTGGTCGGTGACCTGTGGGGACTTTTGGGAGAACTCTTATGATGAGCGACGAGACGCTGACACAATTGCGTGCGCGGTTGGCGGCGGCTATGGCAGGTCCTGCGGGGACAGAGGCATCGGCCGGGCGTTCGGAAGTGGCAGAGGCACTGGAGCGGTTCCTCGCGGGGCCGGTTGCGTCACGAGGCAAAGCCACTCGGTCGCCCGCAACAGGCAGTCGAAAGCCCAAGAAGACAGGCCCAACTACTCTCACGCCCCACCGACTCAAGCGGAGATAACGCCCAGCGGGCGGATTCCTCATCCGCCTGAAGTTTCACCCGGCACCGGCGATCCCGGCTGACACAGTTGGCATTCGACGTAGCCGCGAACGGCCCGTTTCCATCGAGGAAGTACCTTCACTGTGTTGGTGGCGTGGGCGCTCCGTAATTTTGGACGGACCGACGCGTTAGACTGGTGTCGAGTTGTTTTGGAGCGAGACCATGACCGCGTCGTTGGTTGCCGTTCTGTTTCTGTTCGCGCCGGCGGCGGCGGGGCCGGAGACGCGGACTTGGGAGGTCGAGGGGGTTAAGCGTGAGGCGATCGTCTACGCGCCGTCCAAGTCGGGCACCGGCAAAGCCCCGCTCGTCTTTGATTTTCACGGTCACGGCGGCACCGCCCGGCATGCCGCCCGCGTGCATCACATCCATGAGACCTGGCCCGAAGCCGTCGTCGTCTACATGCAGGGGTTGAACACTCCGGGCAGGCTCACCGATCCCGAGGGGAAGAAGTCCGGCTGGCAGTCCGGGCCCGGCGATCAGAACGACCGCGACCTGAAGTTCTTCGATGCGGTGCTCGCGTCCATGAGGAAGGACTTCGCCATCGACGACAAACGCATTTATTCGACCGGCCACTCCAACGGCGGCGGTTTCACTTACCTGCTCTGGGCGAAGCGTGGCGACACGTTTGCCGCGTTCGCCCCCGTGGCCGCGGCCGCGGGTCCGTACTTCCTCGAAGCCAAGGCCAAACCGCTGTTCCACGCCGCCAGCGAGAGCGACCCGCTGGTCACGATGGCAATGCAGCAGCGGACGATCGACCGCGTGAAAAAGCTCAACGGCTGCGACGGCCCGGCCGCGGAGTGGGCGAAGGGATGTCAGCAGTTTCCGTCGAAGACCGGCACGCCGGTCGTGGTCTACCTGCACGGCGAAGGGCACAAGTACCCCGCCACGACGCCGGCATTAATCGTGAAGTTCTTCCAGGAACACCCGAAACAGGGTCCGCGGGACTGACTCATATTGGTGTGCGCTCAACGACTCGGGAAACGGCAAACTCATGCCATCGTAGAACACCTCATCCCCCCTCTCGGCCCCAGTCCTCTCCCGTCTTGACACTTTCTCCGCATCGGTTATAGCCGCGTCCGAATAGCCGCGCGGGGGATTGCGCGGCCGGGGAGAGCATGGGCGACGCCCACACGACTATCGCCGAGCTTCGGGAGATGGTGCGGACCTTCGCGGCCGAGCGCCGGTGGGAGCCGTTTCATTCGCCGAAGAACATCGCGATGGCGCTCGCGGTCGAGGCCGCCGAGCTGATGGAGCCCATGATGTGGATCGAGGCCGACGCGAGTCGGGCCATCGCCCACGACCCCGAACGCCGACACCATCTGGGCGAGGAAATCGCGGACGTGTTCAACCTGTTGCTGAACCTGTGCAACTCGCTGAACATCGACCTCAGCGACGCCTTCCGCGCCAAGATCGTGAAGAACGCGGTGAAGTATCCCCCACCGGCGGGAGCCTGAATCCAGGGAGTGCGGACCGTGCGCCGAATTCGAATCCTGATCGCGGGCCTCGCGCTCGTCCCGGCGGCCGTCGTTCCCGTGGTGTGGGGGCAGCAGCCGGCCAAGCCCGAGAACTACAACCCGGTGCCGCCGCAGTTCCGCGGCCAGCCGACGAACCCGACCAATTTCAACGGCCAGGCGGTGATCCCGAGCGGCACGTTCGCGTCGCCGGGCTTCCGGGCAATCGGCCCGACGCCCCCGGTGGCCGTGCCGCCACCCGTCACGCCCGCCGACCCGAAACCCGCCGACACGCCGAAAGCTCCGGA
>JAIBBI010000174.1 GCA_019694755.1 Gemmataceae bacterium
AGAGCTGACCGCGGGCCGACACAATCGACAAATTCCGCACCGGCCCGTGGTTCCACCGCGGGCCGGTGGCGTTTACGCGGGTCGTAGCGTGATGAACGGGACGGCGGACGGCGCAAGCCGCACCGGGGGCCAAGTCCGCTTGACTGGTTTTTTCATCCGGTTAGCCTAAAGGAGTGGCCGGGCTGCCTCCGGGCAAGTCCACCGACTCGCGGCAGGGCCGACCGGGAGAAATCCATGAGCGCCGAACAGCAGTCCAACGCGTCGACGCCGGCCAAGTCGGATCGGCGGAAGCGGAGTATTCCCGTCGCCATCGACCGCCGGAATCAGGAACCGGGCGAGCGGGCGAAGATGATGGGCGAACGGCGCCGCCTCGTCGACCCCACGACCTGCGAGAAGGAATACAGCGAAGACGAAATCGACTTCATGCGGGCCATGGACCAATACAAGCGGGATAACCGCCGGCCCTTCCCGACCTGGAGCGAAGTTCTCGAAGTCCTGACCGCGCTGGGCTACCGCAAGGTGGAAGCCGCTGGCGCGATGCCGGGCCGCAAGCCGGGCACGGACCGCCGACAGCAGGAAATCCCCGTGGCCAAGGACCGCCGCAAAGGCTGACCGGCCCCGACAGTTCCGCAAACGCACGGATGCGTCTCATGCGATTCTTCATCAGCGCGGGTGAACCATCCGGCGACTTGCACGCCGGCAATCTTGCCACCTCGCTGCGCCAGGACGCTCCCCATTGCGACATCTATGGCCTCGGTGGCCCGCGACTCCGCGCGGCCGGCGTCGACCTCCTGTATCCGCTCGCCGAGCATGCCGTCATGGGGTTCATTGCCGTCGCCGGGGTCGTCCCCGCGCTGGCCGACCTGCTGGAACGGATCACGGACGCCTGGTACCGCCGCAGGCCGGACGCGGTCGTCCTCATCGACTATCCCGGCTACCACTGGTGGGTCGCCGCCCGGGCCAAAGCGCTCGATATCCCCGTCGTCTCGTTCGTGCCGCCGCAATTATGGGCGTGGGCCGGCCATCGTGTCCGCAAGATGCGGCGGACCTTCGACAAGGTGCTCTGCGCCCTGCCCTTCGAGCAGGAGTGGTTCGCGTCTCGCGGCCTCGACACCGAGTACATCGGGCATCCGTACTTCGACGAATTGGCCAAGCACCTCCCCGACGCGACGTTCGTGAGCCGTGCGAGGTCGGGCGGGCCGGTGATCGGTATGCTGCCCGGCTCCCGGCAAGGCGAAGTGAAACACAACACCGACTGGCTGATCGACTCGGCCCGGACCATTCACCGCGACCGGCCGGACGCACGCTTCCTCTTCGCGTGCTACCGCGAGTCGCACCGCGACGCCATCGCCGCCCGGCTGGAATCGGAGTCGTTTCCTGCCGAAGCCCACGTGCACCGCACGGCCGATGTCATCGCCTCGTCCGACGCGTGTATCGCCGTCTCTGGATCAGTCGGCCTGGAATTGCTGTGGCACGGCAAGCCCAGCGCCGTCATTTACAAGACGAACCGGACGGGTCGGGTGCTGTTCAATCTTTTGCGGACCACGAACTACATCAGCCTGGTCAACCTGCTGGCCGGCCGGGAGCTTTTCCCGGAGATCCTGACGTCGGAACCTCTGCACCCCGCGCCGGCACAACACGTACTTCGCTGGCTGAGCGACCCCGGCGAGCACTCCCGAGTCGTGAACGAATTGCGGGACCTGAAGCAGGCTGTCGGGATGCCCGGCGCGTGCGACCGGGCCGCCCGATACCTCGTTTCCCTGGCGAGCCATTCGGCCCGCCAGGCCGCCTAGAACTTGAAGCCGAAGTTGAACATCAGGTTCACATCCTGCAGGTCGCTATCCCACGTGGGGATGACATCCGAGAAGTTGTACGACCATTCGGCCCGCAGACCGGCGACGAACGAGAGGCAGCCGTTCATCGGGACGATCATGTCGGAATGGAACGCGACGAACACACCGCCGTAGGTATCCGACCGCCGGCCGAAGTCGATCGGCACCGGGGCGTTGGCCGGGTCTTCGGCGATCAGGTTGAAGTTAGCGCGAATGAACCCGTACCGCCCGCCGACGTCGGTACCGACGCGGAAGTTCTTGCCGGGCTGGTAGGCCGGGGCGTACAGATACCACTCGCGGCCGCCGGCCAGCCGGAAGGCAGCGCGGTGCGTCTCGCGGATGTTCACAAACGTGCCGAACAGGTCGAACTCTTCATAGTCCTTTCGGCCGTTGTTGTAGATGTAGTCCAGACCGTATTCGATGGTCCACGCGGCCGACCCGGCCGGGTTGAAGAACAGGCTGCGGGCGCCCGCGCTCAGGGCGTAGCCGGGGCCGACAACGTTGTTGAGAATGCCGCCCGCGACCGGGAAGTTGATACCTTGCCGCAGGAACACTTCGCTGACGATCGGGCCGTGCCCACCCACCGGGCCGCAGCAACCGGTGCCGCCGGGCCCCGTCCACGGGCTGCACACGCTCCCGGCCGGGAGGGCGGCCGCTTCTGTCACAGCCGGGATCGGCGAGTCGACCGGCTTGGCGATCGCCTCGGGCTGCGCGGCAGGCGGCGGGTCGGCCGCGACGAACGCCGGCTGCGCCGACGCCAGTCCGCCGAGCCACACGGCTGTGCAGATACCAGAAACGATTGCCTTTGCGTTCATGCCTCGCCCGCCCGACGGCGGCCCCCCGGCGGCGCGACTCGATAGTCGCGCACACCATCGTCCTTATCGGATCAACTTGTGACAAACTTGAGCGGCTTTGTCGGACTTTCTGATTGTCCGGCCCCGGCACTCTCCCAGCCGACCCATTTTTTCCGGTTTTCCTCAAGTCGTAGCCCGGTTCTACACTGACCCTGATGACGTTCCATGAGCTGCAATCACCGGAGGCGGCCCGCGACTACCTGCTGGCGGGGCTCGCGCTCGGCCGGGTGGTCCGCCCTCAGCCCATGAACATCCGCACGCCACTGCGGTGGCTCCTCGAAATCGCGTCCGAAGGGCATCCGGTCCCGCCGCCCGGTTTCGTCCACGATCTTGGCTCCATCGTGTTCGGTGCCGAGGTCGTGCGCCATCCGACCGCCGACGATCCGGTCGCCTGGCCGGCCCACGCGCTGGCCCGCTACGACGACGCGGTGCTCGGCAAACTGTTCTCGGACCGCAGCCTCGAACGCGCCGCGGACGCTCTCCGCCGGCTGAACCCCCGCGACAGCGTGCGGGGCCTGGCCTACATCCTCGAGCGGATCCGCGAGCGCACGGGGCTCGGCGGGGTCGGTCTGGGTACCGGGCCGATCAAGACGCTGCTCGAGGCCCCGCCCGAACTCGTCGCCCGCCAGGCGCTCGCCACGCTCTCGTCCGGCCAAGGCCATCCAATCCTCGCCGCCCAGTATCAGGAACTCCACGAGCAGTTCCGTCTCGCAGCCGACCTGCTGGGGCCGGAAGACATCTTCGAACTCGAGCAGGGCACCGCGCTGGCCGAATTGGGCCAGCGCGTGGCAGTCCGGCAAGTCGTCCGCACGGCCGCCCTGCTCTACCAGTCGCTGCCGACCGCTCCGCCGCCACCCCGCCCCGAGCGACGCACGGCCGCGACTCCGCTCCCGGACGAAGACGCGTATCCCGTCGGCGGCTTCTCGTCGCTCAGCAATCGCGGCAGCACCGAGAGCCTGTTGCACTCACAACTGGCATTCATGGAGAAGGACGAGGCCGACCGGCCCGACCTATTCGACGTGAAATTCCTTCGGGACGAACTGCTTTACTATTCCCGCGACGAGAACCAGTTTTACCGCCGCCGCCGCCGGTTCCGCCTGTTACTCGAACCCGATCTCACCCGCGCCCGACTGAAAGACCCGGACGCGCCGGTACAGCGGATCGTCCTGCTGCTCGCGGCGATCGTGGCGTCGATACGCAAGATCACGGAATGGCTGTCTGTCGATGCACTCACGTTCGAGATCGCCCTGCCGGCCGACGGCTCGCTGGATCAGGAAAGCGAAGTGTTGAAGATCGTTTTCCGCAATGAAATCGAAGCCGGTACGGTACGACTCGGCCCAGTCGCGGAAACCGCCGCCATCGAGCTGCGGATGTCGACCGTCGCGACCGATGAACGCGAAGTCACCGGGATCGTCGTCGACCGCATTCCCGTCTGGGTCGAAGCCGGCGAACCGAGTCGAATTGACACGCAGGAAGTGCGCGAAGCGTGGGACGACGTGACGCGGTCGCTGGCAGAATACGCCGTGCGGGCGGCCAACTGACCGCCGTCAGCGCAGGTGTTCGTCGCGCAGGGATTTAAAGACCGACAGTGCGGGCCGGGGCTTTCCGCTTGGGTCGAGCAGCCCGGCGTGCGGCAGCAGGTGTTCCTCGCCGTCCGAAAGGTGCCCCCAGTTCACGGCTTTGACGTAAGGCTTGCCCAGCGCGAGTCGGCCGTACGCCGCCGCCCAGGCCGCCTGCCCGCCGGGCGTCCCCGGGGCACGCCACCAGCCGACTCCTTCCGTGGACATCTGCGGGTCGGCCAACGGGTCCGGCCCCTCCCCAGCCGGGTAGCTCAACGTCACCTGCAACGGCACGCCCAGCAGACTGTACAGGTCCAGATTCCGCGACCCGTCGAGCATGTCGCGGGCATAGCTGCCGCGGGGCGATGCCCCGAAGACCCACTCGACATCCAGTGCGGCCAGCTTCAGCCCGGCCCGTATCAGAGTGTCGGCGAAGATGAACGGCGAGTAGGTGTGCTCGCGCTGCCCCAGATAATCGCCCCACGGCTGGGCGATCCCCAGCACCAGTTCGATCTCGGGGTCAACCTGCCAGGCCGCCTCAGCCAGTCGGGCGGTCAGCCAGAGCAGGTCTTCCTCACCAAGCTTGAGCGTACCGACGAGATTCATCGCGCTGGCCAGGTGCCAGCGGCGGATTCGGCCGCGATACCGGCCAACTGCCGTCTCGACGTAGTCGCAGCAGAAGCTGGCGATACTTTGCAGGTCACCTTCCCAGAGCCAGAGCCAGTCGGGCAGGCCACGCGGCGACATGTCGATGAGCGGCCCGGCGGTGACCGGCAGGCCGTGGTCCTCGGCCCACTTCATCGTGGCGTCGGCTGCGTCCCACTTGTAATTGGCTTCGGTCGGCTCGATGGCCCGCCAGGTCATCGGCACCACCAGCGCGCTGACCGAACTGGCCAGTTCCGCCTGCGCGGCCACCGGCACCACGCCGTTGACCCGCACACCGAGCATCGCGTCGAGCGGCCCCTGCCGCGAGTGTCGGGCGCGGAGAATCTGCGTGAGGTACGAGTCGACGAGCATGTCGGCCGCGACACACCCCGCGGTCAGGGCCTCGCGGGCCGCCTGCGTCCGGTCGGTCTCCAGAGTCACCACATGGGCGAAAAGCTGGGCCGCCCGGTGCATCGCGGCGTTCAGGTCGGGGTCGATGACCATGCCGCCGTGAATCCAGTCGGCCGCCTGATTGCGAAACTGATTGATCTTGCCGCGGGCAAGTTCGACGAGCAGGTCGTACGGGGCATCCCGCTCGACGAGCGTGGCGGAACTGCCCAGGAATCGGCCGACGTTGGCCACCTCATACGGCGCGACCAATGAGCCGCTGTCGGAGGTCTCCCTGGTGACGGAGAGGATGCCGGCTTCGACCCGCGAGTACGCCGGCCCGGGCATGGAGTCGTACCCGCCGGCAACGCAGGCCCGCTCGAGGTCGCGGACAAGCGGCGGGGCCAGATCGCCCGGGACACGAAAGCGGAGCACGCCCATAGGAACTCGGACGGGAAAGCGGAATCTGGCCGCCGAAGCCGCCACCGCCATTTTAGAGGGTGTAGTTAGCTATCGGTGCCCCGGGTAGGCACTGCCACATCTTTTCAGGGCCTAATCACAAAGCGACGATCGAAATTCCGAATCGGTCGGCCAGCGCGACTGTCTCGGCTTCATCAATAATGATGGTCTGGCCGGCTTCGACGGCGAGGACCCGCCCGCCCGCCTTGTGCATCGTCTCTACCGTCGAGGTGCCCACCGTCGGCACGTCGAACCGCATATCCTGCTGCGGCTTCGCGACTTTCACCACTACAAACGCCCCGCCCCGGGCCAGTTCGCCCGCCCGCCGGATCGCGCTGTCCGTCCCTTCGATCGCCTCAACCGCCAATACCGCCCGGTCGCGGACCGCCACGCTCTGGCCCACGTCCAGCCGGCCCATCTCCTTCGCGAGTTCCCAGCCGAACTTCACGTCGGTCATTTCCCCGGCCGAGGGCGACCGGCGGGTGATTACGCCTTTCTGCACAAGCAACTCCGGACAGAAGTCGAGGGCCGACGCACAATGAAACCCACGCCGTTCGATCTCGCTGATCACGCCGAGCAACAGGCTGTCGTCGCGGTTGTCGCGGCGACGCGCCCCGTACCAGAACTTCAGCGCGCCGAAGTCCGGCACCAGGTCCCAGATCCGCCCGGGACGCAGCAGCTCCGTCTTGTGAATCTTTCCGGCCATCACGATGTCCCGCACGCCGGACCGGCGCAACGTCCGGACGATTCGGCCCCATTTCGCGATGCCGACCGAATGGTACTCGTCGCAGGCGCCCGGCAACTCGTCCGACGCCAGGCCCTTGAGCCCGACGCAGCAGACGCGATGGCCCATCCGCCGGGCCTTCTCCGCAAACAGCACCGGGAACCGGCCCCAGCCCGCGATCAGCCCCACGGTCCGGCTCATGCCGCTTCCTTCCGGCCGATGCGATCCTGCAACTCCCGGAGTTCCTTGCGAATCTCGGGCAGATGGTGCAGCGACATCAGGATACGCTTCTGATCCCGCTCGCCCGTCGCCGGCGACCCGAGCATCCGCGAGTCCGGCGCGACGTCTTTCGTCACGGCGGCCTGCCCGCCGATCACGCTCCGGTCGCCGATGAACACGTGCCCGACCACGCCGACCTGCCCCGCGACCACCACGTAGTCGCCGGTGCCCGACGACCCGGCAAAGCCCGCCTGGCTGACCACGATGTTGTGCCGGCCGATCCGCACGTTGTGCGCGATCATGACCAGGTTGTCGATCTTCGTGCCCTGCCCGATCCGCGTCGGACCGAACGTCCCGCGGTCGATCGTCGTGTTCGCGCCGATCTCGACGTCGTCCTCGATCTCGACGTAGCCGAGCTGAGGGACTTTCTCGTGCCGGCCGTTCTGGAACCGGTAGCCGAACCCGTCGGCCCCGACCACCGCATGGGCATGAATCGACACGCGTGAGCCGATCACGCAGCCCGGGTACAGCACCGCGTGCGGGTGCAGTGTCACGTCGTCGCCGAGCGTGCAGCCCGCGCCGACCACCGCCCCGGCATGAATCCGGCACCGAGCGCCGATCTTGCAGCCGGCCCCGATCGTGGCAAACGCATGAATACTGGGCTCGTCGCCGACGGCCGCCGTCGCATCGATCGCCGCCTGCGGGCTGATCCCCGTCGGCCGCTCGACCGGCCGGTCCTGAATCTTCTGGAGGATCATGACGAACGCCGACAGCGGGTCCGCCACTTTGATCACGTCGTGGCTGGGCAACTCGATGCCGCGCGGCACGAATACCGCGGCCGGGCAGCCCGGCATCTTGTCGAGGTGCTTCGGCCCGTCGATGAAGGTGATGTCACGCTCGCCGGCACACGTTACGGGCTGCGCTCCTTCGATCACGCGGTCGGCCCGGCCGATCAGCTCTCCGCCGACCAATTCGGCCAACTCTCCTAGCGTCATCGTCACTGGCGGCCCCCTCAATGCTGGCGTCGGCCGGTCGCCCGACCCTATTCCCGGCCCGGATGATAGCGTCGATCCGGCAAAGTGGGCAACGCGAGTTTTCCGGGGGCCGGCCGGCCAGTTCAGGTTGTCCGCCCTCGATTTCTCGCCGCCCGCCGCCCCGGTGGTTTTCGACCCCGTAGCCAGCGCGATACCATGGACCAGACAGCCAATCAAACGGAGAACCGGGCGTGGATCAGCAACCGATGACTCTGGATGCCGCTCTGGAACAGGCGCAGAACCTGATGCGCGCCGGCCAGATGGTCGACGCCCTCAACCTCTACGACCAGATCATTGCCGCCGTCCCGCAGATCGCCGATCCCTACGGTGCGAAGTCGCTCGCGCTGTGGGAAATGGAGCGGTACGACGAGGCCGCCGCCACCGCCCACACCGCGCTCGGTATCAACGAGAACTGCGCCACCGCCTTCTGCACGCTCGGGCTCGTCGAACACAAGCGCAACCTGCCCGCCGCCGCCATCCCCCACCTCCGCCGCGCCTACGAGATCAAGCCCGACCTCGTCGCC
>JAIBBI010000036.1 GCA_019694755.1 Gemmataceae bacterium
CTCGCCGACGACAAAGCCAGGCCAAAGCCCGCGGACGCCGCCAAGGCGGCGGTGTCGAAGTTCTATTCCAACATCGCCGAGGGGAAGGCGGTCGAGAATAGCGAAATGTTCTTTTCCGCCGACGTGCCGGTGACGGGGACGATGCCGCACGAGTTTCAGAAGACACCGGGCCGGACCCTGTGGCGCAAGTCGGCGAAAGAGTATCTCGAAAGTCACGGTAAGAAACCGAACTACCTTAAGGTCGATTCGATCATGGTGGACCTCGTTCACGACGGACTGGCGACGGCCCGCATTTCGTACCGGAAATCCGGCCAGTCAGTCCATGCAGCAGCGGCAGTGATCTTCGAAGCCGGCCATTGGAGGATCGCCAGCCTGTTCGAGGAATCGTTCTTCATCTGGTGAACGGTCGCCGCGATCGCAATTTCCGGCGGCGGGGAACTCGGGTACAATCTCGGGATGCGGACTTGACCTTCCCCGTCTGTTGTTCCGGACTGATGACGCCAATTCCGTCGAAGAACGATGCCGGCCGAGAAACGCCCGCGGAATGTCCGTCGTTGGTACGGCTCGAGTCCTTCCATTCGGGCCGGTGTACTGAAGAAGAAGTCGAACGCATCGGTTCGCACATCGAGTCGTGCCCGGCCTGCGAATCGCGACTATCGCAATTGGACACCGCGGACGATGCCATCGTCGCGGGTCTGCGTGATGCTGTACCGTCAATGTTTGAATGGCGGCCCGGTACTGTCATCGGTGAATACGAATTGATCGAACTTCTCGGTGCAGGTGGTATGGGGCGGGTCTGGAAGGCCCGGCACAGGCGGATGAACCGCGAGGTGGCGATCAAGGCCATGCACCGGCCCGCACAGGCGACCGCCCAATTGACGCAGCGGTTTCAGCGAGAAGTGGAAGCCCTGGCCGCCCTGCGTCATGCCAACATCGCGATGGCATTCGATGCCGGCGAAAACCAGGGACAACCGTATCTGGTGATGGAATATCTTGCGGGGCAGGATCTTGGGCAACGCCTGACCGCCAGCGGCGCGATGCCCATCAAGGAAGCGTGTGGATACGTCCTTCAAGCGGCACGCGGACTGGCCTACGCCCATGAGCAGGCGCTGATCCATCGCGATGTCAAGCCGGCGAATCTGTTCCTGACACAAGAAGGGACCATCAAAGTCCTTGACCTCGGTCTCGTCAGACGGCCCGAGGACGAGGAGTCCCCGTTACCGGGCACCGGCGACACGCTCCGTGACGTGAAGCTGACATCGGCAACGACGATCATGGGCACGCTCGACTACGCGGCCCCGGAGCAGTTCACGAATTCGCTCTCAGTCGATCATCGGGCCGACGTTTACGGGTTGGGTGGCACGCTGTTCGCAATGCTGGCCGGCAAGAGTCCGTTTACGCGATCCACGCCGCAGAAAACGTGGCAAGCGCATTTGCGGGACGAGGCACCGCCGTTGCGGACGTTGCGGCCCGACGCGCCGGCCCGGCTGGAGCGACTATGTCAGAAAATGCTGGAACGCGACCCGTCCCGGCGTTGTTCGTCGATGCAGGAAGTTATCCGCGAGCTTGAGGCAATATTGTGCCGGCCACGCCGGGTTGGACTATTAGCCGGTCTGACAGCGGCCGCCTTACTCGCTGCCGGTGCGGGATACTGGTGGAGT
This sequence comes from Gemmataceae bacterium, assembly GCA_019694755.1. Classification (GTDB taxonomy): domain Bacteria; phylum Planctomycetota; class Planctomycetia; order Gemmatales; family Gemmataceae; genus JAIBBI01. The sequence continues at coordinate 1,662 of JAIBBI010000036.1, forward strand.
CGCCCCGCTCCGGCAGAGCCGTTGATCGCGCCCGTTGCATCGGCCGTCGCTGCGGCCAGTCAGTCGCAGTGGGCCCGATGGTTAGGCGTGGAAGTCCAGACGACGAATAGTGTCGGTATGGCGCTTGTGCTTGTGCCGCCGGGCGAGTATGCGGACGGGAAAGCTCGGCTGTCCGAGCCGGTTTATGTCGGCGCGCATGAGACGACGATGGCCGCATTCCGTCAGTTCGTTCAAGCGACCGGATACGTTACGGAACCGGCGCGGACCAAGGGTGGTTGGATGCCGAAATATGAGCGCAAACCGAATGAAAGTCCCTTTTCCGAAGACAAGAAGTGGAGCTGGGAAACCCCGGGTTATGCCGTAGTCGAGAACAACCCCGTTACCCAGGTGAGCTGGAATGACACGATGGCCTTTTGCGGGTGGCTCAGCGCAAAAGAAGGTGCCGTCTATCGGCTGCCCACTGAGGCGGAGGCACGGTGGTTCATGCGGGCAGGGGCGGGGACGCGATACTATTTCGGCGACGACAGCAAGCGGACTGCGGATCACGCATGGTACGATTCCAATTCCAACCGTCGGGCTCGTGGAGTGGGCTACAATCGCCCGAACGTATGGGGCTTGTACGACACCATCGGCAACGCGACAGAGTGGTGCAGCGATTGGGTCAAGTCGGAGCCGCAGCGTTACAAAGTGGTGTTCGGCGGCTCATACTTCGACAAAGAAGAATCGCTTCTTCAAACGATTGGCTATCATGTAGACCGCGGGGCTTCGATGATCGGATTCCGAGTCGTCCGCGAGATCGCCCGACCATGAGCCGGCAGGACGCTACATCGCTGACTCTGCTGCAAAGGCTCCAGGGGCAGGACGATGCCGCGTGGTCGAGATTCGCATTCCTGTACCGTCCCCTGATCGTGTACTGGTGTGGCCGATGGAATGTCATGCCGGCCGACGAAGACGACCTCGTGCAGGAAGTAATGAAGGCCGTCCACACCCATTTGCCGGATTTTGAAAGGCTCGGCGAGTCGGGCAGCTTCCGTGCTTGGCTGCGGGGGATCACCCGGAACAAACTGCTGGAGTACGACCGCCGCCGGCGGACGAGGCTTCCGGTCGCCGAGGGCGGATCGGATGCTCAGGCCCGGTTGAATGCGGTCGCCGATTCCGCGCCGGCACTGGACGAAGGCCCGGCAGAGCTGGCAGGGTTGTACATGCGAGCCGCCGAAGCGATTCGCGGCGATTTTAACGACCAGACCTGGCAGATTTTTTGGCGTACGACAGTGGAGAGTCAGTCGCCGGCGCAGGTCGCTACCGACCTGGGGCTGAAGCCAGCCGCGGTGCGGATGGCCAAAGCTCGGGTTCTGCGCCGGCTTCGTGAGCAGGTCGGCGACTTTGCCGATGGAGAACAAGCGAATGGAGATTAGACCTCTTCGCTCTCCGTCTCCCAGGATGCCATTTCGAGAGCATTCTCTTCCGAAAGTTCTTCGACCCGTTTGTTCATCCGGGTCTTGTTGATCAGATTGTGCTGTCGGAAGACGCCGAACTTGTGCTTGATGGTTTCGTGTCGGACCTTGACGCCCCACGCCAGATAGGCCCCGAGGCCATGCAAGACCTTTTTTTTCGTCTTGCCGTCTTTTTGTTGGGCGAACGCAATGATGAACTTGGGTTCGATCAGGCCGGTCGTCGAATCGCCGGTGCCGTAGGCCCGGATGGAGCTGGAATTCGCGCCTTTGGCCAGTTTGTAAAACTGGGTCCACTTGCTTCCACTGTAAAGAAATGGGGTGCGATCAAAACGCTTGAGCCCTCCCATCCAAACCAGCATGTCTTCCCAGGTTTCGAATTTCTGATACTGCATCGGATGGTCTCCGTAGTGTGGTGATGTGTTTGGGCGAGGGGCCGCTGTTCCGAAATTGCACGAGCGCAACGCGAAAGCTGAAAAAGACTGTCCGGGTCAGGAATTCTGAAAAAAAACCGGTCGTAACGGAAATAAGAAGTAGAGGGTGGCCCCGGGCGCTCCCCGGAGTGCGCACCCGCCGAAGGACGAAGATTGACGACCACGGGCGACACGACGGAAATTCGAGCCGTTCTCCGTCTTCCTGACTGCGAACTGGTCACACGGTTCGCAGACGCGGCCGACGAAGGTGCGTTTGGCGAACTGCTGCGCCGCCACGGGCCGATGGTGCTCGGCGTCTGCCGGCGGATCCTCCGAAACGAGTCGGATGCCGATGACGCCTTCCAGGCTACGTTCCTGGTGCTGGTCCGGAAGGCCGGCAGTATCGAGCCGCCGGGACTTGTGGGCAACTGGCTGTACGGCGTGGCTTACAACACCGCGTTGAAAGCGCGAGCTATGAGTCAGAAACGTCTGGCGAGGGAAAACGCTGTCGTTCCGCGGACCCCGCCGACCGATGCCGGGATGTCGTGGGAGGAGATTCGGCCGATCCTCGATCAGGAATTGAACGCGCTGCCTGACAAGTACCGGGCGCCCGTGCTGCTCTGCGACATTGAAGGCAAGTCCCTGAAAGACGCGGCCGGGCACCTCGGCTGGCCGCTGGGGACAGTGGGGACCCGGGTGGCGCGCGGCCGGCAGATGCTGCGCCGGAGACTCGCCCGGCATGGCGTAACGCCCACTCTGGTCGCGCTCCCCCTTTTGCTGACGGAAAATGCCGCGAGCGCCGCCGTGCCGGCGCAATTGGCGAGTTCGACTGTGCAGTCGGCGGCGATCGTCATGCACGCGCCGGCCAATGCCGCGCTCGCGGTTTCAAAATCGGTCTTGTTGCTGTATCTCGCCGCGTTGCGGTCGCTCTTGCTTCGCCGGGTGAGCGTGCTGGCCACTTGGCTACTCGTCGCCGCGGCGGTCGGGGCGGCGGCAACGTCAGTTGTCTATTGGCAGATTTCCCCGTCCGCGTCGAAGACCGGTGGCACGACCAAGCCGCAATATCACCGACTGCACGGTGAATGGGCACTGATATCCGTGACGCAGGGCGGTCGGATGCTGGCTCCCGAAGAATTTCGGCAGCATGCGAACTGGGCGTTTGACTGCGACAAATTGCTCGTGACGACTTCGGGCAAGGCTAGCGGGCGTTTCGCCGCCGACTCGATCAACTCGCCGAACGAATTGGAACTCTGGATGACCGGGGGCGACCGCGCGGTGTTCCCGCTGCGGGCTCTGGGGATCTATGAACTGGAATTGCGGACGCTGCGGATCGGATTACCCGGGCCGGGGACGCATTGGAACGAGCGTCCGAAATCTCTCCAATCCCAGCCGGGCGATCATCCGATCACCGTGCTCGAGTTTCAGCGGGTGAACCGAAACAAATCTCGCGCTGCCAGTTGAGCATGACGATCGGCGACCGGTAGTCCGAACATACGCCCCGGGAGGGATAGCACCATGACGTCGCGACACCAGGACCGGCTCCGCCGGCAATTATCCTGTCGACTCCGACTCGAACGGCTGGAAGACCGGGCGGTCCCCGATTCGACGCCGGCCGCGGTCCTCGACCCCAACCTCCAGGTGTCGACGGTGGTCGGGTCGGGGATCACCCAGCCGATGGGGATCGTGTTCCTGAGCGCGAACGACTTTTTCGTGCTCGAGAAGGCCTCGGGTCAGGTCAAGCGGGTAATCAGTGGCGTAATCCAGCCCACGCCTGCACTCGATCTGGCCGTCAATTCAGCGTCCGAGCGCGGGCTGCTGAGTATGGCGCTGCATCCCAACTTCCCGACGACCCCGTTCGTGTACATTCGGTGGACCGAGAGCAGCACCGGCGCGGATACCACGGCGACGGCCAACGTCCCGCTGTTGGGTAACCGCGTTGACCGGTTTGTCTGGAACGGCTCGACCCTGACGTTTGATCAAAGCATCATCGCCCTCCGCGCCCGGCAGACAGATAACGTCGCCGTCCCCGGGCATGCTGGAACTACGAATGCCAATGAGAACGGTAACCACAACGGCGGCGTCATCAAGTTCGGTCCCGACGGCAAGCTGTACATCTTCATGGGCGATGCCGGTCGACGCGGGTACATGCAGAACCTCGTTGACGGGCCGTTCCTGACCGCACCACAGGTGGACGACACGTTTGGCGGCCCCGCTCCTGATAACAATCATCTCACCGGTGTGATCATCCGGTTGAATGACGACGGTACGACGCCGACTGACAACCCCTTCTTCGCGGCCGGCGCGGCTCTCGGTGGCGAGGTCGGTGCGAACCTTCAGAAGATCTACTCGTACGGGCACCGCAACGGCTTCGGCATGGCGTTCGACCCGATCTCCGGATCGCTCTGGGAGACAGAGAATGCCGACGATGCGTACAGCGAGTTGAACCGCGTCGTCCCCGGCATGAACGGCGGCTGGATTCAGTTCGCCGGGCCGCTGAGCCGTGTGGCCGACTTCAAGTTCATCGAGACCACGCAGTTCACGCGGGCCCTGCAACAGGTGCGATTCCCCCCGACGCGTATCGCGTACACTCCCGCGCTCGCATCGTCACGAATGTTCATGCTGCCAGGTGCGGTTTATGTCGACCCGGATCTGAGTTGGCGTTACGAAATCGGACCGGCCGGCACGACCTTCGTGGCCGGCAACGGTTTGGGTGCGGAGTACAACGGCACGCTATGGATGGGCTCGGCCCGAAGCAATCAGCAGGTCGGCGGCAACGGCGGATCATTGTACCGGATGAAACTGACCTCGGACCGCCTGCATGTGGACGTCAGCGCGGATCCGCGTCTGGCGGACCGTGTCGCCGACAACCTGTTCACGGCGACCAAATTCGACGGGACCGAGAGCGAGACTTTGAAGATCGGCTCCGGCTTCGGGATCACGCCGGCCATCGAGCAGGGGCCCGACGGCAATCTGTACGTCGTCTCCAACACCGACAACGTGATTTACAAGATCAGCCGGATCACTCCGCGGCCCGCGCCTCTGCCCCCGGGCAAGACCGTCGGACAGGAGAAACTCGGCGGAACACTACCCTTGATTCCCGGTGTACCAACCGTGGATGAAACCGCGGCCGTCTACTTCGCCGCGGACGACGATGCGATCGACGCGATTCCGCTTTTGGGAATCTCGGTGTTGCCGTGACCCTGTCTGCATTGCCCCGCCCCGGGAGGAGAGCCTCGATGACTTCCATCCAAACAAAGACTTCACGAACTGTCGTGGCAGTCGCCTTGCTGCTTCTCGCGGCAGGGCCGGCGTCGGCCCAGGTGATCACGACCAACGGCAGCTTTGAATCTGGACTGGCGGGTTGGACCGTGGTGAATCAACTCGGCAGCGACGGGACGTTTGGCTTGCAGACTGGGACGCTGAGCCCGGCTAGCGGGACGACCGTTCCCGCGCCGCCGGCCGGATTGTCTGCCGCGATGTCCGATGCGCAAGGGCCGGGCTCACACGTGCTCTATCAAGACGTCGTCGTGCCGAGCGGGCCGATCGCGTCGGCCACATTGAGCTTCAGTGTTTTCGTTGGAAACCGCGCAACGGGGTTCTTCATCCCCTCGCCCAATTCGCTCGACTTCAGCACGCCAGCGCTCAATCAGCAGGCACGGGTGGATCTCATGCTGACGGCGGCCGACCCGTTCAGCGTCGCCCCGGGCGACATACTCTTCAATGCCTACCAGACCGCCATTACCGACGCACTGGTGTCCGGATATTCCAACGTGTCGCTCGACGTGACGGGCCTGCTTTCGGCCCAACTCGGCAACACGCTGCGTCTCCGTTTTGCCGAGGTGGATAACGTGTTTACGTTTCAATTCGGCGTCGACAACGTGAGCTTGAGTATCGTCCCCGTCCCCGAACCTTCCAGTCTCGTACTGGCGGGATTGGCCGGAGCGGTCGGAATTGCCCGCCGGTATCGGCGACGTGTGGTCTGAGAATCGCAACCGGAATCAGCACCCATCCAAGAGAAACGATATGAACCGAATCAAGATTGTACGCCGGCCGGTCCGTGGCGGAATGTTGCTGGCGATCGTCGTTGCGATGTCGCTGGCATCGGGCCGAGCCAATGCACAGATTCTATCCGGTCAGGTAGATACCTTTTCGGGCGGTAGCATTGCGAACTGGACCGAAGGACCTGGCAGCCCGAATCCTCCGGTCAACGTATCCACCGGCGGCCCACTCGGTGCCGGCGACTCGTTCCTCCAGAACATCTCTTCGGGCGGAGGAGGGCCGGGATCGAAACAGGTCATGTACAACCAGTCGCAGTGGACCGGCAGTTACACCGCGGTCAATGTCAACAGCCTGACCGCAATGATGGCGAACTTCGGCGCGGCCCCCGTCAGCATGCGGGTCGCGATTCAGGGCGGGCCAGGCCTTACGCAATTCGGCTCCCTCACGCCAGTTGTCCTTCCGGCCGACGGCATCTGGCGACCGGTGACGTTCAACCTCTCTCCGTCGGGGCTGTCTCTGATCGCCGGCAGTGATTCGCTGGCGACTGTGCTCGGTAGTGTCAGTGAGCTTCGCATTCTTGCGGCGGCCTCGGGCCCGTCATTCAACGGCGACGCCATTGCGGCGAACATCGGCCTCGACAACCTCACCGCGACATCAGTCCCCGAACCGGCGTCGATCGTGCTGGTGGGCGTCACCGGCTTCAGCGTCGTTCTCGGGCGTATGCGCAGTCGGCGGCGCAAGGTGTGACACAACTGTTGGATCACAAAGGCCGGCTGATTGTCAGGCCGGCCACGCTTTTCGATCACAATTCGGAGCACACTCCGATTGCCCGGTTTGGTATCATTCTCCTCGGTTTGTTAATCGGGGAGAAAAGTGGCCGAACAGCCTTCCGTAACGACTTGGCTCAGCAAACTCCGCGACGGCGATGATGCGGCCGCCCAGTTTCTCTGGGAACGCTACTTCGCGAGATTGCTTGGTGTTGCGCGGACCAAGTTGCGGGGAACCTCACTTCGTGCGGCCGACGAAGAAGATGTCGCACTCTCGGCATTTCACAGCTTCTTTCGCGCGGCCGACAAGTTCCCAAGACTCAACCACCGTGGCGACCTCTGGCAAGTACTCATTGTGTTGACTGCACGCAAGGCATGTCAGGAAAGGCGGCGACAGAACACGACCAAACGTGGGACTGCCGCCAAAAATTCACCGGCCTCCGATATCGAGATTGACTCGATCATTGGCGACGAACCTGATCCGGAATTTGCAGCATTGGTCGTTGATCAAGTTGAGTCTCTGGTCAACCTTTTGCCCACCTCGGAATTACGCCAGGTGGCCCGCTGGCAACTCGAGGATTACAGCAATGCGGAAGTGGCGGCCCGACTTGGTTGCAGCGAGCGCACAGTCGAGCGAAAACTAGCCCTGATTCGGCGGTACTGGGAAGAAAAGTCGCCGCCGTGACGGCATTCGGGTTCTCCTTGCGAGGAGCTTTTTGTGGTTCATGGAAGCAATTCGGGAATAGATCGTTTATGAAGGTCACGCTAACTCTCGATCAGCAATTGGCCGTCGACGAATGCTGTACTGAGTTTGAGCAGGCGTTGCGTGCGGGCGGTTCTGCGACCGCCGCCGATTACTGGACCCGCGGCGAAGCCGCCGGTCGCCCGGAACTCCTTGAAGAACTCGTCGCTATCGAGATTGATTATTATCTGAGCCGTGGCGATGCGATTCGCGTCGAAGAATATCTGAGCCGATATCCCATTGCCGAGAAGGCTGTACGGACCGCTTTTGCCATTACTCGTGTGCGGCCGGAAACGCGCCAGACAGCACCAAATCCGCAGGTCGGCTTGCCGAACGTCGAGCGGTTCCTGATCGAGCGGGAACTGGGCCGAGGTGGAATGGGTGTCGTTTATCTGGCCCGACAGCCAACTCTTAACCGCCGGGTCGCGCTTAAGATGCTTCGGTCGCATGACACGGCCTCGCCGGAGCAGAAAGCCCGGTTCGAGATCGAGGGTGAACTTCTCGCCAGATTGCAGCACCCGAACATTGTCCGTGTTTACGAGTATGGTGATCGCGGCGGCCTTGCTTACCTCGCAATGGAACTCGTCGACGGCGGTTCGCTCTCTGATCGCCTGAAATCCGAAGCCATGGCCGCGATAGAAGCGGCGGACCTCTGTGTCACGCTAGCCCGTGCGATCGAGTATGCGCACCGCAACGGCGTGATCCACCGCGACATCAAGCCGGGAAACGTCCTGTTTTCTTGCGAGGGTGTGCCGAAGATTGCGGATTTCGGGCTGGCATTGTCCGAAGCGTCTGAGCAACGACTGACCATCAGCGGCGTGATCGCGGGTACGCCGAGTTACATGGCGCCGGAGCAAGCCGCCGGCGCAAGGCACCTCGGCCCGGCCGTTGACGTCTATGCCCTCGGCGCGGTCTTGTACGAAATGCTCAGCGGTCGCCCGCCGTTCCTCGGCGATAACGCCATCGAGACCAGCCGCAGGGTGTTGTCTGATGAGCCGGTTTCGCCGCGCAAAGTCCGGGCGGATGTGCCCGCGGACCTCGCGACAATAGCACTCAAGTGCCTGGAAAAAGACCCGGCCCGGCGGTATGCGACTGCCGGGGAATTGGCCGAAGACCTTGAGAGATGGCGGCGGTTCGAGCCGATCGTCGCCCGTTCGGCGGGTCGAGTCGAGCGGGTATTGAAGTGGTGTCGCCGGCAGCCAGTGTGGGCTACGGCAGTCGGCATGCTCTTCCTGGCATTTTTCATCGCGACATCGGCGGCCGTTATTCTTCGTCGCGAACGCAACGCACTGACTCTGGAGCGGGAGCAAAGGAAACTGGCCGAGTGGGCGAGAACATGCGAACGCGTCGAAGGCCTGCTGACAACCGCTCCGGACCGTGTGCCCGGGTTGCTCGACGATCTCATCGACAACCGTGATCAGGTGTTGCCCCTGCTGCTTGAAGCGAAAAACTCTCCCGACAGACTCAAGCGATTTCGTGCGCTCGTGGGCATTTCCGCGCTCGAGCGAAACGACAGAGTTAGCTTGCCGCCGGAAGCGCTTGACGTGCCCGTGGCCGAAAGTCGGAATTTGGGCCGATTACTACGTGTTGCCACTCCAGAGTCGTTGGCAGGTCTGCGCAAGCAAGCGAGAGAATCAGGTGCCGAACAGGGGCGGGCAGCCGCGATCCTGATCAGTGCGGGCGAGTTCGAGCCGGCCGAGGAGATGCTGGCCACAACGAGTGACCCTACACCACGGACTAGATTCATCGAGGAGTTTGCCGCATGGCATGGCGACGTTGCTGGAGTGATCGAGCGACTTCGCGATCGGCCACCTGCAATTCGGTCCGGCTATTGTGCCGCGCTCGGTCGTGTCGATCTTGCTACCCTTCCTGCGACCGACCGCGAAGCGGTCGTTGCCGCGATAACACAAATTTATCGCGAAGACCCGGATGCCGGAACGCATAGTGCGGCCGGGTGGGCATTGCGCCAATGGTCAGCCGCGCCGCCGGAACTGGCGCGATCCCGTATTTCGGAGCCCGGCCGGGGGTGGTTCGTCAATCTCACGGGGCAGACGATGATTGCCGTGAATCCCGGGGTGTATGTCCGGACAAACGGCGTCCCCGTAATCCTCACCGAGCAGTACTACCTGGCCGATCGCGAAGTTTCAGTAGACTTGATCCAGAAGTTTCGCGGAATCCCTAATTCCACTCCTGATAACCGGCCGGTGCTGGAGATTGACCGCACCGAGATGCTGAGATTCTGCAATTGGTTGAGCGAGCGAGAAGGGCGAACGCCCTGTTACCGGCCAAACGGTGAGTGGGACCGGTCGGCCGACGGTTACCGCCTGCCGACTGACGCAGAATGGGAGTACGCTCTGCGCGCTGGGGCCACGACGCGGTTCTTCTTCGCTGATGATCCGCGGTGGTTGCCGATGTACGCGAACATCGCCGCGTCCGGCCCTGCCCCGGGGGGGAGCAAGTTGCCCAATCGCTGGGGCTTCTTCGACATGGTCGCCAACGCCTGGGAACTCGTCTGGGACTACGACGGATCCGAGTCAGGTTCGCTGAAAATCAATCCGACAGGGCAAACGACGGGCACCCGTTGGATTACGCGGGGCGGCGCCTTCGACTCTGGAAGTTACGACACCTGGAGTGGCGCCAGGCACAGCATTGGCAATTCTCGTAGTCCCACCGTCTCGTTTCGTGTAGCTTGTGGCAAACCGGGGCCACAGGTCTTGGACGAGACCGAAATACTCCGCCGGCTTTCAGATTCGCCTGTCGGAAGTACCCCGTCATATGAACGCCTACTGGCCGACCTCCATGCGGGAGCCCGGCAATGGACGCGGGCCGCCCGGCGGTACGAAGCGGTGCTTCGTAAGTCGTCGCAACCCTTGGAACGCCAATGGGCCTTCTTCCTTGGCGGCGCGATGTACATGCTGGCAGGGGAGACCGAAGAGTTTACTCGTCTCCGTCGTGAGTTCCTGACGAACCTAGCCGTACCGGAATCACCGATCGCTGCAGAGACTCTGGCAAAGGCCTGCTTGATAGCCCCGATTTCGCCGGCCCAAACGGAACTACTCGACAAACTGTCCCGGCACGGAACATCCACGGGTCCGACCAACTGCCATTTTTCGTATGCGGCCATGACCCGGGGCCTCTTCGAGTACCGGGCGGGAAATGACGCCGAAGCTCTCGCCTGGTTGAAAAAGTCGGAAAATGCGGACCGATTGAATTCGCCCAGTCGGGCGGTTCTTTCGTACTGTCAGGCAATGGCTTACCAGCGTACGGGCCAGGGGCCGAAGGCGATCCGTGCCTTGCAAGCAGGCGACGAAGCCATCGCAAGTGATGAGGCGGCATGGAGATCCGGCACACACGTACCCTTTGTCCACGATTTTTATCTCGCATTGGTCTGGCGGGCAGAGGCTCACCGAACGGTTACGCCGTGACATTTTTCTTTTTTTGTGTCGGGTTGCCCGTCGTTTCCGCCAGTACTGGGTTAGAAGCCAGTAACTCACCCAACCCTGATGGGAGACAGCGATGGATATCCGCTCTTGCGTCCGCTACCTGAACATCGGTGAACGACTCTCGATCACCAAGCTCTGGTCGGAAGGCCACAGTCAAATGGACCTGGCCTATAACGCCGTAACCGCAAGGCCGCTGACTTTCACTTTTCATCTGGATCAACCGGAAATGGTCTTCTTCTTCATCGGTGGCCGTTCGTCACTGGCGGCGTATTTCTCGGAGCGTGCCAATCTCCGCGTTTTCATCCCAAGGGAAGGGCAGGAAATCGGTCTGATATTCGACCGAAAGTCCTACATGTTGAAAAAGGACAAAACGCTTGTCGGCGTGTGCAACGCCAGTCTGCGGTGCGGCTACGACGTGACACCGATCACCAATTACAACGGTCAGCGAGGCGTCGCACCCCTCGACACCAACGGTTCCAACATCACGACGGCGCAACTTGCGACTGTGGTGCGAAATGCGTTCTTCTGCCCGGTCCGGGAAGCGGAGAACATGAAAAACGTCCTTCAGGCCACTGGCATTGGCTGGTGATAATTCGACACATCTGAACATCAACCGGCCGGGGGCGGCGCGATATGCGACCCCGGCCGGTTTTGCTTTTCGGCTTCGGTCCGCGGTTCGTTCGTGATCAGCCGGGCCGAGCGGTTGCGGGTGAAGTAATTCCAGGCCCACTGGTGTAACACCAGGATCCGGTTCTGAAACTGGATCAGATAGATCAAGTGAATGAAGAGCCAGGCGAGCCAGGCCGGGTACCCGGAAAAGCCGATCCAGCCCAGGTCGGCCACCGCACTTGCCCGGCCGATGGTCGCCATGCTCCCCTTGTCCCGGTACACAAAAGGCGGCGGCGGCGATTGACCCGCGACTCGCCGGCGGATCATGTTTGCGACGTACCGCCCCTGCTGCATGGCCACGGGCGCGACGCCGGGCAGGGTCGCGGGCGGGGCTGGCGCGTTCATCGGAGCCGAGGCCTTCTGCGACGGCGCGGCCTGTGACACGGCCGCCAGATCGCCGATCACGATGATTTCGGGATGACCCGCGACCGTGAGATCCGGGCCGACGGGTACGCGACCCTGTCTGTCCGCCTCGATGCCGCACCCCCGGGCGATGACCCGGCCGAGCGGCGACGCGGCCACGCCCGCGGCCCACATCACGGTGCGACACGGCACCACCGATTCCGCACCGTCGCGAAGCACCCGAACCGCGTCGGGTGATATGTCAGTCACTTTCGCGCCGGTCCACACTTCGACGCCGAGATGACGCAGGGACCGGTCGGCTTTCTCTGAAAGGGCGGGCCGAAACGGCGGTAGAACACGGTCGGTCCCCTCGATGAGCAGGACGCGGGCCCGGGCCGGGTTGATGTGTCGGAAGTCCCGTCGGAGCGTGTGCCGGGCCAACTCGCTGATCGCCCCGGCCATTTCCACGCCGGTCGGCCCCGCACCCACGACCACGAACGTGAGCAACGACTCGATCTCGGCCGGGTCGTCGTGTCGCTCGGCGAGTTCGAATGCTCTCAGTACCCGCCGGCGGATTTCGGTGGCGTCTTCGATGGTCTTCAGGCCGGGGGCGTACTGCTCCCAGTCGGGCCGACCGAAATAATGATGCGACGAGCCTGTCGCGACCACGAGCGTGTCGTAGCGGATGGTCCCGTCTACCAGCGTGAGCCGGCGATTCGCAACATCCACGTCGCGGACCTCGCCGAGGAGGACTTCGGTGTTGCGTTGCCGGCGGAGCAGCGAGCGGAGCGGGGCGGCGATGTTGGCCGGCGACAGGCCGCCCGTGGCCACCTGATACAGAAGCGGCTGAAACAGGTGAAAGTTCCGGCGATCGATCAACGTGACCCGGACATCGCACCGGCCGAGTCCGAGGGCGACATTCAGCCCGGCGAATCCTCCGCCGACGATCACAATCCGTGGCATGTCATTGCTCATATGCACATTATCGCCGGGCGGGCCCGCGTTGGCCGGTGGTGTGCGGATACTGTCGGGATGGCTAGATTAGCCGTCGCAGCGATAGGGCCCGGGGAGATGTCATAATGTGTCGTGTGATATTCGCCTTGCTCCTCGTCGGATGGGCCGCGTCACCGGCACGGGCCGACGAGCCGGCCCGGCAATGGCGGGCGTTCTGGGTCGACGGATTCAACCCCGGCATCAAGACCCCTGAGCAGGCGGCCAAGCTAATTGCCGACCTGAAATCGCTGAACGGTAACACCCTGATCGTGCAGGTCCGCAAGCGCGGCGACGCGCTGTTTCGCAAGAGCGTCGAGCCGTTTGCCGAGGACGCGACCATTCCCGAGGGGTTCGACCCGCTCGGCCATCTGCTCAAGCTGGCGAAAGAGCAGGGGGTGCAAGTTCATGCGTGGGTCAACGTCTCGACCATCTGGCCGGGGAAGGGCGACGCACCGAAATCGCCCGACCACGTATTCAACAAACATGGACTGAATGCCACGGGCCGGGCCAACTGGCTCTCGATGGATGATTCGGGAAATCCGAAGTTCGGCTCCGGCCATTTCGTCGACGCGGGCCATCCGGACTACGCCCAGCACTTCGTCCGGGTCGTGCGGGAACTGGTGAAGGAATATCCCGTCGATGGCATCCACTTCGATTACGTGCGTTACTCCGAGACGGAAGGCAGCCTCGAGGCCGGCTACGGCGCGGGCTACAACCCGACAAATGTCGCGCGGTTTAACCGCGTCCACGGGCGGACCGGCAACCCGGACCGTGGCGACCCCGCGTGGCAGGATTGGCGGCGGGCGCAGATCACCGCGATCGTCCGCCGGGTGCGCGTTGCGCTCCTCGAAGACAAGCCGGAAGTTATGCTCTCGGGTGCGCTGATCCCGTGGGGCGGCGGCCCGGCTGACGAGGCGGGATGGTATCGCACGGCCCCATACAACCGCGTGTTTCAAGACTGGCACGCCTGGCGCAAGGAAGGCCTGCTCGACCTGATCGTGCCGATGAACTACGACCGCGACGCCAACCCGGCGCACAAAACCTATTTCGACCAGTGGATCCGGTTCGAGAAGATGTTCCGCGACCGCACGCTCTCCGTGGTCGGCGTCGGCGCGTACATGAATACTGATGCCGACACGGCTTCGCAGATCACCCGCGCCCTCGCGCCGTCCGATCAATTCCCTGGGGCCGACGGGATCAGCATTTACAACTACGCATTCTTCAACCGCGAGCGCGACGGGAAGCGCGGCATGGACGGGTTGCGCGAGAAACTCGTAAGCGCCCCCAATGCCCCGTTCGCGAAGCCGGCGCAATTACCGGTCGTGCCTCGATTGGCCAAGCCGATCGAGGGCGTGATCGCGGGTCGGGCGACAGGAGCAGACGGCCAACCGCTCGATACGGTGACGATCCCGGTCGCGCCCGTCGGCGGTGGAGCGCCGGTGTATGCCGTCACCGATGGAAACGGGCACTTCGCGGCATTTCAGTTGAAGCCCGGGCGGTATCGGCTGGCAGTCCCCGTTCAAGGCGTCGCCAAGCCCGTCGCCGTCGAAGTGGCCGCGGGGCGGGTAACCCGCGTCGGCCAATGAACGCGGGCGGGCAGCGAACAAGATCATGATCGACCTATCTGATTTCTCACAGGAAAGCGATATGCGGAAACTGAGTCATCGAGTGATTCTGGCCATGATGGCCGGGGCCGCGACCGCCTCGGCGGCGGATCCCGCCCCGACGCCGGTCGGCAAGGAAACCGGGCTGGTCAGTCGCAAGGTCTACTTCGGCAATGCCGACAAGTCGGCCGTGCGTTACAGCCCCGACGGCAGCCAGATCAGCTTCATCGCCCCGGTCGACGGCGTGATGAATGTTCACGTCGGGCCGGCCGACAAGCCCGAGGCCGCCAAGCCCGTCACCCGCGACACCAAGCGCGGCATCCGCCAGTATTTCTGGGCCTACACCAGCAAGCACCTGCTCTACATGCAAGATGAGGGCGGCAACGAGAACTTCCACCTCTTCAGCGTGAACCTCGCCGACGGCACGGTGAAAGACCTGACCCCGGAGAAGAACGTCCGGGCGATGCCGGATTCGCCGAACCCGAAGTTCCCGACCAGCCTGCTCGTCGGGATCAACGACCGCGACCCGCGATTCCACGACCTGTACCGCGTCGACATCGTAACGGGCGAACGGAAACTGATCGAGAAGAACGAGGGCTTCGCAGGCTACCAGACCGACAACGACGACAAGGTCCGCCTCGCGCAGAAGACGATGCCCGACGGGTCGATGCAGTACATGCAACCCGATGGAAAGGGCGGCTGGAAGGACTTTCTGAACATCCCGATGGAAGACTCGCTGACGACGCACCCGGCCGGGTTCGACAAGTCGGGCGACATCATGTACTTCGTCGACAGCAGGAAGCGGGACACCGGCGCGCTGACGGCGATGGACCTCAAGACCGGCAAGCAGACTGTGATTGCCGAGGACCCGAAGTGCGATGCCGGCAACGTGCTGACGCACCCGACCGAGCACACCATTCAGGCGGTGAGCTTCACTTACGACCGCACTCGCTGGGACTTCAAGGACCCGGAGGTGAAGGCGGACTATGAAGTGCTCCGCAAGGTGGCCGACGGCGACGTCATCTTCTCGTCGCGGACGCTCGACGACAAGCGCTGGATCGTCGCGTTCCTGATGGACGACGGCGCGATGCGCTACTATCGGTACGACCGCGCGACGAAGAATGCGAGCTTCCTGTTCACAAACCGCAAGGACCTCGACGGCGTGCCGCTGGCCAAGATGCACCCGCGGGTGATCAAGTCGCGCGACGGGCTGAACCTCGTCAGCTACCTGACCCTGCCGTTGGGCACGGACAAAGATAACAACGGCGTGCCGGACAAGCCGGTGCCGATGGTGCTGTTCGTTCACGGCGGCCCGTGGGCACGCGACGACTGGGGCCTGAACCCGTACCACCAGTTCTACGCCAACCGCGGCTATGCCGTTCTGAGCGTGAACTTCCGCGGCTCGACGGGGTTCGGCAAAAGCTTCCTGAATGCCGGCAACCGTGAATGGGCCGGCAAGATGCACGACGATCTGATCGATGCCGTTAACTGGGCGGTCGACCAGAAAGTCGCGATCAAGGACAAGATCGCCATCGTCGGCGGCAGTTACGGCGGCTATTCGACGTTGGTCGGGCTCACCTTCACGCCGGACACGTTCGCCTGCGGCGTCGACATCGTCGGTCCATCAAACATCGTCACGCTTCTCAACACCATCCCGCCCTACTGGGCGCCGATGGTCCAGGTGTTCAAGGACCGCGTCGGCGATCACACGAGCGAAGCGGGCAAGCTATTCCTTGCCGAGCGGTCGCCGCTGACGCACGTCGACAAGATCCGCCGGCCGCTGCTGATCGCCCAGGGCGCTAACGACCCGCGGGTGAAGCAAAGCGAATCGGATCAGATCGTCAAGGCGATGCAGGAACACAAGATTCCGGTGACCTATGTGCTGTTCCCGGATGAGGGGCACGGCTTTCAGCGGCCGACCAACAGCCTCGCGTTCAATGCCGTCACCGAGGCGTTCCTCGCCAAGTACCTCGGCGGGCGGTTCGAGGCGATCGGCGACGCGTTCAGCAACTCGACGATCACCATCCCGGCCGGCGCAGGCGACGTGCCCGGCATTGAAGGTAAGCTGCCCGTGAAGGCCTCGAAGTAACAGCCTAACGAGCTGACTTGTCGAGTGCCTTGATCGAGAACTCTTTCGATGAGACGTGTTCCCGATCCATGATGGATGTCAACTTTCTGACCTCGTCGGGCATCTGCCCGGCGAGGTCTTTCGTTTCCGCCCGGTCGGCGGCTAGGTCGTACAGTTCGACGCCACCTGGCGACTTATCCTTGGCTTTCGCTCCGGGGTTCAGGTTTCGGCGGATCGCCTTCAAGTTCCCGACCCGCACGCACTGCTGGCCGCCGTACCCGGGCGACTCGCGGTACAGAAACGCCCGGGCCGGTTGCTGTTCGCCGCACAGCGTGGGCCAGAAGCTGATTCCGTCGATGTCGCGGGGGACAGCGTTCTTCGCGCCGGCCATCTCCAGCAACGACGGCAACCAATCCTCGAAGCCGGTGACGCGGTCGCTGACTGTGCCGGGAGCAATCCGGCCCGGCCAGGCGACGATGCCCGGCACGCGGAATCCGCCCTCGTAGAATGAACCCTTCCGCCCGCGAAGGCCGGCCGCACTGTCGAAGAAGGCCGAGTCGGTGCCGCCAAGTTGATCGTAGAGTGGGCCGTTGTCGCTCGTGAACACAACGACGGTGTTGTCGGCAATCTTCAACTCGTCGAGCAGACTCAACAGCCGACCGATGTCGCGGTCCATGCGAGTGATCATCGCGGCGTAGGCCGCCCGCGGCCGCGGGTGTGGCAGGTAGCCGCGGTTCCCCGTGTAGGGCGTCTCGGGAAACGCGTCGGCATACTCGCGGAGTGAGTCCTCCGGCACTTGCAGCGCGAGGTGCGGCACTGTCGTCGGGTAATACAGAAAGAACGGCCGGTCACGGTGCTCGCGCACGAACTCGAGCGCCTTTTCGGCAATGACATCGGGTGCGTACTCCTTCCCGGCATAGCCCGCGTAGGTCTTGGGGTCGTTGAGGTCTGCGCCGGTCGGGAGTTTCTGATGGGCCGCGAGTTTCGGGTTGTTCAGCGGGTATGGCTTGGCGTTATCCCAAAGACTGGTCGGGTAGTAGTTGTGGGCGACGGCCTGGCAGTTGAATCCGAACCAGCGGTCGAAGCCCTGCTTCAGTGGGTCACCCGGGCTGCCCACCGGGCCAAGACCCCATTTGCCGAACCCGCCGAGGGCGTAGCCCTGCCGCTTGAGCGCGAGCGGCAGGCCGAGGTAATCGGCCGGGACGCTTTCCTGACCTTCTGGATAGCCCTTCTGCTGGCGGTTATCGCGGATGTAAGCGTGCCCGGGGTGTCGGCCGGTCATGAGCACGCACCGCGACGGAGCGCAGACATTGCTGCCGGAGTAGTGCGAAGTCAGCCGCATGCCGCGGGCCGCGAGAGCGTCGAGGTTCGGCGTGCGGATCTTCGGTTGCCCGAAGCAGCCGAGATCGCCGTACCCGAGATCGTCCGCGAGGATGAAGACGATGTTCGGCAGCCGATCGGCGGCGGTCGCGGTAGTACAAGCGAGCGTGAACAGAATCGTGGCTAAAGCACGCATGACAACTCTCCGCGACTGATGCGATTGGGCTCAGTGTATACTCGCCGGTGCCGCGTTGGCACGAGTCACCGGGTGAGCCTGATCCATACAATTCCCGGACCACGTGAGTGGTGTCATTGGCTGGAAATCACCGGGAGATCTCGATGCTAGAGTATTCGAACGATGCGGTGCAGATTGGCCGGCGGTCGGTCGCCGGTAAGGGCGAGTCGCTCGCCGTTCGTTCTCCCATTGACGGCTCGACTCTGGGCACGCTTACCTCGGCCGGGGTCGGCGACCTGAAGCACGTTATCACCGCCGCCAGCGAAGCGTTCGTGCATTGGCGGGTCGTGCCCGCGCCGGTGCGGGGCGAGTTCGTCCGCCGGATCGGCGAGAAGCTGCGCGAGCGGAAGAAAGACCTCGCCGAGATTGTCAGCCGGGAGGCGGGCAAGATCACGGCCGAAGCGCTCGGCGAAGTGCAGGAAATGATCGACATCTGCGACTTCGCCGTCGGCCTCAGCAGGCAGCTTTACGGATTGACCATCGCCAGCGAGCGGCCGGGGCACCGGCTTATGGAGCAGTGGCATCCGCTAGGTCCCGTCGGCGTGATCTCGGCGTTCAACTTTCCGGTGGCCGTGTGGGCGTGGAATGCCATGCTCGGCCTCGTGGCCGGCGACCCGATCATATGGAAGCCGTCGCCGAAGACTCCGCTCTCGGCCTTGGCTACGCACGGCATCGTCCGCGAAGTGATGGCAGAGTGCCCCGACGTCCCGGATGGCGTGCTGAGCGTCATCGTCGGCGCCACGGCGGTGGGCGTCGCGCTCGTCGACGCGCCGGAGTTGCCTTTGATCTCTGCGACCGGCTCGATCGGCATGGGCCGGGCGGTCGGGCAACGCGTGGCGGCCCGGCTGGGTCGGGTGCTCCTGGAACTCGGCGGCAATAATGCCATGATCGTCGCGCCCACGGCGGACCTGGAGTTGGCCGTGCGCTCGATTACGTTTTCCGCGGCCGGGACGTGCGGGCAGCGGTGCACGACGCTCCGCCGGCTGATCGCGCATGAATCCGTCGCCGATGCATTGGTGACCCGGCTGAAGAGCGTGTTCGCCAAGTTGCCGATCGGCAACCCGCTCGATGCCGGGGTGCTGGTGGGCCCGCTCGTCGATGCCGGGGCGTTCGAGGCCATGCAGAACGCCCTCGCCGCCGCGAAGAAGTCGGGCGGCGTGGTGACGGGTGGCGAACGGGTCACCGCGGGGGTGCCGGCCGGGGGCTATTACGTCCGGCCGGCGATCGTCGAGATCGATCCGACAGCGCCGATTGTCGCCGAGGAGACGTTCGCGCCGATCCTGTACGTGATGAAGTACCGGGATCTGACCGACGCCGTGCGGATTCAGAACGGCGTGCCGCAGGGGCTCGCCTCGGCGATCCTGACCAACGATGTGCGCGAAGCCGAACTGTTTCTGTCACCCGCGGGGTCCGATTGCGGTATCGCCAATGTCAACATCGGCACCAGCGGCGCGGAGATCGGCGGCGCGTTCGGCGGGGAGAAGGAGACGGGCGGCGGGCGGGAAAGTGGCTCCGACGCCTGGAAGGCCTACATGCGGCGCACGACGAACACCATCAACTACTCGCGCGACCTGCCGCTGGCCCAGGGCATCAAGTTCGAGGTCTGAACGGGTCAGCCGTTCGACTGATCTACTTTGCCAAATCCGAGCTTGCTCAGGGCTTTGAAGAAGTAAGTTGACAGGCTGCTGCCGGGTCCCGCGGGATTCTGGGTCGGATCCTGAGCCCCGGGG
Source organism: Gemmataceae bacterium (assembly GCA_019694755.1). Taxonomy (GTDB): domain Bacteria; phylum Planctomycetota; class Planctomycetia; order Gemmatales; family Gemmataceae; genus JAIBBI01. The sequence goes on from JAIBBI010000036.1 coordinate 21,438, forward strand.
CTGATCGGGTCGGAGAGGACCGCGCCGCTCAGCCGGAACGCGATCGGTGTGGTCACGTCGAGCGATGTCGGTGTGGCGGAAACCCGCTGGTATCGCACGGTGTAAACACCTTTGGGTAGCAGCACGGGGCGGTTGTTGGCCATCTGCCCGCCCATCACCGTCAGGTCATAATACCGGCCGCCCGGTCCATCGATCGTCATGCGCAGGCCGAGTGAGCCCGGTGCGATGACAGACAGCATCAGGTGGAAGACCGAATTCTGCACGACGTTCAGTTGAAACGTCTGCGCCATTCCATCGACAGTGCCAGACATCAGTCGCATCGGATTGACGACCAATGAGCCCTGCAACACGCTGAGGTCGTAGTTGCCAATGGCGGTGGGCGCTGCGGCGGAGAGCTTGACGATGTAATCGGTGTTGGGCAGCAGGGATCGTGCCTGCACGGTCAGCCGGCCGTCGCCGTTGAAGAGCACGGTGCCGGGGATCGATTGGCCCGTCGAGGTCACGAATCTGACGGCGGGCATCGTGCCATTCACGTCCGCGGCGCGGACAGTCGCAGTCAGTGAAACGGGTTGCGTCCCGGTGGCCGTGTGCAGCCGGTAGGCATCAACATCGGTCGCGGTTTCGATCGCGCCAGTCGCGGCGAAGAGCCGCTGCACGGCGGTGAGTGGGGTGGACATCGCGATGTCGTCGTCGCTGCCACCGTCTTCGTTGAACAACGCATGGGTCGGGTCGATGAATAGTTCCGAAAGGTCTTCGGAATCCAGTTCGATGTACGGACCTGCGTAAACGGAAGGAAGATAAGCCAGAGCGGCCGGAGTGACGGCCGCGTCAAAAGTGGCCGAGACGGCATACCGCCCGATGCCGAACTCGTCGGCCGTCGCTCCCTCGACCCGAAGGTAATAGCTCTTGTTCGGCACCGTGAGATTGAGGTGAATCGAGACCGTGCCGCCGCCGAGTTCCGTCGAATACGATTGAGCGATTACTTGTCCGTCGCCGTTGACGAGCGAGAGCTTGGGCGCCAGCAGGCTCAAGCCCCTACTCTGTAGGGTGAAGGTCATCGGGCCGGAGTAGTTGTCGAGATTCTTGATCTCGAAGAAGTCCAGGTCCGCGTTCGTAGTGATGTCGGCAAAGGCGATCAGCGGATACTCGCCGACATAGGCCGGTGTGCCTGAGCTGTGGTCCGGCTCGATGTGGTATGAGTGATCGACGGTGTTGTTGTTGCCGATCCGGTCGTACTGGTCCGGTTGCCGGGCACCGTACAGCGCCTGAATCGAGGCGATGTCGCTCGGCGCGAGTTGCGTGGCCGGTGTGGTGGCGAACTGATTCATGACGGACCCGGGCGCAGTCGAGCCGGCCAGCCCAAACGCATGCCCGAGTTCATGTGCAAATACGCTGTACAACGTTGCCTGGGCCGGATTCAGCACATTGGTCGAGTTGTAGACGATGGTACCGGACCAGTAATCCGCGAAGAACGGGTCGGGCGGCAGCCCGATCGCCAGCGACGAGGCAGGTTGGGGAGTCGCCCCGACGCGGATGTCGCCGGCATGGCGCGACGTGCCGCTGCCGGGGTTGGAACCGAAGGCCACGCCCGTGTCGACGACCATTCCCAGATCGATGTTGGTGACCGAAGCCCACGACTGGGCCGCCCGCAGAATCTGTTCCTGCCAGGCCGCGGTCGAGGGGTATTGCGTGTTCAGCGTCTGAAACAGCGAGCTCTTGGCCGTGCTGACTGGGGTCTGGTCTGGGGCAAAACTGATTTTCAAATACCGCGGGTCGGCCCAGGGAATGCCGAACGTAGCCGGCAAAGACCGGTCCTCCAGCAAACTGACCCGAAGAAGTGCGGATTTACTCATGGATTCCCACGCCCGAACGCACGCTCATTCTAAGAGGAGTCGCCTGCCGCCGGGCTATCCGCCCGGATTTTCCACCTTTTTCCAACGGCGGGCTTCTTCCAGCAGATGCCGGATTTCCGGTGCAGTGCGGATCGACTCCAATTCCGGATCGCGGTCAACCAGGTCCACGCCGTACCCTTCGTGGATCGCCCGGCCAAGCAGGTCGACCGCCCGAGCCCGGTCTTCGGGTTTGTCGCGTGCCGTCAGAGCGTAAATCCCGGCCACCTGATAGATGACATCCGCCCGATCGTCGAGGCCGAGCTTCTTATCACCGGCCGCCAGCTTCAGAGCTTGGGCCGCATCCTCGCGTGCGCCGGACCAGTCGCTCATGCGAGCCTTCAGCACGCCCCGGCCGGCCCGGAACTCCGCCTCGCGCGGTTGCAACCGGATAGCCGCATCGAGGGCGGTTATGGCCCGCGCCGTCTTTTGCAGATAGTCGGTGTCGATGTGCGCTTTCTGCGCCCAGGCGCGGGCCGACTTCGGGTACACCTTCAGGCACTCCTCGGCATCGATCAGCGCGCCGGCCGGGTCGCGGGGAAGCCGGGCCGATGACCGCGCGAGCCAGTCGTTCTCCGTGATCGGCGTCGCGGCCAAACCCTGCTTGAAGTCGGTATCCGCGCCGGCTTTATCACCCTTCGCCCGCCGGATGCGCGACCGCAGGAACCAAAGTCGGGTCTCCGGATACCCGGTCTCGATTACGCGCGACAACTCGGCTTCCGCGCCGGTGTAGTCTTTCATCGCCATCAGGATGATCGAACGGTCGATGCGGGCGGCCGCCTGGGAATCGTCCAGTTTCAGAGCCCGGTTGATGTCGCGGATCGCCTGTTCAAGTTGGCCAAGTCGGAGGTAACTCAGCGCCCGGCCGTGATAACCGTCCGCCACAGTAGGCCCCAGCGCGATACACGTGGAGAACGATCGTGTGGCCGCGAGGTCGGAGCCGAGCGCGGCTTCCGCCTGCCCCCGGCCGAACCACGCGTGCATTGAATCCGGTTCATGAATCGTCGCTTCGCGGAACTGTTCATACGCGGCCCGGACCCGCTGTGTGCCGAGCAGCACCAGCCCCTGCACAAACCGGTCGGCGCCTTCGACATTTGGATAGCTCGCCGCGACTTCGCCGGGCCCGTCCATGCTTGTCTGCCAGCGCACTTGCTGTTCGGCCAGCGTCGAATTCGGGCCTGCCAGCAGGGCGGCCTTCTGGTTCCATTCGCGAGCCGTATTCGTGTGTTGCTCGGCCTTTTGCGGCTCCCACTGCGATTGTTGCCAGGCGGCCCGCGCCAGCAGGAGCGCGAGTGTCGCCCGCTCCTGACGATGGGCCGGGTCCTCGACCGGGAATCGTGCCATGGCCCGCTCGGCCGTTGCCACTCCACGGCGAAAGGCGTCAGGCGAGAGGTCGGGCAACGCGAGCGCCAGTTGGGCGGTACGCGATTCATCGCGAAACAGGCACGCATTCTCGACCTGACGGAGCCGTTCGCGGTCACGCCGCAACTCCAACCCGATGGCTCCCATCGTCGCGAGCGCGGCGACCGCCAACGCGGAGATGCTGCTCGCCGAAGTCAGTCGCGGGTGGCGGCGGTACCATTTCGCCGCCCGTTCCCGCCACGAGGGCTCGGCCGCGTGGGCCAGTGGGCGGTCCTGCAGCTGCGCGAGCAGATCGTCGTGTAACTCCCGCGCGGTGCGGTAGCGCTGGCCGGGGTCCGGGGCAAGGCACTTGCGGACGATGGCGGCGACGGCCGGCGATGCTGCAGTTTCGACGCGGGCGACATCCGGCACCGCATTCTTCCGATGCTGAAGGATGCGTTCCATGAATGACTCGACCGATTCACCCTTCCGCGGCCGCTCAGCAGGGACGCCGAATAGCTCAGCCAGCACCAGGCCGAACGAGTAGACGTCGGCCCGGGCGTCCGGTGCCGACCCGCCGAGTCGGAACGACTCGAGCTGCTCGGGTGCCATGTACGGGAGCGTACCGCCGACCATCGCCGCCGCCGCGATCCGGTCGGCCGACTCTGCCGCCAGGTTGAAGTCGAGCAACAGCGGTTCGCCGTCGTCGGCGATCAGGACGTTGGCCGGCTTGATGTCGCGGTGACAGATGCCGCGTTCATGGGCGTGGGCGAGTGCGTCCGCCAGCCGGGCGAATTTGTTCAGGGTGGCCCACGTCGCCTCGCGCGGGGTCGGCTTCGAGCCCTGTCGGCCGGGGATCAGGCCGGCGATTGCCTCGGCGGCGGATCGGGCCGTGCCGGCGTTCATCGCCCGTACGACGTCGGCCAGCGTGGTCGACCCGCGGTAAGGCATGCAGATGATCGTGTGGTGTTTCGTCCGCTGGGCCGAGTAGATCGGCATGATGTTCGTGTGCTGGACCCGTGCGAGGGCCTGAATCTCGAATTGCGCTTCGGTCGAGAATTTGACGACGATCCGCCGGCCGTCGACCGCGGCCTCGGTGGCCAGGAACACACGGCTGAACGCGCCCCGGCCCAGTTCTTCAAGGAGGCGGAACCCGGCCACTGATTGGCCGGCGATGGGAAAGCTGGCGATGGCGTCTTCGTAAGTTTGTGCTGCCTCGGGCTGCCGGCTGCGCAATTCGTCGACGAATCGGGTGATCGCCGCGTCGCGCTCGTCGGCCGCCGGGTCGCGGGCCACCGCCGTCGAGCCCTGGGCCTTGGCCGTGCCGGCCGCAGTCCGCCCGGTGCCGCTCGCGCTCTCCGCTTGCTGCAGGCGTCGCTCTTCAAACAGAATCTTGTCGCGGAGTTCCGGGTCGCGGCGCAGCGCGGGAAATCGACGAAGGTACATCTCGGCGGAGGTCGGTCGGCCTGCGGCCCGAGCCAATTCCATCTCCACGCGGACGAGTTCGACCAGAGCAGTGGAATACAGCTCGCTGTCGGCCGGAGGGAGGAAGTCGGCCAGGTCTGCGCCCTGCGGCGCGTGAAACGCCTCCTCGAATGCGGAGACGATTTCCTCGAGTTCGGTCATCGTCGCCGACCAGGTCATTGCGTGCTCTCCTCGAGCTGGCTCGCCAGGGCGTTGCGGAATTCCTGGAGGATTCGCTCGACCGACCGTTTCGCCCGGCCCGTGGTCGCGGCGATCGCATTCACATCGTTGCCCTCGATCCGGAGCGTGATGATCCGGCGCGATGACTCCGGCAGCCCGGCCAGGATCTCATCGATCGTCATCCGCAGCGTCGTCAGGGCTTCCGTTTCGTTGCCGTCGGCGTGCGGCGGCAGGATATCAAGCTCCGTGCCGGTCGCCGTGTTGCGTGCGTCGCGCATGGCCGCCCGGTGGTAGGCCCCGGTAGCCCGCGCCTTGTTCAATGCGATGACGAGGAACAGCTTCCAGAGTTCCTCGCCGTCCGGCACCGAATACTGCCCGAGAGCGGCCCGCCGGAAGAACGTGCGGAAGACGGATTGGACGATGTCCTCGGGGTCGACCCGGCTCTGAAGTTCGGAGCCGGTCTGCTTCCGCGCCAGGGCGTGCAGACGCCCGGCATACTTCAGGTAGAGCTGAGTGGCGGCATCGTCCTGGCCCTGCCGGAACCGGGAAAGCAGATCACGATCCGATTCGCCCGGTTCCATCGGTGCCTCGTCGCCCACATCGAGAGTAGTCGAAAATGGATCTACCCTCCGCCATTGTACCCGTTTTCAGGCGGATTCGGGCCGGCCGGGGCCAGGAACTTCCCTTTCCAGCCCTGCACGACGGCGAAGAATACCGGCGTCAGGAAGATTCCGAACAGCGTGACGCCGAGCATCCCCGCGAACACGGCCGTGCCGAGAGTGTGCCGCATCTCGGCGCCCGCACCGGACGCGAGAATGAGCGGGACGACACCGACGATGAACGCGAACGAGGTCATGACGATCGGCCGGAGGCGCAACTGACACGCCGCCAGCACCGCCTGATGCACGGGCACGCCATGCTCAGCCCGGACCTTGGCGAACTCCACGATCAGGATCGCGTTCTTGCACGCCAGGCCGACGAGCACGACGAACCCGACCTGCGTAAAGATGTTGACATCGAGCTGCGCCATAAGTACGCCCGCGATCGAGCAGAGCAGGCACATCGGCACCACGAGAATCACCGCGAGCGGCAGGATCCAGCTCTCGTACTGGGCTGCGAGGACCAGGAACACGAGGACCACGGCCAGCACGAACGCGATCACGGCCGTCCGCCCCGTCTGAAGCTGGAGCAGCGCGAGTTCCGTCCACTCGGCCCGCATGTCGCGGGGCAGTTGCGACTGTGCGATCGCATTGACGATATCGATGGCCTGGCCCGAGCTGACTTGCGGGGCGGGATACCCGTTCACCGCGGCCGACGGGTACAGGTTGTACCGCGTGACCATCACCGGGCCGGAGGTCTCGCGGATGCGGAGCAGCGCGCCGAGCGGCACCATCTGCCCTTGTTCGCCGCGAAGGCGGAGTTGCTTCAGACCCTCGACCTGCCGGCGGAAGTTCGCATCGCCCTGGACGTTGACCTGCCAGGTCCGGCCGAAGCGGTTGAAGTCGTTGATGTACAGCGATCCCAGGTACACCTGCAGTGCGCTGAACAGCTCGCCCATCGACACGCCGAGCATGCGTGCCTGCGTGCGATCGATATCGAGGTACAGCCAGGGAGTGTCGGCGCGGAAGGCGCAAGTGATGCGCTGGAGATCGGGGTGTTCGCCGGCGGCCTGTGCCACGGAGTCGGACACGGCCTGGAGCGCCTGCGGGCCCGTGCCGCCCCGGTCCTCGATCATCAGCTTGAAGCCGCCGGCCGTGCCCATGCCCTCGACGGGCGGCGCGCCGAACACGCCGACGAGCCCCTCGCCGACTTCCTCCTGGAGGTTGTGGAGCAGGCGGTCGGCAGTCGCCCGGCCCGTCAGTTCGTGGCCGGTGCGCTCATGGAAATCCTTGAGCATGACGTACATCGAGCCGAAGTTCGGCGCGTTGGCATTGAGCAGAAGCGACTGGCCGGCAATCGCGACCGTGTGCCGGGTGGCGGGGTCCTGCCGGGCGAGTGCTTCGAGTTGCTTCATCACGGATTGCGTGCGCTCGAGCGACGCGGAATCCGGAAGCTGGACGTTGACGAGCAGGTAGCCCTTGTCCTGCTCGGGGATGAACCCGGCCGGGGCCGCGGAGAAGCCCAGCCAGGTGAGGCCGAGCAGCCCCGCATAGGCGACCAGCACGAGAGCGCTCACCCGCAGCAACCGGGCAACGATGGTCGTGTATCCGACTGTAACGGCGTGAAAGACCCGGTTGAAGAGGGCAAAGAACCGGCCGAGCAAGTGGTTGAGTCGCGGCCCCAGCCAGTAGCCGACCAGACCGCCGAACCAGACGCCGACGAGGTGCGGGAGAATTGTCACCCAGCCGCTGTCGAGCGTCCACGGGGCGAGCCCACGGGAGATGACCTGCCAGCCGACAACAGCCCCCAGAATCGGGAATGCCACCCGTGGCAACGCCTCCAACTCCGACTTCGGTCGCAGCAGGAGAGCCGTCAGCGCGGGGCTGAGTGTCAGCGAGTTGAATGCCGAGATGAGCGTGGACACCGCAATTGTCAGCGCGAATTGGCGATAGAACTGGCCCGAGATCCCCGTAATGAAAGCGCACGGCACGAATACTGCCGACAGCACCAGTCCCACGGCGATAACGGGTCCGGACACTTCCGACATGGCCCGGACCGTCGCATGGTACGGCGGTATGCCGTTTTCGATGTGATGCTCCACGGCTTCGACGACGACGATGGCGTCGTCGACCACGATGCCGATGGCGAGTACCAGGCCGAAGAGCGTCAGGTTGTTCACGCTGAAGCCAAGGATCGCCATCACGGCGAACGTGCCGATCACGGCGACCGGAACGGCCGCGAGCGGGATCAGTGCGCTCCGCCAATTCTGGAGAAACAGCAGCACGACGAGCGAGACCAGCAGTACGGCGTCGCGCAATGTCACGAACACTTCGCCGATGCTCTCCTCAATGAACGGCGTCGTGTCGTACGCGATGGCGTAATCCACGCCGGCCGGGAACCGGGCCTGCAACTCCTCCATCTTCGCGCGGACCAGTCGGGCGGTCTTGAGCGCGTTCGAGCCCGGCAACTGGTAGACGGAAAGAGCTACCGAGGGCCGGCCGTCAAGCGTGCAGGACTGATCGTAGACCTGCGCCCCGAGTTCGACCCGCGACACGTCCTGCAGGCGGACCACTCGGCCGTCGGTATCCGCCTTCAGGATCATCTGCGAGAACTGCTCGACGTCCACGAGCCGGCCCAGCGTCGTCATCGCGTACTGGAAGACCTGCCCCGCGCCGACGGGCGGCTGGCCGAGTTGCCCGGCCGCGACCTGGACATTCTGCTGGCCCACGGCACGGACCACGTCGTCGGCCGCCAGACCGCGTGCGCTCATCTTCTCGGGATCGAGCCAGACCCGCATGGAGTAGTCGCGCTGGCCCAGGTAGGTGATGTCGCCGACGCCCGGTAGTCGGGCCAGTTCGTCGCGGATTTGAATGGTGGCATAATTCGAGAGGTACAGGTTATCGCGGCTGGTGTCGGGGCTGAAAAGGTTGACGATCATCAGCACCGTCGGCGACTTCTTCTTGACCACGACGCCACGGCGGCGCACGAGATCAGGCAGCACCGGCTCGGCCAGCGCGACGCGGTTCTGCACCAGCACCTGGGCCATGTTCAAGTCGACGCCGAGCTGAAAGCTCACGGTCAGCGTGTAGGTGCCGTCGTTGGTACACTGCGACGACATGTACAGCATGCCCTCGACGCCATTGACCTGTTGTTCGATCGGGGCGGCCACCGTGTCGGCGACGACCTGCGCGTTGGCCCCGGGGTACACGACCGACACCTCGACCGTCGGCGGCGCAATATCCGGGTACTGCGCGACCGGAAGCGTCCAGATCGCGAGACTCCCGGCCAACGTGAACACCAGCGAGAGCACGGTGGCGAAGACGGGGCGGTCGATGAAAAATCGCGCGAACACGGCAGGCCTCAGTGGCGATGGGTGGCGAGTGTGGCGGGCAGCCGGCGAAGGAACCGGAACAGCATCCGGAGCGATAGCACCCCGAGGATGAATCGGCCGACCTGATCCACGACGGCAGGGCGGGAGTGGGTACCGGATGTCAGTCCGTCGATGACGACGAAGAAGACCGGAGTGAGCACCAGGCCGAACAGCGTGACCCCGAGCATGCCGCTGAATACGGCCGTGCCCAGCGTCCGCCGCATCTCGGCCCCCGCGCCGGTCGCGAGAACCAGAGGCAATACGCCGAGGATGAACGCCAGCGAGGTCATAACGATGGGCCGGACGCGGAGTTGGCACGCCTCCAGAGCGGCATCCACGGCCGAGGCCCCGGACTGGCGTTTGGTCCTGGCAAACTCGACGATCAGGATGGCATTCTTGCTGGCCAGGCCGACGAGGACAACGAAGCCGACTTGAGTGAAGATGTTGATGTCCATTGACGCCAACCAGACACCGGTGATGGCCGAGAGAAGGCACATCGGCATCACGAGGATCACCGCCAAGGGCAGCGCCCAGCTTTCGTACAGTGCGGCCAGCACGAGAAACACCATCACCACCGCCGCGGCGAAGACCATGAGGGCGGTGTTCCCGGCCTGCAACTCCAGAAAGGCCATTTCGGTCCACTCGGTGGTTACCGAGGCGGGCAGTTCACGCCGGGCGAGTTGATTCATCAGTGCGATACCCTGCCCGGAGCTGACGCCGCGGACGGTGTTGCCCGTGATTGCGGCAGCCGGGTACATGTTGTAGCGCGTCAGGATCAGCGGGCTGTTGATCTCGCGGAGCCCGGCAATCGCACCCAGCGGCACCATCTCGCCCTGCGAGTTGCGCACCCGGAGCCGGGCCACGTCACGGGGCTCGTCGCGAAACTTCGACTCGGCCTGCGCCACGACCTGCCAGGTGCGCCCGAGCATGCCGAAGTCGTTGACGTACAGCGAGCCCAGATAAACTTGAAGCGTGTCGAACACTTCGCGGAGCGGCACGCCGCGAGTCATCGATTCCGTGCGGTCGAGGTCGACGAAGATCTGCGGCGAGTTGGCACGGAAGACGCTGAACAGCCCGGTCAGGTTGGGTTGCCGGTTACCCTGCTCGACGAGCCCGTCGGTCTGCTCCTGCAGCGCGCTGGGGCCGATGTCACCGCGGTCTTCGAGCATGAGCTTGAACCCGCCCGCCCGACCCACGCCGCGCACCGGCGGAGGCGAGAAGATCACGGGGGTGGCTTCGAGGATGTCGCTGGCGTACCGCTTGCGGATACTCGCGGCGATCGCCTCGCCGTAAAGCTCCGGCTTCAGTCGTTTGTCGTAGTCGTCGAGCAGCACGAACTGCGAGCCGAAGTTGGAGCCGAACGCGCTGAGCAGGAACGATTGGCCCGTCACCGTGAGTACGTGGTTCACGCCCGGCGTATCGAGGGCGATCCGCTCCAGCTTCCGCATCACCTTGTCGGTCCGCTCCAGTGACGCGGCATCCGGGAGTTGCACGTTCACGAGCAAATAGCCCATGTCCTGCGCGGGGATGAACCCCGTCGGCAGCGCCCGCAACCCCCACAGGGTCAGTGCGACCAGCGTGGCATACGCGATGAGAACGGCCCGGCCCCGTCGGACGAGGAACCGCACGAGGCGGAGATACCCCGTCGTCAGCCAGGCGAATACGCGGTCGAATCCGCGGAGGAGGGATGTGAGCAGGTGGTTGATTCCGAGCCGGATCAGCAAGCCGATGGCCGCGAGGAGCCCCGCCGTTGCCCACCGGCATACGTCGGCCGACCAGCCGTCGAGCGCCAGCCGCCGGGCGAGGAACGGTCCGCCGACCCACAGGCCGAATGCCGCGCCGGCCAGGAGGTAGCTCACGCGCGGCAGCGGTTCGGCCACCGTGTGCCGGGAGCGGAGCAGCCGGGCCGCGAGTGCGGGGCTGAGCGTCAGCGAGTTGAACGTGGAGATCACCGTCGAGACGGCGATCGTCAGGGCGAATTGCCGGAAGAACGAGCCGGTGATTCCACGGATGAACGCGCAAGGCACAAACACCGCACACAGCACGAAGGCCACGGCGATGATCGGGCCGGAGACTTCCTTCATTGCCTGGACGGTGGCCGGGTGCGGCGCGAGCCCGCGCTCGATGTGGTGCTCGACCGCTTCGACGACGACGATCGCGTCGTCGACCACGATACCGATGGCCAGCACAAGGCCGAACAGCGTGAGATTGTTGAGGCTGAAGCCCACGACCGCCATGACCGCGAAGGTGCCGACGATGGCGACCGGCACGGCAATCAGCGGGATCACCGCCGACCGCCAGCTCTGGAGAAACACAAGCACGACGATCGCCACCAGCACGACCGCCTCGGCCAGCGTGAAGTACACCTCGCGGATCGACTGGCTGATGAAGGGCGTCGTGTCGTACTGGATTTCGAAGATCAAGCCCTCGGGGAAATCCTTGCTCAGCTCCTTCATCTTGGTCTTCACGGCCCGGGCCACGTCGAGGGCGTTGGCGTCGGGGAGCTGAAAGACCGGCATGCCGACCGACGTCTTACCGTCGAGCCGGCAGGTCACGTCCTCGCTCTTGGCCCCCAGCGTCACCCGGGCCACGTCGCCCAGTCGGAGGAGGTGCCCTTCGGGAGTCGAACGGAGGATGATGTCGGCAAACTGGTACGGGTTGCGGAGCCGGCCCAAAAGGTCCAGCGTGATCTGTTGCGGCTGGCCCGAAGGCGTGGGTGGCTGGCCGACCTGTCCGGTGGCCACGTCGATGTTTTGTGAGCGCAGAGCGGCGACCACGTCGCTGGCGGTCAGGTTCCGTGCGGCCATCTTGTCGGCATCGAGCCAGATCCGCATCGAATAGTCGCGCTGTCCCGTGATCAGCACGTCGCTGACGCCCGGCAGCCGGACGAGTTCATCCCGCAGACGGGTCAGCGCATAGTTGGAAAGAAAGAGCTGATCGTACCGGCCGTCGGGGGCGTTGATGTTCACCGAGAGCAGGATGTCCGGCGAGCGCTTGCGGGTGGTCACTCCGGTCTGCTTGATGACTTCCGGCAACGACGGGATCGCCAGCGACACCCGGTTCTGCACCAGCACCTGCGCCATGTTGAGGTCCACGCCGGTCTGGAAGGTGACGGTGAGGTTGTACGAGCCGTCGTTGGTGCATTGCGACGACATGTACAGCATGCCTTCGACGCCGTTGACCTGTTGCTCGATCGGCGAGGCGATCGTCTCGGACACCACGGTCGCACTCGCGCCGGGATACCGGCAATCGACCTGGATCGTCGGCGGCGTAATGGCGGGGTATTGCGCGATGGGCAGCGTGAACACGGCGATGCCGCCGGCCAGCGTCATGACGATGGACAGCACGGCAGCGAAGATCGGGCGGTCGATGAAGAATCGCGCCAGCACGTGTGCTTCCTCTGGTTCAGCGGCCGGCCGGCGCCCCGCCTGCGTTCGCGGCCGGGGGAGAGGCCGGCCCTGCGCCTGGCATGTCGACCAGACGCGCCTCGACTGTCACGCCCGCGCGTACACGCTGCAGGCCGCTGACGATGACGCGGTCGGTCGCGGTGAGGCCCGATTCAATGACCCGCAGACCTTCGTGGAGCGACCCGACCTTGATCTTGCGCGGCTGCACGACGTTCTTCCCGTCGACCACGAAGACCGACTTTTGGCCCTGATCAGTACTCAGCGCCTGCTCGGCGATCATCATCGCGGAGTAGGGGTCGCCGACGTTGATGCGGGTACGGACGAAAAGCCCCGGCGAGAGCAGCGCGGTCGGGTTATCGAAAACGCCACGCACACGGAGCGTGCCGGTGTTGGCGATGAGCCGGTTGTCGATGAAGTCGATGGTGCCCTTGAGCGAGTAGCCGTCTTCGTCGGTCAGGCCCAGTTCCACGGGCATGGAGTTGCCGCGGGCCGAGCGGATTTTTCCGGACTGGACCAACCGGCGGAGGCGGAGCATCGTACGCTCGTCGATGTCGAAGTAGGCGTACATCGGCTTCCAGACGACGATGGACGTGAGCACGGTGTCGTCGGCTTTCACGAGGTTGCCGGGGTCAATCATCATCCGGCCGATCCGGCCGCTCACAGGCGCGACCACCTTCGTAAAGCCGAGATTGAGCCGGGCGACTTCCTGCCCTGCCCTCGCGACGTCGACCGACGCCATGGCCTCGGCGCGGTCGCTGGCGACGCGGTCGTAGTCTTCCTGGCTCATCGCCTTGCTGGCGAGCAATTCTTTCGCCCGGATGAGATCGGTCTCGAGTCGGGCGAGGCGGGATTTTGCGAGCGCGACGTTGGCCTCGGCCCGGTCCACTTCCGCCTTGTAGGTGCGGGGGTCGATCTGAAAGAGCGGGTCGCCGGCCTTCACGTCCGCGCCCTCTTTGAAATCCACGCGGTCGAGGTATCCGGTGACGCGGGCACGTATGTCGACGGACTGCGAAGCTTCGGTCCGCCCGCTGAACTCCTCGTGCTCGGAGACCGTGCGCGTGATCGGCATTGCGACCAGAACGGCCGGGGGCTTCGGCGGGGCCAGTTGCGGCGCGTTGCGGCCGCATCCCGCAGCGAGAGATACGAACACTATCAGGCCCGCGGCCCATCGGCAGGGCGTGGACTTCATGCAGACCTCCCGCGACGACGCTCCGGCTGACTGAGAATCCCGAGCAGGAAGATGTCGAGGACATCGTCGGCCTGCTGCTGCCAGGTCTTGCGCGACCCGGTGAAATGGTTGATGAAGATCGTTCCGTAGAGCGCGCTGCTCAGAACGTCCGAGATTCGCTCGACGGGCACGTCGCGGAGCCGACCCCGGCCGATCATCTCGCGGTACAGGTCCTGCCATTTCTTGATGTGGGCTTCGCGGTGCTCGAAGTAGGTGGGCGTCGGCCGGTCTTTGAACGCGGCCCGCTCCTGGATGAGCAACTCGACAAACTGCGGGTGCACCGAACAGAACTTGAGAAACGCCCGCACGCCGACTCGGACCCGATCCAGCGGGTCGTCGATCCCGGTGAGTTCGTCGGTGACGAATTGACGGAGCCGCCTCATGAGCCGGTCCGCGGCCGCGAGAAACAACGCCTCCTTGCTCGGGAAGTAGCGGTACAGCGTTCCTTTGCCAACCTTCAGCCGGGCGGCGAGTTCGTCGGTGTCCGTGCCGGCAAAGCCGTGCTCGGCGAAGAGCACCGCGGCCGCATCAAGGATTTCGTGCCGGCGTCGCTCGGCCCGCTCGCTCCGGCGGTCGACGGCCTGTTTCACAGCCACGCCTGTCCCTCCCCGCAAAACGATACTGACTAGTCCGTATCATATCCCGTCATTCGAGCCCACACAATCCAAGTCGCATGATTATTCGCGGGGGCCGGAAAGCGGGCGCAGGTCGAAAATGTTGATGCTGCCGTCCCAATTACTGGAGACAAGGCGGGTGCCGTCCGGCGAAAATGCCACCCGGCAGTCGGCCGCCATGTCTTCGGGTCGGGGCGGCGCGAGGCCGCGGATCTGCACGATCTGCTGCCGGTTGATCGGATCAAACAGCGTTATGATCCCGTCATAACCGATCGTCGCCAGCCGGCTGCTGTCCGGGTGGTAAGCCAGGCACGTATTCGTCTTGTCGCAGGGTAACTCGAATCGCGGCTGCAGGTCCGGCCACGAAAATCCGCGTACCGTGCCGTCGACTGTCACGGCCACCTCCCGGCCGTCCGGTCGGAAGACGGGCGCGGTCCACGCGCCGCGCCCGCGGGTGATCTCGCGCGTCGAACCGGTCGCGACGTCAATGGAGCCGACGACCGTCATCGCGGCCGGGTTCGCCTCCACGGCGCAGTATCCGATGGCTCGCCCCGTGGAATCGATGCCGATGCAACGCACCCGCACGCCCGACAGCGGCCAGGGCCCCGTGAGCAACTTGTTTTTCGAGTCCCAGCACCGGACAACGGACCCTTCGCCGGCCTTGGCCGCCCAGACGACATACTGCCCGGCCGGGTCCGACCCGAGTGCATAGACAGGTTCCTCGTTGGCCCACGACCGGACGAGCCGGCCGTCGGTTGCGGACCACAGGCCAACCTCGATCGTACGATCTTTGCGGATACCGAAGACAACGTCGGGCTCCGCGAGGAACCCGGTGTATCGTGCCGGGTAAATGGGCCGGGCCTGGATGTCGGCCGTGGTTGAGAATTGCCGGGAGCCGTCGGCGATGTTCCACCGGGTCAATTTGCCGTTCAGCGCGACGGCCGTCACGGTATCGTTGGTCACGAGGATGTCGTTCAGCCTGTTGTCGAAGGTCAGTAGTTTGCCCGTGCCGACGTTTTTCAAGTCCCACCAGCGGATCGTGCCGTCCTGCCCCCCGGACACCATCCAGATATCGTTCGGATCGACGGCGATGCAGCGCACGGCAGACTCATGGCCGCGCCAGGTTCGGATCAACTGGCCGGTGGCGGCCCGCCAGGCGCAGATGGTCTTATCCGCGCCGCCGGTGAAGAGCGTCGCACCGTCGCGCGACCAGGCGACGGCATAAACGGGGCCGGGGTGCGCCTGCCAGCGGCGGATCTGCTCCCGGTCGGCTGTCCGGTACAGCGTGACCGTGCCGATCGTGGAACCGAGCGCGATCTGCTGGCCGTCCGGTGCAGTCGCCAGCCCGGCCGCCATCGCGGGTCGCAAGTCCACGCGGTTCTGATTTTCGAGTTGGGGCCAATCGGCGAATCGAAGCACGCTCCAGCCGGCCACGGCGATCGCCTGAGTCGCATGCGACCCGGCCATCACGACCGGCCGACCGACTTGAAACGGGACTTCCCGAATCACCGCGCCGCGGGTGCAGTCAATTTCAGCCACGAAGCTGGGTTGCGTGACGCAGGCCGCGAGCAGTGTTTCCGTGTTACCGACAAACGTCAGGTGCGCGACCTCGGCCCGCAAGGACAGGCGGTGCAGGAGTTGACCGGACGAATCCGCAATGACCACCTGTCCCGCGGTGGTGCCCCATGCGAGGATGCGGCCGGAGGGGCTGGCGGCCACGCAACTCGCCCCGCCCAGGACTTCGGGGCCGAACCGCCGGTGGCCTTCGCTCGACGTGATCAGCGTCAGCCCGTCGTCCGGGCGGATCTCCTGCGTGACGGTGTAACGCGGCCGACCGATGGCCGCGGCCACCTCGTTCACCTGGCCCGGAATCAGAACCAGCGAATTAACCCAGTTCGCGACGCGGTCGACTCGCGTTTCGGGTTGAAACACCCGCGTCAGATAATTCCACTCGCAGCCGCGCAGGTTGGCCCGGCCGGGAGCGGGTCGGCAGTTGTCCAGGACTCGCCGGGCCTGCTCGGTGTCGCCGCTCTCCCACAGCAGGATTGCCTGGGCCAGCCTGCCCGTGTACAGGTTCTGCTCGGCAACCGCCCGCTGGGCCGCCTCCTCACGTCGCGCTGCCACCGCTGCCCGCCACTGCCAGAGCACCCCGAGCATTCCGATGACAAGGGACACGGCGACGGAGCAGAGCAGCCCCGTCGTCACCGGGTGACGGCGGACAAGTTTGACGACCCGCCCGGCAAGCGACAATGGTCGCGCTTCGGTCGATTGTCCGTTCAGGAACCGCTCGAGATCGTCGGCCAGTAATCGGGCCGAGGCGTACCGCCGGCCCGGTGACTTCTCCAGACACTTCAGGCACACCGACTCGAGATCGCGCGGGATGCCCGGCCTAAGTCGGGCCGGGTGGACCGGGTCGGAGTTGGCCACGAGCATGAGGATCGAGATCGGGTTGTCGCCCTCGAAAGGCGGCCGACCCGTGAGACACTCGTACAGGATCGCGCCGAGCGCGTAGATATCGGCCGGGGGGCCGACCCGCTTCGCGCCGGACGCTTGCTCGGGCGCCATATAGCTTGGCGTGCCGATCATCTCGCCGCTTTGCGACAGTCCGACCTGCGCCAGGTCTTTCACCAGGCCGAAGTCCGCGACCTTGGCCGTCGCGAAGGGCGATTGCCGGCTGCCCGATCCGGTCGACGACGAGCCTGCTGCGCTGGTCGCACGGCTCTCGGGTGACCGGTCGACTTGCGGGTTGGTGAAGAGAACATTGGCCGGCTTGAGGTCACGGTGGACGAGATTGGCCTCGTGGGCGGCGTGGACCGCGTCGGCCACGGTGCGGATCAACTCGGCCGCCTCGCGGGGCCGGAGCGGTCCGTCGCGCAGGCGGTCGGCCAGC
>JAIBBI010000175.1 GCA_019694755.1 Gemmataceae bacterium
ACCCGACGGCTGTCGCCACCGTCGCCGGGCGCGTCGTCTTCCGCCGGATACAGGGCAACGTCCACTTCCTCGGCCTCCAGGACCTCACCGGCCGGGTGCAGGTCATGGTCGGGAAGAAGCAGGTCGGCGACGTCGGCCGGCAGGTCGCGCAGGACCTCGATCTCGGCGACATCGTCGGCGTGAAGGGCATCTTCGGCCGGACCCGCATGGGCGAGCCGACCGTCCGCGCCGAATCGCTGACGTTCCTTACCAAGTCGCTCGAGCCGCACCCGACCGACTATTACGGCATGGCGGACGAAGAGTACCGCCTCCGGCACCGCTACCTCGACCTGATCTACACGCCCGACTCGCTGCGCCGGGCGACCCAGCGATCGCTCATTGTCCGCACCATCCGCAATTATCTCGACGGGCAGGGCTTCCTCGAGGTCGAGACGCCGACGCTGCACGCCATCGCCGGCGGCGCGGCCGCCCGCCCGTTTGTCACGCACCACAACACCCTCGATATCGACCTGTATCTGCGCATCGCCCTCGAGTTGCACCTCAAGCGGCTGCTCGTCGGCGGCCTCGAGCGCGTCTACGAGATCGGCCGGGTGTTCCGCAACGAGGGCATCAGCCGGAAGCACAACCCCGAATTCACCATGCTCGAGCTGTACCAGGCGTACGGCGACTACCGCAGCATGATGGACGTGACCGAAGGCATGTTCCTGGCGGCCATCGACGCCATCGACGGCGTGCGCGAGCGGCCGTACGGCGACGTCACGATCGACTTTGCACCGCCCTGGCCCCGCGAACGCTATCCCGACCTGTTCGCCCGTCATGTGGGCGTGGCGATGGACGACACCGCCGGCGTCCGCAAGCGAGCCGCCGAAGCTCATCTGGAGAAGGTCGAGGCCAAGGAGCACGACGTGCTCGTCCACGAACTGTTCGAGCACTTCGTCGAACCGGAGCTGGCGAAGAGCAACAAGCCGGTCTTCGTCTGCGACTACCCGGCCGCCCTGTGCCCGCTCACGAAGCGGAGCCGCGAGAACCCCGCGATTGCCGAGCGGTTTGAACTGTACGTGCTCGGGATGGAGCTGGCGAACGCCTACACCGAGCTGAACGACCCGATGACGCAGGAAGAGTGCTTCCGCCGGCAGCTCACCGGCATGGCGGCCGACGAATCGATGGCCAAGATGGACGACGACTTCGTCCGCGCGCTGCGGCACGGAATGCCGCCCGCCGGGGGTCTGGGTGTCGGCATCGATCGACTCGTCATGCTCCTCACCAACACCACGACGATCCGGGACGTCATCCTGTTCCCGCTCCTTCGCCCGGGACGCACCGAGTGACGCCGCGACGGCGTCGCATCATCGAGGTACACGGATGTACAAACTGCTGCTCGGCTGGCGTTACCTCAAGACGCGCTACCTCGCGCTGGTCTGCGTCATCAGCGTGATGCTGGGCGTGGCCACGCTCATCGTCGTCAACGGCGTGATGGCCGGGTTCCAGACCAAGCTCCGCGACCGGCTTCACGGCGTCCTCGCAGATATCACCGTCGAGGGCCTTGAGTTCGAGGGATTCCACAACCCCGAAGCCCAGATGGCCCGGATCGCCGCCTCGCCCGTCGGCAAATACGTCGCCGTGATGTCGCCAACGATCGAATCGCCGGCGATGCTCCAGTATCAGTTCCGCGGCGCGACCATCACCAAGATGGTGAAGCTGATCGGCGTCGACGCGCAGTCGCGGGCGGCGATCGGCGGCTTCTCCGAATACCTCCAGGACAACGACGGCAAGCCGCGCCCGGCGAGCTTCGAACTTTCCGACGCGGCCAAGTTCCGGCTCGACGCGTTCCGCGCGCCGACGCCGCCCGCGCCGCTGGAAGGCCTGCCGACCGGCCCCGGCGAGCCGCCCGCGCCGGACAACTGGATCCACGAGGAAAAGAAGATTACCGGCGCGATCCTGGGCCACGGGCTGGCCCACTTCCGCCAGCCGAAGCCGGACGGCTCCAGCGTCGAAGTCTACACCGCGGAGCCGGGTGACATCGTGACCATCGTTTGCCCGGGCGGCGGTAAGCTGACTCCGGAATTCGACCGCTTCGCCGTCGCGGGCTACTTCCGCAGCGAGATGAGCGAGTACGATTGCGGGCTGGTCTTCGTGCCGTTCGATCACCTTCAGCGGCTCCGCGGCATGCAGGACCGCGCGACCGCCATCCAGATCAAGCTCACCGACTATTCCAAGGCCCGCCTCGTCGTCGCCGAGTTGAAGAACATCTTTTCGCCCCACCTGTACGCGGTGCAGACGTGGGAAGACAAGCAGGGCCCCGTCCTCGCCGCCATCGAGATCGAGCGCGGCATCCTGAACGTGCTCCTGTTCCTGATCGTCGGCGTGGCCGGGTTCGGCATCCTTGCCGTCTTCAGCATGATCGTCGTCGAGAAGACCCGCGACATCGGCATCCTGAAAGCGCTCGGCGCGTCGAACGCCGGCGTGCTCGGCATCTTCCTCGGTTACGGCCTCCTGCTCGGCACCGTGGGCGACGTGCTCGGCACCGGCCTCGGGCTCACCATCACGAGCTACCTCAACGAGATCGAGGCGTTTCTCAGCAGCCTCTCCGGCCAGCACGTGTTCAACCGGCAGGTGTACAACTTCGCCACCATCCCCGTCGACATCCGGGTTTCCAACGTCGTCTGGGTCAACATCGGCGCGATCGCGGTCGCGGCCGCATTCAGCCTCATTCCCGCCTTCAAGGCCGCACGGATGCAACCGGTCCGCGCGTTGCGATTTGAGTAACTGCCATGCTCGAAGCCATCAACCTGCACAAGAGCTACCGCCGCGATGCCGTCTCCGTGTCGGTGCTGCGCGGCGTCGACCTGGCGGTCCGCGAGGGTGAGTTCCTCAGCGTCATCGGCGCGTCGGGCTCGGGCAAGAGCACGCTGCTGCACCTGCTCGGAGCGCTCGACACGCCCGACACAGGCGAAGTCCGCTTCGAGGGCCGACGCGTCGACACGCTCCCGGCCCGCGACCGCGAACGGCTGCGCAACCAGTCCGTGGGCTTCGTGTTCCAGTTCTACCACCTGCTCCCGGAACTCACCGCGCTCGAAAACGTCCTGATGCCGGCCATGATCAGCCGGGGGATTCTGCGCTGGCTCGGGACCCGCGGGGCGGTCCGCAAGCAGGCGATGGACCTGCTCGACCGCGTGGGACTGAGCCACCGCCTGCACCACCGCCCCCGCGAACTCTCGGGCGGCGAATTGCAGCGGGCGTCGATCGCGCGGGCCCTGATCATGAACCCGAAGGTGCTTCTGGCCGACGAGCCGACGGGCAATCTGGACGAGGGCACCGGAGCCGGCATCCTGACGTTGTTGCGGGGCCTGCATTCGGATGGGCTGACAATCGTGATGGTCACACATAATTTAGAATTGACGCTTTCGACCGATCGGGTTGTGCGTCTGGCCGCCGGCCGGGTCGAGACCCCGTCCAACCCCAGCCTGCGGCTGCTCTCGCCTGCCTGTTAGGAGGGGCCGATGGCCACCCCCCGCGTCTGGATCAACGGCAAGTATTTCGACAAACACGAAGCGAAGATCAGCGTCTACGACCACGGCCTCCTGTACGGCGACGGCGTTTTCGAAGGCATTCGCATCTATTCGGGCAAGATCTTCCGCTGCAAGGAACACGTCGACCGACTTTACGACAGCGCCCGCTCGATCGGCCTCGATATCCCGATCTCCCGCGCCGACATGACGGACGCCCTGCTCGACACCGTGAAGACCAATTCCAAGGTCGAGGGCTACATCCGCCTTGTGGTCACCCGCGGCGTCGGCACGCTGGGGCTCGACCCGCGGAAGTGCGAGCCGAACATCATCATCATCTGCGACGACATCAGCCTGTACCCGCCCGAGCTTTACGACAACGGCCTGGAGATCATCACGGCCGCGACGATCCGCAACCACCCCGCGGCCACCAACCCGCAGGTCAAGTCGCTGAACTACCTGAACAACATCCTCGCCAAGCTCGAGGCGATCCGGGCCGGGTGCCTCGAAGCGATCATGCTCAACCACAAGGGCGAGATCGCGGAGTGCACCGGCGACAACATCTTCGTGGTGAAGAACGGGAAGATCCGCACCACGCCGCCCGACTCGGGAATTCTTGAAGGCGTGACGCGGGCGGTGGTTATGGAGTTGTCCGCGGCGGCCGGGATGCCCGTCGTGGAAGCGACCATGACCCGGCACGACATTTTCGTCGCGGATGAGCTATTCTTGTCCGGGACCGCCGCGGAACTGATCCCGGTGGTGAAGTGCGACGGCCGGCCGATCGGCACCGGGAGGCCCGGGCCCGTGTTCCGGTCGCTGCTCGAACGCTTCCGCGCCTACGTGCGGACGTAGCGGTCCCCTCCGGGGGCCCCGCGTTGGAATCATCCGAAACACCCAAGACCCGTTACCACGCCGCCCGGCCGGTAAGCCCGTTCGTCATCCGCGCGCTGGCAATCGGGCACCTTGCGTTTGCCGCGCTCCTGTTCGGCAGCGCGTTTCTCAACAACACCTTCGAAGGCAGCGACCTCGATAAGAACCTCGCCGCGTCGATCGGCAAGATCGACTCGCCGCAGGCCCGCTCGATGCAGAAGACGCTCGAGCGCACCATCCAGGTCAAAGACGGCCTGCGGAAGCACCTCGCCAGTCGCCTGCCCTCGAGCGTCTGGGTCACGTCGCTCAATCAGACGGTCGATGTCGCGCTCGCGCTGCTTCTGGCCGGGGCGGGCGTCTGCCTGCTCCAGCGACAGCCGCTGGCCCGGCCACTGTCGCTGGCGTTCGCCGGGGTGTGCCTCACGCAGAAACTTCTGATGATGGGCTACCTGTCGCTCGCCGAGGTGCCTGCGGCCACGAAGTATTTCGAGCCGCTCCTGCGGATGTACCCGAAGGAGGCGGACCTGTTCCAGGGCATCCTCGGGCCGATCGCCAGTGGCCCGGCCTATCAGTTGGTGTTCGCGATCTACCCGCTCGTGGTGCTGGCATTGATGTGGCAACCGGGCATGGCCACCGCGCTGGCGACAACCGCGGAGCCGGAACCGGTGCGCCCGCCGCGCGAAGTGGATGTGGCAACCCGGATCGTGCCGCCGCTCTCGTCGACCGTGGCGAAAAAGGTCTCGGCCGACCAGGTCGCGTCCGCCATCGACCCGCTCGAAGCGATGCTGAACAAGAAGGCGTTTTGAACGCAGGGCGCGACCGCTCGGGGGAGCGGAGTGTCGGTTGCGAGAACCACCCCTTCGATCCCTCCCGGATGTATTGGTAAAGAGGGCGTCACATTCCCGGGGTTCCGCGGAGTACCGCTCCACCCCGGGCTATCAACCTTCGACGCCTCCGGCGTGAATACGATGCACGGTTGAGACGGGTTACATCTCCAACCGTGACCGCACGAAGGGATCGGAGCAGTGGCCGTTCGCCCCATCCGCACCGCATTGTTAGCCGCGACGCGACCGCTTTGGGGGAGCGGAGCGCTGACTCCGCGCGATGACAACACCCCGCATTCGGCCCCGGCGGGGCCGACCGAACGCAACGCTCGCGCTTCCGTCCGAACTGGCGACCGGGTATCATTTCGGAAACGAGGCCGGAGCCCAGCGAAGGACGGTTCGCGGCGAACGGCACGAAAGACACATGTTCATTGCGGGCTGCGATGAGCCTTTTCTCCATTGCAACCACGACGTTTTGCCGACGTATCACCAGATGGGTCGCGTTGCTCATTGCTGTATCTGCAATGTGCGTGACAGTGTTGTTTTTTGTTCCGGATCCTAGATATGAGCAATCGCTGAAGGTGTACTCGGAAATCAAGGTTGGCTCAACTCCTGAAGCTGTCGCTGGAGTTTTTGATCGGCACAAATGCTCGTATCGAGAGTTCCCGGGAAAGCCAATATTGATGAATGCAGCACCGTTCGACGAATACAAGATTGTCGTGATCTTTGGCAACGATCGGCTTGTGTCATGCAAGCTGTTTATGGACCAGAGGGCAAAAAAATACCCTCCCTGGATTCAATCAACAGGCATCTTCCTTGGCTTATGGCGAAGGAGTTTCGGGGAACCGCTTTCTTGAATCAACAAGTAAATGTTCGTTGAACGCTTACCTGGCGGCTAGTGGCCACCCGCTGCTAAACATTCCGGTTCGATGCGTGGCCCGTATCCCCGATTCACTCCCCGTTCCGGTCGCGACAGCGTTCCGCCCGCTCGGCGCCATTGGTCCCGCGAAGTCCCTCTGACACCCGGGCGTGTGCGCTCTAGATCAACCCCCGGGACGTTGCCCCGGGGAACATACTGCGATGTCGCGCGGACTGCCGAACCAGCACCGATACCTGCACCGCATTCCGCCGACGCCGCTCGTCCCGGTCGCCCTCGGCGATCATCCGCCGATCTGGTGCAAGCTCGAATTCCTCAACCCCTCGGGCAGCACCAAGGACCGCATCGCCCGGCACATCCTCGAGAAGGCCTGCCGGCAGGGCAAGCTGAATCCCGGCGACACCGTCATCGAGGCGTCCAGCGGGTCCACCAGCATCGCGATGGCCCTGGCGTGTGCCCAGCTCGGCCTGAAGTTCATTGCCGTGATGCCCGAGGGCGTCAGCAACGAGCGGACCTTCATGATCCGGGCCTACGGCGGCGTCGTGATGCTCACGCCGAAGGCCGAGGGCATTCGCGGCACCATCGACCGGGCGGTCGAGATCGCCGCGGAGCGCGGCGCGTTCCTGCCCCGGCAATTCTCCAACCCCGACAATGCCGAGGCCCACCGCATCGGCACCGCCCGCGAAATCCTCGACCAGATTCCCGACGGCGCGGTTGATGTCGTCGCCAGCGGCGTCGGCACCGGCGGCACGCTCGTAGGGCTCTATCAGGGGCTCACCGACGGCGGCGCGTCGGTCACGCCGGTCGTCGCCCGGCCCGTGAGCCTGTACGGCGAAAACGAGTTGGAGTGCTGCAGCTTCAGCTCGCAGATCCCCGGCGTCGTCGATTCCATCTCCGAAATCTTCAGCGAGGCCGTGCTCCCGGGCCTGACGACCATCGAGGTGAAAGACGATCTCGCGCTCGACACCGCCCGGCAACTGATTGCCGCGGGCTTCCCGGTCGGCCCGAGTTCGGGGCTGAATTACGTCGCGGCCGTCGAGGCCCGCAAAGCGTTGAGCCGGCCCGATGCCGTCGTCGTCACCGTCTTCCCGGACCGCATGGAGCGATACTTCACCACGGAGCTGTTCCGCCCGCTGCGGTGCGGCGATGCTTGAGCCCGGCCGGCTGTTTGCATTGGGCGACGTGCACGGTTGCCTGACGGCTCTGGAGGCCGTCCTCCGCGCGGCCGACCTGCAACCCGATGACCGTGTGATCGGCCTCGGCGATTACGTCGATCGCGGGCCGTCCTCGCGCGGCGTGCTCGACTTCCTCATCGGCCTGTTCGAGGCCGGACGACTGATCCCCCTCCGCGGCAATCACGAGCTGATGATGTGCCGGGCCCGCGACAGCCTGGCCTCCGAGAAGTTCTGGTGCCAGTACGGCGGCGATGCCACGCTTCGGTCGTACGCCCCGCAGAAGCGGCCCGGCCGGCTAGCCGACGTGCCCGACCGGCACTGGCGGTTCATCGCGTCGGAGTGTCAGGACTACTTCGAGACGGTGAGCCACATCTTCGTCCATGCCGGGGCGGCGCGGGACCTGCCGCTGGACTCGCAGTTGGAGGAGGACCTGTTCTGGCGGCCGTTCGACGCGCGGGGCGGGCACACGTCCGGCCGCACGATCGTCTGCGGGCACACCACGCAACACGGCGGATTGCCGCTCGACATCGGCCACACGATCTGCATCGACACCGGGGCCTACTCCGGTGGCTGGCTGACGCTGCTGGACGTCGCGACCGGTCGCGGCTGGCAGGCCCGTGAGTCGGGGGAGGTGCGGGGTCTGGAAATGAAAGAAGCCGCGGGCGAGTGACCGCGGCTCCGGTGATTCTCAGTCGTGGAAGGAGGTCACTCCTTCTTCTCGCCCGTGCACTTCTCGCCTTTGCACTCGCCTTTGCCTTCGCAGCACTTGGCGTCGTCCTTCTTCTCGCC
>JAIBBI010000176.1 GCA_019694755.1 Gemmataceae bacterium
CGATCAGTCGCTCACGATTGCCGACGTCAGTTGCTCCGGATCGTTCCCCGACGTGGTAATTCTCGGGCCGCCCAACACGCTCCCTTACGCCGACAGCGAAGTCGTCACCTGCATCAGCGGATGCGGGCCAACAACGTTTGCGTTCACCGCATGAGTGACTTCCCCGCTAGATGCGTTTGCTCCAATCCTGGCTACTGCCACGCCATCGGCCGCCAGATGTCGCCGGGCCAGCATCAGCAATGCCGGATAAATCAGCGGTTTCGACTACTCATGGTCGGCGGCGATCCGTCGTCCGTGGACAATCAATTGGCGAAGCCTCGATATCGCAAGCCGGCGGCTGTCGAGTCGCAGGCCAAGCCTCTTCGCTCGCCGTGCATCCACCTTGGAAAACGCCGACTGCCGCCCGCCGATCCCCTCGGTGTGGCGTGCCATTGTCCGGCCCGCGAGGTCTGGGGCTGTGACATCCACGGCGCGTGTACCCGGGGCGTGAAATACCCGGGGGTCGCGTGTTGTGCTCCGGGCCACTGCAACGAATACGACGCTGGCAATCAAGACGATCAGACGGCAGACGAGGTCGAGAAGGCGATTGACCGGATCGCCGGCCCCGAGCGACCGCACAACAACCACAAGGCCTGGTGCCAGTCGCCCGCCGTCCAGCAAGCCCACACGATCGCGTACCGGCAATTCCTCGACGCGCTCCCGCCGTACCCGGGAGACAGGGTAGGGCGGGGCTACATCGTGATCGGCGGCGGGAAGTACGCGGCGGGGGTTTACCTATCGATCCGGATGCTGCGCGAAGTCGGATCAGATCTCCCGGTTCAGGTCTGGCACCGCGGCGAGGCCGAGCCCGTCCCAGCGCGAGTCCGCGAGCTGCCCGGCGTGACGGTGGTCGATGCCGAGGCTCACCCGGCTCGGTCGACCTGGCGGGTCCTCGGCGGGTGGCAGCTCAAGATGATCGCCGGGCTGTGGTCCGGATTTCGGCAGTGGATCTTCAGCGACGCCGACAATTACGCGGTCGCGAACCCCGAGCCGTTGTTCGACGCGCCGACCGGCGCAGTGATCTGGCCGGACATCGCATCGAACGACGGCGGCGTGAAGTGGGCGAGCTACGGCGTTGAGCGGCCGGCCGTCGATCGCGGCACGAATGGCGGGTCTGCGGTATTCGATGCGGAGAGATGTTGGCGGGCATTGTGGCTCGCGCATTGGTTCGACATGCACAGCGAGTTCTATTACAAGCCGGAATGGGGTGTCGGCGGCTACGGCGACCAGGATCAGATTCGAGCGGCATTTCACATCACGGGCACCCCGTACACGCTGCCCAACGAGCGGCCTCGAGTTCGCCGCGGGATCTTCATTCAGAACGGGCTCGACGGCCAGCCGGTGTTCGTACACCGCATTCACGACAAGCCAAACCCGCGGCGATTCAACCGAAAGGACCGCGGACTGCCGTTGGAAGAAACGGCTCACAAACTGCTCGCGGAATTTCGTAGCTGAGCCGCGGCCCTAATCGTTCAATCCCTCTGGCCGAGTGGGCTCGCTGGCAAAGAATGCCGGGCGAAAAGGGGGATGCCGTGTCGTTGTCGGGGCTGTCAGGGCTGAGCGGGCTATCGGGGAGCGTCGGTGGAGCATCCGGCGGCACCCCCGGCTCCACCGTTCTCGCACTTGCGGACTACGCGACGGACACGCTGCTCAATGAAAGCGACATCGCAGTCACGGACGGGTCGCGGGTCCACAAGTGGACGATGACGACGGGCGGGCTGTGGACCTACGCGCTAGCGTCATCGGCCGGGGCGTCGGAAGCTCCGATCTATGTCGCCGCGTCGGGCGTTCACACGGGCGGGGACAATGCCGCCCTGGCCGTGGTGAGTGCAATCACGATCCCGGCGAACGCTGATTGCGTGATTTATGTGAAAGCGAATCTAGGGGCGTTGGAATCGGGGCTATACGCCATCGGAAGTTCAACGACCGGGCAAAACATCACTGTTGCCACTGGCGACGGCATAAGCGATCATAGCGTAGCGTTGGCCTTTGACGGTGTAGGTGCGAGTGTTGTAGCCGCAGTAATGACCGGCCGAAGCGCAACCGGCGTCTACCTTTTGCGGTTTATCAGGGCGTCGGGATCGTGGGCGTTCGCTTGTACCGGAGTTGCATCGGCGGCTATGATGCCCACCGGAACGGTCACGGGTTCGATATCGTTTGACACACTGCTGGCCTATGGCGCATCGGGAACGCTCTCGACGTTTTCAACGTCGGGAATGTACCTGCAAAAGCTCTACATCCGGCACGGCACAAGTTCACCTGACACCGATTACGAAACTGCAAACGGAGGCGTGCTGTGATTCTGCTCCAAGTCGGACCCATCCCACCGGCCGTATCAATGGCCGAACTTCGCGAACCCGTCGCGCTGGGCGGTGGCCCGTTCGCCCTCTGGCTCAAGACAAACGTCGCCGATGGCGGAGCGGTGTTTGCCGGCAGTCTCAACACGCCGGCGCAACTGGAATTTGACCGCGAACTCGGGGCGATGATCCGGGGCGACTACGCTGCGGAAAAGTCATCCGAGGCGTACTACGAAGGCCAGCCGCCTTACGGGGACGCGGTACTCCGGGTGCGGCGTGACGTGGACGGCGAAGTCTACTTCAAGTGGACCGGCATGGCGGAACAACCGGCGACGACGAACTCGCTCGGCAAAGACCCCGTGACGTTTACGCACCTGCTGGCGTACAACTCGACGGGCGCACCGGGCAACCTTGATGGGTTCGCGGACGCTACGCACGCACTGACGTTGCTACGGATCGACTCGGGGAATCTGACCCCGGTGGAAATAGCGGACATTGAAATGGAATTGTTCGGGGTAACGCTGTGAGTCACCCGACGCCGGAAGACGTGGCACGGGTGGAGGTGGGGATGGCTGGGTATCAGTTGTCGTGAGTGACGCGACGCTGCCACGACTACTATCTACGGACGCGGCCCGTGCGGCTGCGATGGAGAGTGAGACCATGCCGAACACGCCAATGAGCACCGCTGACGTGGAAGGGATGACGCCGGCCGCCGTCGGCGTGCTGGCCGACAACTTCGGCAAGTTCGCCAATGCCGCGTTCAACGGCGGGTGCGCCGTTATTCTCGGCTGGCTTGTCGTAAGCGAGATTCCGGCCATGAGGCAGTCGGCCGCGCAACAGGCGTTGGTGATTACCAAGGCCCTCGACGAAGTGCTGCACGAAGTCAAAGAACTCCGCCGCGAACGTGTCGGCGCGGTCAAGTCGGAACGCCCGCCCCACAACTGAGGCTTTATGCTCCCGTTCCTCCTGCTGCTTGTCGCGGCCGCCGCCGCGCCGAAGCCGTCGCCCGCGATCGCCGTCGCTCCGTTCGTGGGGCAGGCCGCACCCGCCGGGACTCCCGTGCGAATCAGCGGCGCGGAATTCGAGTTGCTGATCCTCAACAACTACACCGGCCCCGTGACGTGGGACGTGACGACTCCGGACGGAAGCACGCTTCCGGTGAAGTGGTTCCAGTGCAAACCGAAAACGGTCATCATCGGCGTGCGGGCCGGGCAACCGGCTCCCGCCGAATTCGAGACGCCGGACGGGCCGGCCGTGGCGGTCTACGCGGCGGGCTCGGGGCGTGCCGTGGTGGCCGCGTGGGGCGTGGCGGACGGCCGGCCGGTGAAGCTGGCCACGATGCTGATTGACGCGAACCGCGGGCCGATGCCGCCGCCGCCGGGGCCTGATCCCCCGCCAGGTCCGACGCCGACGCCGGCCCCGATTCCGCAGGCCGGGTTCCGGGTGGCGATTATCGAGGAGTCGTCGGAGCGTCCGCGACTGCCGGCCAAGCAACTGGCGATCCTCTTCTCGCCAAAGGTCCGCGACTACCTGAATGACAAGTGCGTGACCGGGCCGGGTGGCACGAAGGAATGGCGAATCTTCGACAAGGATTCGTCGATGGCGAACGAGTCGCCGATCTGGCAGGCGGTCATGCAACGGCCCCGGCGGTCGGTGCCGTGGATCGTTATCAGCAACGGGACGACGGGGACGGAAGAGCCGTTGCCGCCCGATGAAGAGAGCGTGCTGGCCCTGCTCCGAAAGTACGGGGGTTGATCGTGGCAGACTTCTACATCGACGACGCGACGATCCCGGACGGGTGCAGCACGGGCTTGATTCCGCGCGACTATTCGGCGTTCCCGGTCGGGTGCTATGCGTCGGCCGTGCCGATGCGATCCGTCGAAATGCCGCTGATCCCGCAGTCGGAATGGTCGGACCGCATCCGCGAACAGGAAGCGAACAAAACGCGGCTGTCGGACATCCGCAACCGGGCCATGAACGGAAGCCCGATTCCGTCGCTCGATCAAGACGGGTTCGGGTACTGCTGGGCACACTCCTCCACGCACGCGGTCACGCTCTGCCGGGCCGTCGCCAACATGCCGTATGTGCCGCTGTCGGCGTTCGCCGTGGCGGCGACGATCAAGGGCGGGCGTGATGAAGGCGGGTGGGGTGCCCAATCGCTGGACTTCATTCAGCAACGCGGCATCCCGGCCCAATCGTTCTGGCCGCAGAAGGACGCATCCCTGCGGCACGGTACGCCGGAATGCTGGGCTAATGCCGCCATGCACAAGGTGACGGAAGGCTGGATCGACCTCGATGCCGCGCAGTACGACCGCAATCTGACGTTCGCGCAGGTGGCGACGTGCCTATTGAGTGGCGTGCCCGTCGTCGGCGACTTCAACTGGTGGGGCCATAGCGTCTGCCTGCTCGATCTCGTGGAAACGAGTCCGGGCCGGTTCGGCGTGCGAATCTGGAACTCGTGGGCGGACTCATGGGGCGACAACGGCACGGGCATCCTGTCCGGGTCGAAGGCGATTCCCGACGGTGCGGTCGCCCCGCGTGTCGTGTCCCCGTCCATCGCCTGAAAGGAACTCACCCGATGCCCGGCATCATCGACAACCTGATCGACCGCAAAGTCGAAGCCCAACTTCGGGAGCGGCTGTCCGTCGCGCACTTCCGGGTCGCACTCGAAGAACTCTTCGCGTTCGGCAACCGGAAGACCGACGGGACCGCATGGGAGCCGATCTTCGACCGGATCGAGGACACGCTCCGCACGCACGCCCCGGACATCGCCGACCTGCTCTCCCGCACGTCGCTCGCCCTGGCTCTCGGGGAGTCGCAACACACGCCGGCCGTATTCGGTGCGACGGCACCCGGCGGCGAACAGCGGATTGCCTGCCGGCGGATCGTCCGGGTCCGGCTCATCAACCACCTGCGGAAAGAGAAGGGCTGTTCGCGGTCCGTCGCCCGCAAGGCGGTGGACTCTCTGACCGAACGGCAGATTGACGAGGCGTGCGGGACGCCGCCCGCCGCCGGGCCGGGTGACTGGCTGGCCACGCTCTGGCAGTACATCACGGACCACTGGCCACAGATACTGGCGGCGTTACTGCCGCTGCTCCTCATGCTGATCTGATTCGCCCTGTCTATTGGAGAAGGAACGTGGGAAACGAAAACATGTTCACGACTGAGCAATGCCAGGAATTCCTGACTGACGGCCACGCCGGCAAGCCGGTGTTCGGCGCGTCTCCGGTCGCTGCGATCAACCTCGCCGCGATCCTCAACAAACTGCTGGAACTCGGCACGTCGCTGCCTGCAATCTTCAGCAAGGCAATGGCGATCTATGCCATCGTCGTCGGCCCCGGGACGTGGACGGAGAAGGCCGCGGCCATCTTCGCCCTGTTCGCTCTGCCGCCCCAGCCGTCCATCACGCTGGCCGACTGACATGGGCCGCGTGACGCAAAGCATGGCCGCGTTCGGGTACACCGTCGCGGCCGTCGCGGTGATCGTGGGATGGGCGACGTGGCCGTTGTGCCTGTTCGTGCTGTACGCGATTGCCGCGCAAGTCGGGCTGGCTCGATGATGGGCCGCCCGGGATCGGAGGTGGTCACGCCGATCTACCGCCGGGCTAACACCCCGGCAGTCGTCAAGGAGTGCTTGACGACTCGATTCGCCCGACCTCAAGGAATGGGAACCATGAAAGCTCTGAACCTGATCGCTGCCCTGTTCGCCGTGATTGTGCTGGCGTCCGACACGCACGCCGGCCGCCCCCGCTGGTCCGGTGGCGGATGCGCCAACGGCCAGTGCGGCACCTGCCCCGGCGGCAACTGTGGCGTCCCCGTGGCGACACCGGCCCCGCAAGCCACGCAACCGGCCGCGCCGATCGACTGCCCGAATGGGAACTGCGCGGCATCGGTGCCCGCGACTCCGGCGACTCCGAAGCCGACCACGGCGGCGAAGCCCATCGAACCCGCCACCGATCCGCTCGCGCAGGTCAACGCACGCCGGGCCGCGGCCGGGCTCCGACCGTACCAACATGACCCCGGACTCACGCAG
Organism: Gemmataceae bacterium; assembly: GCA_019694755.1. GTDB lineage: Bacteria > Planctomycetota > Planctomycetia > Gemmatales > Gemmataceae > JAIBBI01. Next base: position 6,369 of record JAIBBI010000176.1, read on the forward strand.
GCCGCGAAGTCCGCGGCGACGTACCGGGCACGCTACCGGATCAAGGGGCATGTGATCGGCGGCATGGGCGACTTCCAATTCGTGCCGGCCGGAACGCAGGCGTCGGCCGCAGGTTGTGCGGCGTGGCCGCCGGCCGACGGGTTCGGGGCCTGCGCGATGTACGACAGCTACACGTTCGCGGGTGCGGCATCGGTCATGGGCGACGACGGGTTGATGTACCATCACCTGTTCGTTCGCTGAATCTCTCTCGCACGCCGGCCCGCACGGCGTACCGGTGGCGGCACGGAATCGCGCGGGATGCGTTCGGTGAACATCCGCCATCAGGTCGCGCAGATCGCGGCGAGAACGAAACAGGTTCGCTACCTGGGACTGTCATCGACCCGGCCGTGAGGCAAAGCCGCCGGGTCAATGGACTGGGGTGGAGCAGTGGTAGCTCATCGCGCTCATAACGCGAAGGTCGCGGGTTCGAGTCCCGCCCCCAGCAATTCGCAAACGTCACTCAGGAGACAGACCGTGCGAGTACTGACCGGCCACAAAGTCAACGGATGCAATGACGCGCTGAAGATCGAGGTTCTCGATGAGCCCGGATCGGGTGGGGCGTCTCACGCCTATCTCGTGAGGGGTTTCGACACGTCGAACAATCCGAGCCACGGCGTCATTCAGGGCGACAAGTCGTGCCTCATCCTTTTCCAGAACGGCCCCATCGCTGAGGTCGGAACCAACGGCGTCACGCACGAGGCCCTGCTGGCTATCGTGATTGACCGCCTCGAATCGTTCCAAGCCGGGCCGTACCAGTGCGAAGAAAATGCCGCGGCGCTGTCGCATTTGCAGGCGGCCCAGGCCGCGTTGAAGTCGCGGACTGAGAAGCGGCTGGCCCGTGGCGTCGAAGGCACGCACACGGTCTGAGTACCGAAATGGACACAGAATCCCTCCGACGCCTTTCCGCCTTCCCGACCGGCACCAACTACGTCGGCGGTCCGCTGAATGTGATGGCGGGCGTGCCGCGGTCTCCGAAGTGGCCCGCGTTCCGTCGTCGGCACCTGAAGCGGCAGCCCATCTGTCAGGCGTGCGGGTGCGACGTGCCGGCCATGCTGGCAGTTCATCACATCAAGCCGTTTCACCTGTTCCCGGAACTTGAGTTGGACGCGGGCAACGTGATAACGCTCTGCGAACGCGGGGCGTTCAATTGTCATTGGATATTCGGGCATGTCAAATCTTGGTCGCACTGGAACCCGCGAGTTGTTGAACACGCGGCGATTTATCGGGACATGATTGCGGGCGTGCGCGACACACGGGAGGAAGGCTGAATGAGCAATCGGAGACGTGAATTATCAGGGTATTCCGTTGGAAGTCGTTTTTGCTGGGGCGGGCATCGTCCGGAGATCGGTCTAATGCTCTCGTGGCGAAACGTGCTGATTGTCTGCGCGGCCGTCGCCTATCTGGCATGGTCGGCGAACCGCCTGCTGCATGACCCGCCGGCCGCACCGCCACGGCCTCACGAATGGGATCCGCAGCCGGTGATTGTGGAGGATCTGGTC
>JAIBBI010000177.1 GCA_019694755.1 Gemmataceae bacterium
CCTGGGCGAGCAGTTTGTTTTGCAGGAAGTCGTTCACCGCCTGGGCGATCTGCTTTTCCTCGTCGGCCCGCTGCTTCTCGGCTTCGACTTTCCGTTTCTCCGTTTCGACTTCCTGGAGTCGCGTGTTAGCCAGCGACTCGTTCGCCTGAGCGATGGCGGTTTGCTTCGTCGCTTCAGCCTCCTGCTTTTTCGCCTCGACCAACCCCACGGTCGTGCCGACGACCCCGGCGAGCAGCGCGGCCAGCACCAGGCTCGCCGCGATCACCTGCCCCCGGTTCCGTTGCACGAACTTCTGGAAGCGGTAACTCGCGCTCGGCGGCCCCGCTGTCACCGGTTCGTGGTTAAGGAAGCGTTCGATGTCCCTGGCGAACCCGTTGGCGGTTTCATAACGGCGGTCACGGTCCTTGTTCAACGCTTTCAGCACGATCCAGTCGAGTTCGCCCTTCACGAACCGGCCCAGCTTCGCCGGTTCGATTTGCCGGCTCGCCGCTACGGATGGTGCGCTGTCCGCGGAACTGATGCGACTGCTTGGCGTCGGGGCTTCCTGTTCGCGAATGAGCTTGAGCATCTCGTCCAGCGCCGCCTTATTCATCGTCTCCTTGGTCAACGGCGTGGTGCCGGTGAGCAGCTCATAGAGGATGACGCCGAGGGCGTACACGTCGGCCCGGGTGTCCACGTCCACGGCGTTGAAACTCGCCTGCTCCGGGGCCATGTAGAGGGGCGTGCCCATGACCGAGCCGAACGCCGTGAACATCGATTGCTCGGTCAGTTGCAACCCCGTCGTCGCCTTCGCCAGTCCGAAGTCGATCACCTTCGGCACCGGCTTGCCGTCGTGCGATTCGACGAGGATGTTCGACGGCTTCAAATCGCGGTGGATCACCCCCTTCTGATGGGCGTGCTGCACCGCACCGCAGATCTGCGTGAACAGGTTGAGCCGTTCCGGAATCGTGAGTTTGTGCTGGTCGCAGAAGTCGTTGAGAGGCACGCCCTTGACCAGCTCCATGACAAAGAACGGCGAGCCCGTGTCGGTCGTGCCCGCGTCAAGCAGCTTGGCGATGTGCGGGTGGTCCATCACGGCGATGGCCTGCCGCTCGGCTTCAAAGCGGGCGAGGATCGTCTTCGACTGCCCGCGCTCGACGCGGATCAGCTTCACGGCGACTCTGCGCCTGACCGGTTCCGTCTGGTCCGCCATCCAGACCGTACCCATGCCCCCCTCGCCGATCTGCTGCCGCAGCTTGTACCGGTTGGCGATAACCGTACCTTCCGTTTCCCCGCACGATGGAGTCGCGCGGTACGAGCCCGTGACCGCCGGGTCGCCGAAGATGCCGGTTCCGTCGGCTCCTCCTGCTTTCGATAACCCGTCTACAGGCGCTTCCAGGAATTCACCTGCCGCCGATTTCGCCAAAAGAAGTTGTTGCAGACGCTGCAGCTTTGCCGCATCTCCGACACATTGTTCGGTGAGGAAGCGAGCACGGTCGACCTGGTTCTCGATGTCCAAGGCCGCTAAAAACAGGTCGCGCTCCGACATGGGGTACGCTCCGACTGGGGGTTCCTGTCCCCATTGGCGGAATAGGGGCGAAAACTACGCCAAAAAACTGTGCGAAAGTCGAGCGAACAGCCACGCCTTGGCGTAAACCCAGATCCGGTCGGCGGTTCGGGGGGAGATGCCGAGCGTCAGAGCTGCGTCGGCATTGCTCAGCCCGACGAAGTAACGCAGTTGCACGAGCTCCGCCCCCTGAGGATCAACCGCCGCGAACTCGGCGAGGGCGGCATCGAGCGCTTCCACATCGGGATTCGCCCCAAGGCCGGGAAGCTGGTCCGGGTCGAGGTCGGCCCGTGCATTTACGCCGCCCCGCTTGGCAGCCTTCTTGGCGCGGGCATGATCGACCAGCAACCGACGCATGGCAACGGCGGCCGCCCGAAGGTAAGCGCTCCGCGAGGTAAACGTCTGACCGCGCAGCTTTATCCACGCATCGTGGACGAGCGCGGTGGCGTCGAGGGTGTGACCGGGGGCTTCGGCGGCCATCTTGGCGGCCGCGAGCGTCCGCAACTCGCCGTAGACGAGCGGGAATAGTCCCGCGGCGGCCTGGTGGTCGCCACTCGGCGGGGCGTCATGAAAGCGGGTCACTTCGGACATCATGGCCAAGTGTACCAATCCGCCGCTCACCGGACGACTAGGGTCGTTTGCGGGCCGGTTGCAAGAAACGTGATTTCTCGAATTGCCGCGATGCCGGCCCGGCAGGTGCAACACTTGGTTCGCCTCTGACCTCGTCGTCAAGGGCCGGCATAGCCGGGACCCCAAAACCAGAGTTCACCAGACTCCCGATCGAACTTACCAAACGCCTTCGGGTTAAGGGCGCTGTTTCTTGGTGACACACCAAAGTCTTCACCCCCATCAAGCCAAATCTGCAACGCACTCTTCAGCAGAGACAGACCTACCTCCGTCAAGGTGATTGTCGCCGTATCACGATCAAAGCCTATGTGCATGATCTTGAGATCATCACCAATAGAATCGAGTTTCATTTTCATTTTGCGGAGAGGGCGCGGGCGCAAGCATGACCTGAATGTGATCACCCTCTGGGCCGGACGAGCATCGCCACTCAGTTCCGAAATCGCGTCAAGTAACTGTGCGCCTGATTCACGACTTTTGTGGAACAAACACACCGACGGTTGCGCGATGCCGAGCTTGCCCGGGTGGACCCAGAGTTCTGCATCAACATTCTCGAACGAGGTTTTGACCATTCGATCTTTCTCGGCAGCAGATACGACCAGTGCGCCGAACGTTTGCGTTCACCCGCCGGGCCGGCTGCCTGAGCCGTGATTCGCCGGCCGGACCTCACCGCGGATCAAATGTGTTGATTCTGATCCGGTGTGTATCCTGCCAGTACCTTCCCAGCCACAAGGTCGAAGCTGTAGCAGGCGGCGTCCATCGCCACTCGGTATTCCGACGTCAGGTGGGCAACACGCGCTATGTGCTGCCCGCCGAGGTTGTAGATGAACCAATCCTTCGATTTTACGACGGGTCGAAACTCACTGGTGGACTTGGCGTACTTGCTCCGCCAGAAAGCCGTCACATCTCGGTAGCGGTGCAGCCGGGTAACTCGGCCTTCGCGCTTCGGAAGCAGAAGATCGGCACATATGTTGAATCCGCCGCCGTTCGGTGCAAGGCTGCTGATCTCCCGTTTCCTTCCCTCGTTGTGGAAGGCGAAAAGAATGTTCCCGCCGAACATAACCACCTTGGTCAGGACGACGACATAGAAGTACTTGCCGCCTTCTTCAATCTCCAAAAGGTCGCCGATTCGTTGCTGGATCATGGTGCGCCGTACGTCGAGTAACCACGCTCACCAGCGACTGGAGCCGTATGAGCGACAAACTCCAGATAGCCTACATGCCTGCACCGTTCCCCGGGGCGTCATCGACTTTTGACTCGGTGGGCCGTGAGGACCGTCAGCCGGGCGCTCCGAGGAGCACGGTTTGAATCCACGCACTCTTGGCCGCCTGGCGCACTTGTTTACCTCGCCCGTCCTTGTCGGTCGGGCTTGCGCCGCGTTCCAGCAGCAGCCTGATGATACCCGTCTGCTGCTGGCGAGCGTGCTCAGAACCGCTCCCTCCCCGCCCCGTGGGCTGAACGGCGAGGTGCAGGGGCGTAGACCCGGCCTTGTTCGGCAGTCTCACGTTGGCACCGCCATCCAGCAGCGCTCGAACCGCGGGCAATGACCGCGTTCGCACTGCTCGGTGCAGGGTCGCTACGCCGCTGCGATCCAAAGCGTTGGGGTCTGCGCCAACCGACAAGAGGTACTCGATCATCTCAACTTGTGCCGTCGGATCCCAGTGATTGGTGTCCGCCGCGTAGTGAAGTGGTTCGGCTCCACGCCGATTCTTCGCACGGCAATCCGCTCCGTGAGCGACGAGGCATTCAGCGACCGGACGCCGAAACGCGGCGGCAGCCATATGAAGGGCCGTGTCGCCGACGTAAAGGTAGTGAGCGATCTCGTCGAAATAGAAGGTCGAAGCGTCTTGGCGTGTAGCGCCAACGTCAGACGCCGCAGTGGCTAATGAGGGACTGGCCGTCAAGCGACGGGACACATCGTCTCTCTCGCCATTCACGACAAGTCGAACGAAATCAAGAAACGCCGATATCTCCTTTGGCATCAGTTCCTCGTTCGGCTGGCAAACACGCTCAGAAACGGTGGAGGCCGAATGAGGTACGGACTCCAGAATGCCTACGTGCCCTGCACCGCCCCAGGGGCGTCATCGACTCTGGAGTCGGTAGGCCATGTAAACGGTTCGGCGTCCGGGGCCTCGGCGAAGACAGCCAGCGGCACCGACGGATGCAGTGCCCGCTGAAGGCAAGCGAGGTGACACCGCAGTTCTTGTTTGCCGCCATCCGACAGTGGGATGAGCAACGCGACTGGGTCCGTCCCCGCGCCGGCAACGCACTCCCCGCAGAAGCAGCACTGGTACCCAATGACCTCGCCCACTGATGACATCGCGCCTCCCGTCGCCGAACGAATGCGATTACTTGCGGGCCGGTTGCAAGGAACGTAATCTCTCGAATAGCCGTGATACCGGCCCGGTCGGCGCAATGTCCTGGATCGGCCGTCCGCGCCATACCTGCTTGATGATCTGGTCATATTCCGCATGCGATCCGATCCAGAACCAAACCGGCCCATTTTCGCTGTCCACCGCCAAAGCCCGATAACCGATTCCCACGCGCACTGACCACAACCTGCCGACACGCTTGAAATGTAAAGACGGGTGACGGGAGTTGGCACGCAGCAGATCATACTTGGCATCGGCGACTCGCTGAACCTCTTCCGGCAACTGATGGTAACATGCCCAAAAGTCGGCGGTCGTGTGGTGGTTCATAGCGGCTTCGTCAGCCCGGAACGGTGTTGGGCCAGCGCGCGCTCAGCCAGGGCATCGAGTCGGCCCGCGCGTTCGTCCTGTTCGATCCGGGCATCCCATTCCGCCTCGGCCTGTTCATTCAGCCAAGCCCGGATCTGCGCTACTTCATCGGGCGGGAGTTGAGCGATGGCGTTGGTTATCGACTGGACGGTATTCATATGTATTCCTCAGCGGCGACGACATCGTCGCCTTCATCTTAACATGGCGCTCCCGCCCCGGGCAGGTGGGGCGATTGGTTCGGCGGGCCTTTGCTACCGCGGAACCACGCTACCGTCCTCTGCCAACCGGAAGTCGCAGAGGTAATCCACCCTCGCCAATTGGGTCAGGACCAATGGATCGAGGCCTCCGTAGCGGAGACTGTGAACCGGGCAGATCAGCATGGCCGCGCATGCCCGCTCGACCTCAGCCGGCGTGACCGGTTGGCGGCGGAAGTAGGTCTGGAATGTCGGCGGTCCGGCTGTGGCAAGGAGTTCCGGAGCCTCGGCCTCGGGCAGCAAGCACCCGCAGTCGCAACCCATTGCCTTGGCATAAAACGGCCCCGGCGCGTTCTGGTAGGCACGTCGCGGGTGTTCATCGCTTTCCACTGACGGAAGCCCTCCTTCGCCGTCCTCCGTTCACTTCCTAATCACGTACCAATTGTTCTGAATGTCGTGGGTCAGGCGGTGGGTGGTCACCGACCGGAAGCCGGCCCGTTGCAGGTAGTCGCGGGTCTTTCCTTCGCCCCACATCGCGCCGAGGCCCCCACCGCCCCAAGGGCGGCATCGTCTCTTGCGTCGGTGGCCCGTGAGAGCGGTTCGGCGTGACCACATTACCCCGGCGGGAAACCGATGAACTCTGTCGGCACCTCATTCGTCAGCCATACGCCGTTAGCCGACAGAAAGAAGGTGTGCCCGGCTGCAGCCATCTCCCCGGCGCGGACTACTAACACGACAGGCTTACCATGCCGCTGACCGACCTTTGTCGCGGTAGGCACGTCGGGCGAAAGGTGGACGTGCTGCCGGCCCGCCGAATGCAGCCCGCTGGCCCGGATCGATTCGACAAATCGCAACGCAGTGCCGTGGTACAGGACCGACGGCGGCTGCGCCGGGGGGAGGGCAAGATCGACTTCGACCGAGTGCCCTTGGCTTGCTCGAATCCGCTGCCCATCCTCGCTCAACTCGAACCGCTTCTTGTCATTCTCCGCTACCACATGCTCCAACAGCGGCCAAGTCAGCCGGGTGCCGTGTTGGTTAGCAAGTCGGATCAGTTCCTCGACGCTTGTCCAGCCACTCCCATCCAGCGCGAGCCCGATCTCCTCCGGCTTGTGGCGGAGGACAAGCGAGAGGAACTTGCTCATCCGCACTACATCAGCCGCCATCATTGCGCCCTCTTTGAACGACGAAAGAATCGGTTCAGCATCTGCGGCAGCCGATCGGTGCCGGCGGCGGAGGGACCCCAGCGATCCGTATTATCGCGGACCGGTATCGCCCGGTGCGGAAGGCGGCATGCGGCCTCGGTCATTCTGGCGACCGAACCCGGGAAGTACAACTCCGGATACCGCGTGTTCGAATCGTCATCCGGCGAGGTACGGTCCCGGGCACCGGCAGCGAAAATCGAGCGGACCCGCAGGCTGCCGCCGCGTGGCCGAGGACATGGACTCATCAACCCCGCCGACCTGGTCGCACGCGTGCCGTCATCGGCAGCCAGTGGACGGTTTGGACGGTGTTCAGTCTTCTCCGGTTTTCGATTCCTTACTTGGTCGGCACTCGTTCCAACTTCATCTCGAAGAACTTGCGCCACTCTTTCCCATCCTGAGTCACTTCGCCGATCTCGAACCAACGTCCCTTGTCGTCGATCTTGACGGTATACCTCACGTCGCCGAACCGAGGTATGTTGAAGCCCCACTCGAGGCTGCTCTCCCCTACCTTGGCTTTAGCTTCCGTGTACTGGCCACGACTCGTGTATGCCTGGAATCGAAATTGTTTCGCCTTCTCCTCATAAGACATTACACCGAATGCATGGTGGACGATGTCTCCCTTGTCACTGCCTGAGTTCCGGTGAACGCCCTCGATGACCAAAAGCAGTCCGTCCAGTTTGTTCTGAACCGTTTCCGTTCCCGCCGATGTGGTTCGTTGTCCCGGGACAAATTCCGTCCAGCTTGTGCCTTTCCACTCGCCGACCAGAAAGTCGAGTTTTTTCATGGCATCTCGCTGCGCGGCAGGAGAAGGCGGCTGCCCGTGGCTCTCCGAAACAAGCGTGGCAATGGCAATGATGGCCGCACAAAAGATTCGATTGAACATGTGAGTGCCCTGGAGTTGAGAACTGTTACTGTTGCCGTCAAGCGTGAGTCTTTGAGCGTTATTCGCCGGAAGCTCGGCGATATTCCGCGAAATTGCCTCCCGTGACACCGAAAGAGCCGCGAAGTCAACGGGAGGGAAGGGAGGTCAGGTTATGTTGCTGTCTAACCCCACCTCCATGACTGCTCCTTGAACTTGTTGCTTTGGCATTTCGGTCACTTGTGGGAGTCAGTTTTCATGTGGTTTACGGTACGTTCCCCGTTTCACACGTGTCAGCGAAAGAGTCCTTGCATGTCGCTACTTTGGTCGAGTGGGGGCAGGTTGGACCGCCCCCCTCGCAGGGCGTGCGATGTCGGCATTTCTGGCGATCGATCCGCGGTAACACAGGCCAGTCCGCCGAGTTAACGAGGCCGGCGTGTCAAACCCGGGCTTAATGCGCGAGACCGTTCCTTCCGCAGCACCCCGGTAGATAGCCAGCAGTGTCCATCAGGATCGCTGGCGCGGGGTATCGCTTCGAACGGATGAAGAACCTGCTCACGGAGCAATCACTGGCATTTGAGCGTTAGGCGTGGTGACCGGTCCGTCGTTGCCCGTCGCAGTGAAACGGGCAATTGCCACAACCCCCAGCCGCCAGATCGCCCAGGCCAATAGTACTCCAATTGCCGATCCGATCGCACCGAACAGGTGGGCGGTCAGCCCTTGGGCATAGTACATCTTCTCG
>JAIBBI010000178.1 GCA_019694755.1 Gemmataceae bacterium
CCGGCACGACTTCCGCATCATCGCCGCCACTAATCGCGATCTTGCCCGCCTCGTGGATGAAGGCAAGTTCCGCGAGGATCTGTTCTTCCGGCTCAACGTCTTCCCGATCCACCTGCCCCCGCTCCGCGACCGCATCGACGACATACCGACGCTTGTGGCCTACTTCCTCCGTCGTTTCGCCCCGGACAGCCCGACCGTGCCGGCCGAAACAATCCGGCACTTGCAGCAACTCGATTGGCCGGGCAATGTCCGGCAACTACGCAACGCGGTGCAGCGAGCTGCCATTCTCGCCCGCGGTAGGGCCCTCCAACCCGAACACTTTGACGATTCTGCCCGGGGAGCGGAACCGTTGGATGGAGACCTGGCCGGCTCTGTCCTCCGCTGGCTCCGCGCCCGGCTGGCAGCGGAACCCGCGGCCACCAACCTCGCCAACGAACTACTCCAGGCAGTCGAGCCGGCGCTTTTTCACGAAGTGATGCGCCGCGCCCGGGGCAATCGCAGCACCGCCGCCGAATGGCTCGGCCTCGACCGCGCGACAGTGAGAAAAAAGCTTCAGGCCTACGGGCTGGAAGAAACCGGGCAAACCCCGACGGACTCGTGAACAGGGGGGCAGTTAGTCGTGTTCACTGAAACGTGTCGTGACAAACCAGAAAAACACTACCCGGCATGGATTCGAACCATGACAAAGGGTACCAAAAACCCTTGTGCTACCGTTACACCACCGGGTAATTGCTCATAGTTTATCCGCGTTCCGCTGTTTCATCAAGGCTCTGTTGATCCATGGATGTCCCGCTCCCCGTGCGGCCCCGTGACGCCCACAAGGGCAATTGCGGGCGGGTGCTCGTCGTGGCCGGCTCCCGCGGCATGACCGGAGCGGCCGTTCTGTGCGCGTGCGCGGCCCTCCGCTCCGGCGCGGGGCTCGTCACTGTTGCCACGCCAATATCGTGCTGGCCCGTCGTCGCGGCCGGCCACCCGTGCGCCATGACGCTTCCGCTGGCCGAGCACGACGGCCGACTCGATGCCTGCTGCGTGCCCGACCTGCTCGCCGCGGCCCGGCGGGCGGATGTCGTTGTGGTTGGTCCCGGTCTGGGGCAAACTCCGGGCGTCTCGGCCGTCGTCGACGCCCTGCTCGCGGCCGGGCTGCCACGATTGGTCGTCGATGCCGACGCGCTGAACGCGATTCACGAACCGGTCCGCCAGCTCACCCACCCCGGTGAACGCATTCTCACTCCTCATCCCGGCGAATTCGCCCTGCTGACCGGCGCGGGCAACATCCAGGATCATCGTGAACAAGTGACACGGGCGTTTGCCGGGCGGTTCGCCGGCGTGCTCGTGCTCAAGGGCGCGGGCACTCTGATTGCCGAGGGCGACCGCCTCGCAATCAACGTGACCGGCAATCCCGGGATGGCGACCGCGGGATCGGGCGACGTCCTTTCCGGGGTGATCGCCGGGCTGTGGGCACAGTTGCTGTCGGCATACGATGCTGCCCGGCTCGGCGTACATCTGCACGGAATGGCCGGGGACCTCGGGGCGACGGAGTTGGGCGAATGGTCGCTCACCGCGGCCGACCTGCTAGACTATCTGCCGCGGGCGTTTCAGCTTCACGCCCGGACCCATCCGCGGGAGGAACCCGATGCGCGTCCAGTGTCCCCATTGCCAGAAGACCGTCACGCTCGATAACTCCCAGGCGGAAAAGCCCTCGCCGTGCCCGTCGTGCGGCAACATCTTCACCGCGCCGGCCCTGCTCCAGGCGATGCCCGATATCCCTGAACCGGTGCCGGCACCGGCCCCGCCCCCGCGCGTCGAACCCGTTACCTTGCCCGCGCCGCCGACCCCTACTGCTGCCACTCCGCCCCGTCCGGCCGGTTCCGCCGAGCCCTGGTGGACGATCACGCTCTCCCGCCGGGTGTTGCACTGGTTCGGACCGATCGGCTTGATGCTGCTGTTTCTGCTGACCTTCTTCGTGTGGGTCGCGGCCAGCCCGGGCGGCATCCCCGTGTACACGCAATCGGCTTGGGGCGTGATGACCGGCGGGTTCGCGGCCGACATCACTGGCGAAGAAGTCTTCGGACTCGAGAAGAAGCTCTACGAGGTCAAGTCGTTCAGCTTCAGTATGTTCCTCTTCCTGATGATCTTGATTCCAGTCGTGATCGTCGGAGTGGGCGAACTGTTTCAGCAGTACATCACGGTGCCGATCCCGGACATCATCAACGCACTCTGGCCGAAACGGCTCATGGTGCTGACCGCGGCATCGTGGATTCTGTTTGCCCTTCTCGGCTTGCAGATGATGGGCAGCATGGGGCTTGAGGCGACGGCGGCGGTTCAGGCCGAGGTCAAGTTGGCCGCGCCGGCCGAGGAGACGCCCAAGCAGAAACTCGTCCGCGAACTGAAGCGCGGCGAAGAGGTCAGCCGGCTGGGCGTCCGCCGGACCGGCTGGCTCTGGCTCGCGTTCCTCGCGACCACGACCGCGGCCATCGGATTCTCCATCGAGCTCTGGCTCGAGAAATCGGGCAAGCCCGACCCGGTGATCGAAGTCCGCTGCTGAGCAGCTATTTCGCCCAGTTGGCCGCCTCTTCGCCGTCGAGCCGGAGCGTCAGACATTTTGCGCTGCCGCCCGCTTTCAGGAATTCGTCGAGCGGCGTGTTGCGCGTCGCATAGCCCAGCTTTTCCAAGCTCTCCGCCAGGCGTGGGCACCCCGAGTTCGTGACCACCGTCTTACCCACGGCCACCGCGTTGCAGCCGAATCGCTTGGCCTCGTCCGGCTCGCAGGCGATCAACTTCGGGACGTGCGTACGGATCACCTTCTGCCCGTAGGCGTCGAAGGCCGGCGGAAACCAGATCGCGGTATCCGGCGCGACCGGGCAGAAACACGTATCGAGGTGGTAGTAGTACGGGTCGATCAGCTCGAGCGGCAGCACGCGGACGCCGATCTCGCGGGCCAACCACTGGTGGGCGTAAACGTCGGACCGGATGCGGTAGCCGGCAAACAGAGCGTCGCCGCAGAACAGCGCGTCGCCCGCGCCCTCGTGAAACGTCCCCTCCGGCATGTGGTGGACGGAGAATCCGTGGGCGGCAAACCACTCGTCGAAAACCGGTGACTCGCGGGCCCGCTCCTCGTGGCGGAAACTGGAACTGTAGAACCGGTCGCGGAACATGAGTCCCGCATTGGCTGTGAAGACGAGGTCGGGCAACCCCTGCCGGGCGGTCATCAACTCGACGACAGCGCCCAATTCGCGCAGGATCGCAACGAGCCCCTCCCATTGCGTCGCGGCCGTGGGCCGGTCGGACCCGCGCGACCGGCTCATCCACGGGTTGATCTCGTATTCGATGCCGTAATAGTCCGGCGGACACATCAGGATTCGCGGCTGACGCACGGGCTCTCCCTCGGATAACCAAACGAAAACCCCCGCCGGAAGTTGCTGGCGGGGGTCGGATTCGGCGATGGGCGCGACTACTTGTTGGAAGTCCGCCGGTTCATCTGCATCACGACCGTACCGCCCGCCTGCACGGGGATTTCCGCGCCGGTCTGACGATCTTTGTGCATCATCTCGACATCGATGTCGAGGAACAGCTTGCAGAACGAGACGTGCCCGCTCTCCACATCGATGTAAGCGTAACCGTGGACGTTGCCGTAGAGCGGCTTCTTCTTGCCGACCACCTGCGACGGCGGGAGCTGAGTCTTCATCATCTGAAGGCTCTCGTCCTTGTCCTTGGGATCGTCCTTCGGCTCGTCCTTACCCTTGTCCTTCGGGGCGTCTTTGTCCTTATCCTTGCCGTCGTCCTTGTCGGCCGACTTGCTCTTCAGTTCGCGAAGCTCAATGCTCTTCGCCTTCGGGTCCTGGGCGATGGCGCCCTTGATCTCGACGACGGCTTCGAGTCGGCCGCCGCGGTCGCGGACGCCGAGGTATTTCATGTTCATCGTGAACAGGGCCGGCTCGAACCGGCTGCGGGCGGCGATGAGCAGGTTGGTCGGCTGACTCCACGTGTCACCGACCTTGATGGTCGCGTTGGGCAGCTTCACGCTCATCGTCTGGATGCACTGGAGCACCTGATCGTTGAACTGGCTGAACACCGGGCGGAGGGTGATCGGCTGGACGTTCGACAGGTCGGCCGCCACGTTGTTGCTCATGGTGCCGTCCTTGTTGTAGATCGTCATCGTGAGCACGTTGCGGATCCGGGCCGGCAGGTCCGGCGCCTGAACCAGAGTCAGCATGATCTTGAGCAACTCTCCCTGTGTCCGCGGTTGGCCGAACCGCAGGTCGGTGAACTGATACCCGACCATCTGGCCCTTCTTGGCCGCATTCCACGCGCCGACCGTCTCGGCGAGCGTGACGAAGAGGTGATTCTCCTCGCCCATGTCACTACCGAGGTAGACATACCGGTAACTCGCGTCGAGATTCACATCGACGAGGCGGCTCGCGCCCGGCTTGAAGATTGCCTTCAGCGCGACATCGCGCCGGTCGAGTGGCGGGCCGTCCGGCGCGAAGAACACCGCATCGCCCCACGACTCCTGGCCCTGGCCGTCGACGTACCGCGGCTGGACCCAATAGGCGGTTCCGGGTTCCGCCTCCGGGAGGATGAAGTCGCCCGTTGCCTTCGCCTTCTCCGCGTCGTAGGTCAGGTCGACGGTCTTACGTTCAAGGTCGCCCGGCCGGAGTTTCGGCAGCGACTTCGCAGATCGTCGGGGGTTGCCCGGCTGACCGACCCAGTAATCGAGTTGCACCTTCTTCACCCGCTTGAGCGGGTCGCCGAACTTGATCTCGACTGGCATGCGGGCCACCGAGCCGTCCTTATAGGCGTATTGCGGTTTGGTCTCGAGCGGGAAGCCCTGGAGCAGCCGGGCGGCGTACTCCGAGGGGATCGTGAAGCCGATCTGCGTGCCGGGCATGATCGCGACCGCGACGCAGCGAACCGCACCGTTCATGTCGACGAGCGCGCCGCCCGAGTTGCCGGGCGTCAGGCCGCCTTCCACCTGGATGTATTTGAGCAGGCCCGTACGCTTGTTGTCGAGCCGGCCGGCGACACTGGTGTCGCGGACTTTGAGCTGCGTCTTGAGCGGGTCGATGCCGTCACCCATCGTCGAGCCGAGCCGCTGCCCCATCGGGAAGCCGAGCACAAAGAGCCGCTGCCCTTCGAACAGGTCGCCCGAGGGTACGATCGGCATCGGTTCGGGCAGGCCTTCCGTCGTCGGAAGCTGCAGAACCGCGAGGTCGTTGTCGTGATCGACGGTGAGGATCTTGGCGGCGAACTTCTTCACCGACGGCATGCCGGCATCGAAGTAGACGTCGACGCCCAGCGGGGGCCGGGCGGCGCGATCCACCATCCCGATCACGTGCGCGTTGGTCACGACGATGCCCGGCTCGGCCAGCCAGCCGGAGCCGTCGCCGCCGCCACCCTCACGATTGCAACGGATCAGGCATGCGGCCGCCTTCACCTTGTCGCGAACCTCTTTCTTCATCTCGAGGCCGCCGGTGCCGGTCATGGCCGGGGTGTTACCCGCGCCGTCGCTCCCGCCCGCCGACGGATTGGCCGCGATGTTCGGGTCCGGAGCGCCCACGAACGGGTTGAGCAGTTCCTCCTGGTTGGGGAGCAACTGATCCGGCTTGAGCGGCTGATCGTTCTTATCGAGGAAACGCTGGAGCACGGTTTCCTGCACTGCGCCGTAAGTGGCGGTGACTTCCCGCTCGTTGCCTTCGTCGTCCTTCAGCTTGATCTTCACGTCGATCGCCACGTCGGAGTGCGTGTTGGCGAGGGTCGTCACTCCGGTCTGGATGTCGATCAGGGCCGCGCCGTGAGTGATGCCGAAAATGCCCTTGCGGCGCTCGGCGGCTTCGTCGATCTGGTCGATGATGGAGCCGCCGGCCTGCTGATTGGAGGTGGTCGCCGATCCGTCGCCCTTCACGACGACGCCGTTAAACGTGACGACGCCCTCTTCCCGGCCGTTGCGCATCCGGGAGCCCAGGTACTTGAACCGGAGCCGGTAGCTGGCCGGCTCCGAGTTGTCTCGGTTGATCTGGAACGTGTACTTGTACTCGTCGTCCCAGGTGTCGTTGGCCGCGAGATCCTTCTCGGGCAGGAGTAGGGCTAATCCTTCCAGCGTCGACATGATCTGCGAGTTGAAGTTGGCCATGGTCGGCCGGAACTGGGCCGGGACGTTGGTCAGGTTCGCCTTCGGGTCGCGGATCAGGCCGCGCTTGGTAACGAGTGCCTCGATCGACATTCCCTTGGCCGAGTTGAAAAGGTCCTTGTACC
The DNA here is from genome assembly GCA_019694755.1 of Gemmataceae bacterium. Taxonomy (GTDB): domain Bacteria; phylum Planctomycetota; class Planctomycetia; order Gemmatales; family Gemmataceae; genus JAIBBI01. The sequence continues at coordinate 6,253 of JAIBBI010000178.1, forward strand.
GCTCGCGGATCATCTCGTTGGTGTCTTCGTCGAGGAAGCCCAGATTGTCGTAATGGAACTGGACCTTGGCCGCGCCGTCGGCTTCCAGTGCGCGGGTCTTTTCGGTGAGCTTGACCTTCAGCTCGCGACCCTGGACCTGGATGGGGTAACCCTGCGGCACAAAGCCCGCGCCGAATTTGCTGATGATCTCCACCTTCCGCTCGGTGCCGGACACGTGGTTGATAGCCAGCTTCGCGCCCTTGGCGTCGACGGGCAGGCCGGCGAAGTTAATGGCCACTGCCTCGCCCCAGCGGATCGAGCCGTCGATACGCTCGTACTTCGGCTGGACCCAATAGACCTGGTCGTCCTTCTTCAGCGGCAGGGAGCAATTGCCGGCCACCGGGGTTGCTTCGCCGAGCTTCACGACCATGTTCGGGTCGTACGCCAACTCGACCGTGGAGACCGGGCTGTCATTGGCCTGCGGCGACGGCTTGCGATCGCTCGCCGGGCGGATGCCCGATCCGCGGTCGCCCGCCCAAACGTCCAACGTGATCTTCTTGATCCGCTTCATCGGGTCAGCGACCATCGCCGTGAACGGCTGGCGGATGCCCGCGCCTTCGCGGGTCGCCTGGCCGGGCGTCACCGACAGCAGTCGGCCCTGGAGCAGGTAGACGGCATACTCGCTGGGGATGACCCATCGCAGCGTCGTCCCGTCGAACCCGGCCACCAGAATACTGCGGACGGTGCCCGCGGTATCGAGGACCGCGCCGCCGGAGTTGCCGTGATCCGCGCCGCCTTCCAACTGGACCAGCTTGATGCCACCGTTCTTGTAGGCAAGTCGCCCGGACACCGACGACTGGCGGAACTTCACCGTGGGAGTAACCCGGTCGGCCGCGCCCCGGCCCGAAGCGGCCATCGCAAGACTCGAGCCGAGCGGGAAGCCCATCACATACATCCGCTGGCCTTCGTACAGTTCGGAAGACGGGCAGATCGGCAGCGGCTCCGGCATGTTCTTCGCCTTCACCTGCACAACCGCGAGGTCGTTTTCGCGGTCAAGTGCGAGCAGCTTTCCGCTGACTTCCTGCTGGTCGGGCAGCCCCGAGTTGAGGAACACGCGAATTGATTGCGGCGGCGGGGCGGCGCGATCCTTCATGTTCACGACGTGGGCATTGGTCACGATGATACCGGGCTCGGCAAACCAGCCCGAGCCTTCGCCCGCACCGGTGTCGGACGTGCAGCGCAGCATCACAGCCGACTTCTTGACACGCTCCACGGTTTCCGCCGGCATCTGCGGCGGCAGCGACTTCGGGCTGTCGGCAAACACCGTGAAGGTCGGTCGCGACGGAGCGCTGACGGTCGTCGCCTTCGTGCCGGCTTGCGTCTCCTTCTTCGGCTCGGCCTTGGCTGTTTCACCGGCCTTGTTCTCCGCGGGCGGGGCGGAGTCGTTCAGGTTGATTTTGGCGACCGGGACCGGAGCGACCGGCTTGGTGCCTTCGTCGCCGCCGCCGCGGAGGAAAAGGGCCCAGACCATGACGCCGGCCATCGCCGCCAGCCCGACCCCGCCTCCGACGAGGAGCGGCATCTTGTTCGGCCCCTTCGCCGCCGGCGCGGGCTTGCCGCGCGCGACCGGGACGTCCTTGTGGACGCCATT
>JAIBBI010000179.1 GCA_019694755.1 Gemmataceae bacterium
ACTGGCCGGGCCCGACCTGCCCTGGCCCACCACCCGGCCCGGCATCGGCCTCGTGCTGGTGGCCGACGTGAGTGGTTCGATGGCCGAGTCGGACGGCGGGCCGACCCGCATCGAGACGTTGAAGCGCACCTTTGACGAATTGATCGCCCGCCGGCCGGGCGACCGAATCGGGCTCGTACTGTTCGCGGCCCACCCCGACACCGCGTGCCCGCCGACGCACGATCACGCCGCGGTACGGGCCGCGCTGGCGGCCGCCACGCCGCGGGGCGTCCCCACCGAGTCCGAGACGAATCTCGGCGACGCCGTTGCCTGGGCGCTGGCTCGACTGACACACGAGTCGGGCGGCAAGGCGATTGTGGTATGCAGCGACGGCGAGCACAACGTGCCGGCCCCCGCCCTCTCGCCCCGGCAGGCGGGCCAACTGGCCGCGGCGGCCGGCGTGCCCGTGTTCACACTCGATGCCGGGCCTCCCGACGGGGCGGGCGCTCCGGGCCTGACCGCGCTCGCACAGATGACGGGCGGCGCAGTTGTCCCTGTCGGCGACGTGGCTTCGCTCGACTCCTTGCTCCATGCCCTCCCGCAATCGCGAGTTACCGACCCGTCGGCTCCCCGTACCCGCTGGCCCGCGCAACTGACGACCGGGCTGACTTTGGCCGCGCTGGCGTGGCTCGTGCTCCGGCGTGTCACTCCGTTTGAGGACACAGCCCGACTCGTTGCGGGACTGGCCGCGGCAGCGTGCTTCGCGATGGCTGCGCTGCCGACGGCCGACGCCCGGCCGGCGGGCAGCGGGCCGGACGTGGTCATCGTCCTTGATGCCAGCCGGAGCATGCTGGCCCGCGACACCGTGCCCGACCGCTTCTCCCGGGGCCAATCGCTGGCGGGCGACTTACTCGACCGCCTGCCCGGTAGCCGGGTCGGGGTCGTCGCGTTTGCCGGCACTCCGCAGGCGATCTGCCCTCTGACCGCCGACTCCGGCGCGGCTCGTGCCTCGCTTACTTCCATCGACCCCGAGTCGGCCGCCGACCTGCACCCGGACCGTGCCGTTTCCGGCACGCGCATCGGGGCCGCACTCCGCCACGCCCGGCAACGGCTCGCCGGTGGCCGGCCGAGCCGGATCGTGCTAATCAGCGACGGCGACGACCCGGCCGACGACGGCGAATGGCGCACCTATCCGGATGTCACGATCCCTGTACACGTCCTCGGTGTCGGAAAGCCGGAGCCCGCGCCGGTGCCGGGCGTGGCCGGTGCGATGACCCGGCGCGTGGACGACACACTCGAAGCCATCGCTGCCACGACGACCGGTCGGTATTTCCCTGTTGATGCCGGCTCCGTGGCCATCGACGACCTCGCCAATCGCATCCGCGCCGGAGCGGTAGTGACGCATCCACACTCGGCACCCGGGTTCGGCTGGTTGCTGGCCGGCTGGGTGCTACTGGCCGGGGGCTGGGCGATGCCGACCCGGGCGGCGTGGGCCCCGGCCGTGGCCACGCTCGCCGTCGCGGCCATCCCACCGGGCGACGCGATCCTGCGGGGCAACCAGGCGCAGGAAGCAGGCCGGCCGGCCGACGCGCTTGCACTCTATGATCGGGCGGCGGAACGCACCACCGACCCCGGCGAGGCGGCCTTCAATCAGGGTGTCGCACTGGCTCACCTCGGGCGTCACGCGGAAGCGGCCGAGCGGTTCCGCCGGTCGCTCACCGATGCCACTGGCGAACGTCGGAACCGCGCGCTGTACAACCTCGGCACGAGTCGATTGCGGGAACCACCCCGTCGCGCCGCCGTAACCGAAGCTATCGCCGTGCTGAGCGACGCTGAGCGCGAGGCGACCGGCGATCTGCGTGACATGGCTCGGGCCAACCGCCTGCTGGCCGAGCAGATTCTTGCGATTCTCCCCGCCATTGACAAAGAGCAAGAGCCACCGGGCGACGGGCCGCCCCGCCCGGGCGACACGGCAGCTTCGAGTGCCAACAACCAGAAACCACGTCCTTCGACCGATGCCACGCCGAAACTCTCGCCGCCAACCGGATCGCCGGACCAGACGACGCCGCAGACCGCGCCCGGCCGGGGCAACCTGCCGATGCTGCCGGATACCGAGACGCTCGCGCCTATTACCGACGTCGCCCGGTATCTGGCTGAGGTCGAGTTGCGGGTGCGGGCCCATCGGCAGGAACAGCGGCGCGTCCGCACAGTGCCCCGGCGGGAGTACCCCGACTGGTGATTGCGCCCCTACTGCTCGCGTTGCTTTTGGCCGCACCGCCCGTTGCCGGCCGACCCGCGGATTTCTCCGGTGCGGTCGGCGGCCCGTTCCGCGTCGAGTATGTGCTTGATCCTCCCACACTGTCGGTCGAGCAGGCCGGGCGATTGACCCTGACGATCCGCGGCGATGGCGATCTGACCGGCGTCCGCCCGCCTGCGATTAGCTGGCCGGCCGGGTTGGTCGCCGATCCACTCGATGCGCCGCCCGGCGAGTTCCGGTATCGCGTCCGCGCCGCCCGGCCGGGCGCGTTCACCGTTCCCCGCTACAAGTTCGTGTACTACCAGCCGACGCTCCGCGCCTGGCAGACGACGTATGCGGAACCGGTCACGCTGACGGTCGAAGCCGTCTCCTCACCATTAGTCGTGCCGCCCGCTGTTCGGGAATGGGCCCGCGAGGTACGGACTCGGCCAACGTCGTCGGAAATTACCCGCGCCGCCGATGCCGTGCTCGACCGTGCCGATACTACTGCCGCGCACCTGTTGTGCTGGCAGGCTCTACGCGCCGACCCGACGGATGCCGACGCGGCCCGTGGACTTGCATTGCTGCGGGCGGAGGCTGGTACGCCGGGCGACCCCGCGCTGGCGACCGAGGTCGCGCCGGAAACTGTCTGGTATCCCGGCGTGCTGTTTCGGCCGGCCGTCACCATGCTGGCCGTCGCGGCTTGGTGTGGAATCGCAATTTGCCTCGTTCGTGGACGGACCGCGCTGCGATGGGCCGGGCTTGCAATACTCTTGCCGGTCTCCACGATCCCGGCATTCAACCTGCTCGTGTCCTCGATGCGGGATGCCCACGATCATGCCGCCCCGTTCGCGGTCGTCGCCCGGCCGACGGAGTTGCGCTCGGGTAACGGCCCGGCCTACCCTGCGATCCTGCAATTGCCCCGCGGGACGGAATGCCGCACGCTGTTTCGCCGGGGCGACTGGTGGCAGATCGAGTTGCCCGCGGGCCGGGTCGGGTGGATCCCCGCCGACTTCCTCTGCACCGGGGGCACGGAATGAACCCGGCCATGCTGCGTCGTCTGTTTGCCCGCGCCCGGCACCGTGTTGCCGGCGCGCTTGCGGGAAGTTACCGCAGCGCGGTTCGCGGCCCCGGGATCGAGTTTGCCGACGTCCGGCCGTATGAACCCGGGGACGACGTCCGCTATCTCGACAGCGCGGTGACCGCCCGCACCGGCATGCCGCACGTCCGCACGTACCGTGCCGAGCGCGAGTGCGCGGTGCGACTGGTCGTGGACGTCAGCGGGTCGATGGACGGCAAGCGCGCCGTGGCCGACGACCTCGTCGCGCTGCTGGCGTTCGCGGCCGTCGCCAACCGTGATCGCGTGGGCTTGAGCCTGTTCAGCGATCGCATCGAACATCACCAGTCGCCGGCACGCGGCGATCGCACGGCCGAGCAGATCGTGCGACGGTATGCCGACTGGTCGGCGAAGAATCGCCGCACGGACTACTCGGCCGGGCTGGCCCCGCTGGCCCGGCACCGCCGCTCGGCCGCATTCGTAATCAGCGACTTTCTCGGTCTGGCCGACTCCCGCCCGCTCCGCATCGCGGGCCTGCGGCACGACCTCACCGCCCTCTGGATTCGCGACCCCGCCGAGCGCACCCTTCCCGACCACGGGCGACTGCGCCTCGCCGATGCCGAGTCGGGCACGGAACGGATTGTCAACACATCGTCGCCGCGGGTCCGGGCCGCCTACGCGGCGACGGCCGGGGCCCGCGACGAGCGGATCGCCCGGCTCCTGCGCGAGGCCGGCGTGCGAGTCGTGCGGATAGCGCCTACTGACGACGCGGTGCGTGTCCTCGTCCGCCACTTCGAATCGCGGGCGCATCAGCCATGAACCCGACGCTCGAGGAACTCGTCGGTCGGCTGCACGGGGTGACCGGGCCCGAGGGTGGCGTGCCACCGCCGGCCCCCGCGCTCTGGCCATGGCTGCTCGCGGGGGCGGCCGTAATTCTGGTCCTCGTAGTTGTGTTGCGCCGTCGGCCTCGCCTCTCGCCGGACATCGAAGCCCTTGCCGGGCTGCAGTCGGCACGCGACCTGGCGACGGTCGAGCGAGTGGTCCGGGCATACCTCGCCCGGCAGTTCGACCCGCTGGCCGATTCGCGGACCCCGGCCGAACTGGCGCGCTCCGCGACGAAAGAGTGGGCCGGCGTGGTCGCAGACATCGAACATTCACGATTCGCGCCGGCACAACCGGCCCAACCCGCTTGCGATGCAATAGTCACACGAATCGAGTTGTTAATACATGCGGACAGGTTAAAGGCTCCCGGTCGGGCGACCGGGTGAAGCGGGGTTAACTCCCGGGTAGTTTGCGGACGATGGAAAGACTGCCGACGGCGGAGTTCGGGTAGCCCGGGCAGGGTTGCGCTGTTCTTCTGCCGGCGGTCGCCCAGGTCATCGCCATCCGGAGAAACCGCTATGAAGCGTCTTGTGGCCGTACTGATCATCACGCTGGCCGGGGTCTGGGGTTGCTCGCAGAGCCCGAACAACCGGGCCGCCCTCGTCGAACGAATCAAGATTCTGGAAGAAAAGAACAGCCGGATCGAGGACGAGATCGTCGCCGTGGCCAATGCCCGCGATCAGGTCCGCCAGCAACTGCACAAGGCCGAGGACCACATTGCCAAACTCCAGGCCGTGGTCAAGGAGCGCGACGAATTGCGCGTGCAGTTGCGGATGCGGGTCGGCGAGCGCGACCAGGTGGCCACGCAATACGAACAGTTCCGGAAGAATGTGAAGGAAATCGTCTCGCAGGCGGATTCGACGGTCCTGCGGTTCCCGGACGGCGAGCCCGTCTCCGTGAGCATCACCGTCCCGGCCTATCAGAAGTAGCCCCGGGGCTTACTGTTCCTTGTACACCACGATCGTCGCCTTGCGCTTCAGCTCGTCGACGATCCGCTTGTACTCGCGCTCCGCGATCTGGCCCTTGAGGCGGTCGCGGACGCGGGCCTGGCACTTCTCGTCGAGCGGTTCGGGCCCGGCATAGTCGCGCTCGATCACTTTCACCACGTGCAGGCCGAACCCGAGGTCAATCACGGGGCCGACCTGCCCGGGCTTCAGGCTCATCAGCACCGGCTCGGCCTGGGGTGGCTTAACTTCGCCCGGCTTGTTGCCGAGCCCCTCGCCGCCGCGCAGGACACTGTCGCCCTGGTCGAACTGTTTGACCAGCTCGGCGAAGTTTTCCCCGGCCTGGGCCCGGGCGATGATCATCTCCGCGTGCCGCCGGGCGGCGTTGGCGTCCGGGAACCGACTGATGTCGATGAAGATGTCCATCCACTTCAGGCGATCCGGCCGGGTGAACTGGTCCGGGTGTTCGTCGTAATACTCCCGGACCTGCTGCACGCTGATGCGCTGCACGGCCGGGAAGATCAGGTTGCGGATGTACTCGGTCATCATGAAGTTGCGCTCGGTCTGCCGGCGCAGCCCCTCGACCGATAGCCCGCTCTGGCGGAGAAACGCCCGGAACTCGTCGTCGTTCGAGATCTTCGCGGACTTCTTGATGTCCGCGATCCGGCGGTCGGCTTCCTTGCCCGCTTCGAGCTTAAGCTGCTCCAGAAGCTGGGGGCGCTTGATTTCCTTGATCTTCTGCATGGCTTCCTGCAGGATCAACTCGCGTTCGATCAGGCGGTCGAGTTCGCGGACGGCGAGTTCCTGGACGAATGAAGCCCGCCGGGTTTCTGGCACGTTCATCAGTTCGCCAGTCCGCAGGACCATGGCTTCGCGGAGTTCTTCGTCGAGAATGGGCGCGCCGTTGACGTGGGCCCGGATGCGGACTGCGACCTGGCCCGCGGGGTCCGGCAGGCCGGACGTGGGTACGATGGTCGCGCCCGGCGGCAGTTCCTGGGCCTGGCCTCGCGTCGCTCCCGTCGAGGCGACGGGCATCGCGGGCAGAAGCGAGCTCGCCTCGGCCCGGATCCCCTGGGCCTCGGGCAGGGCCGTTTCGCGGACCTTGCACGACTGCCCGTGGGCGCAGCCGGCCAGTCCGACCATTAAGAAAGCGATCCCCGTGCGCATCCGTGGCACCCCTCTTCGGCCATCCATAGCCGATGCAGGGGCTATAACCGAACGGGCAGATTACGCAAGGTGACTTTGCCCCGAGGATCTCAGGGCGTGGTGAACAGCAGCCGGTCGCGGATGCGGTCGACTGTCTTGGGCCCCAAGCCGGGCACGCGCCGCATATCGGCCGCGGAGATGAAGGGCCGGGCCGCGCGGGTCTCGATGATCCGCTGGGCCAGCTTCGGCCCAATGCCGGGCAGCGTCTGTAACTGCTCGAGCGTCGCGGTGTTCGGATCAATTGCCACCACCGACTTCGGCTTGGCCGGGTATGTCTCGCTGACGGCGACGTGCGGGGCGACCCGGTCAAACGTCGCCGGCCCGAACCCCGGAACGGTCTTCAGCGATTCGACCGATTCGAATGGCCGGGCATCGACGAGCCGCTCGGCCAGCGCGGGCCCGACCCGCGGGAGCTGGGCCAGCTCGGCCGGCGTGGCGTGATTCAGGTCGATGCGGAACGGCGATGCCGAGACCAGCGGCCGGGCCGTTCGCCCGCGCCAATACTGGCCCACCAGAAACGTGACGCCGACGCCCAGAAGAAACGCCAGCGCAAGCTGCGCCGTTCGCAGTCGCTCGGCAGCGACCGACGGCGGCGGAAGCGCGGGCGGCAGCGGACTCTCGGGCATGGCCATATCGTACTACCCCGGCCCTGCCCGTTGCAAGTAGTCGACCGGCCTGGAATTCGTTTGGCGGGTCGGCCGGCATCGGGTAACATGCGGAAACCCGAGGTACATCACGATGGCCCGACTCCCCCGCTTCCGGCCGATCCTGCGCGCCCTCGAATCGCGTCTGGTGCCGACCACTTTTACCGTCTTGAACACGGCCGACGACGGGCCCGACTCATTACGGGCCTGCATCGTCGCGGCCAACGGCAACGCCGGCGCGGACTCCATCATTTTTAACTCGACCGCATTCGCCTCGGCCCAGACCATCACGCTGACCACGGGATCACTCAGCATCACCGACGCGCTGACGATCACCGGCCCGGCCGCGGGCGTCACCGTGAGCGGCGGCGGCGCGAGCCAGGTGTTTGTCACGCTGTCCGCGCCGACATCGACGGCAATCACGCTGACCAAGCTGACAGTCACCGGCGGCTCGGCCGCCACCGGCGCGGGCATCGCCATTGGCGACGAATCCGTCACGCTTTCCAACTGCGTGTTCACGGGCAACACGGCCACAACCCGGGGCGGTGGCGCGGATCTCGGGCTTGCGGCCGGAGTCCTCACGATCACGGCCTGCACCTTCAGCGGCAATTCCGCCCCGGCCGGCGGTGGCGTCACCGCGACCACCGGACAATTGACCGTCGACCGCTCCACCTTTATTGACAACCGCTCGACCTTTGCCAGCTCCGGCGGTGCGATCCGCTACGTTGGCGGCGGAAACCTCAACGTCATCAACAGCACGCTCACGCAGAACTCCGCCGCCAGCAACGGCGGCGGGATCGGGTTCTCGGGCTTCACCGGCATCGCCGTGATCCGCAACAGCACGATCGTCGGCAACACGGCCGGGGGCGGCGGTCAGGGCGGCGGCATCGGCGAGATCGCCGGCTCGACCGGGTCCGTGACCGTCGAA
>JAIBBI010000037.1 GCA_019694755.1 Gemmataceae bacterium
CCGGCCGAAATCGCGCAGGCCGTCGCCTTCTTGGCATCCGGTGCGGCACAGTACTGTCAGGGGGCAATCTTGGATGTCGATGGAGGCCAGACGCGGACCCTTTGAGGCTGGGGTCGCAGCGGCGGGTAAGGGGGTTTCGACCGAACCGCTCTATGGCCACCGAAGTCAAGAGCCCGGAGGTTGAGCGGGGACGGAATTCGGGAGTTTGAATTCGTCGGTCGCGGGGCGAATATCATCGATTGCGTCATCCGCGGGTCGGCACCGGGATCATTCACTTCGGAGCGTACGCCGGTCGGGGCCGCGCCCGACAGATTGATGCGGTCGGTCCGCTGCGTTGTCAGCGACTGCTCCCGTCGTCCCCGGCTGGCGTTGAGCGCCAGCTGTGTTTGGCGGCGGGGGCGTACTGTATGGTCCAGCTAGCGACACGGACAGATTCGACCAACTTCACGGCCCCACTCGCGATCACAATTGGCGGACGACCAAAAACTCACAGACAGTACCCACCTGAAATCCCGAGTACGATTTGTAATTCCTTGACGTGGCAAATTCGCCGGCAGTAATATGTGCCGGAGAGGTCAGAGAAACAGAAGTTCGGCGGCGGAGGCGGAGGTATGTTCGCAATCCGTTTGCTGACCCCGAATCGGCTTGGGGCTGACGGCGAACGGCTGGGCGAGATAGTCGTCGGCGAGTTCCGCGAGGGCTTTGTTTGCCACCTCGCTGGCGCAGTCTCAAACCTGGAAGCGAGTTGGCGTCCGGAACTGGCGGCTTTGGTTCGTGGCGCGCCGGTGGCCATCCTTCAGCACGACCCGCGGGTCGCGTGGCTCGTCTATCGCGAGGGCCGTGAGTGCTTCGTGCAGCAGCGGCTCTCGCTCGATGGGACGTTTGGGGGCCTTGTGCCGCGGGTCGTCACGAATGAGGACGGGGACGCAGTCAGCACATGGGTCACGAGCCTCGCAGCGGTACAATGGTTTCTCGACGCCGAACCGGGTAGCCCAGACGCCGAACAAGGTGCTGCACCTAACCCGGCGGGCATTTAGGCTTTCCAAAGGCCATAGCTCCCCGCGCCCGCCGGGCAGGAGAGCTTCGTCGTTCTGCGGCAGGTATACGATGGTTAACTTGCGACTGCCCATCCTGTGTTTGACCAGTTTGATGGCCGCGTCCGGCTGTTCAACGAGAGAAGGTACGGCTGTGGCAAAAGACAACCAGTCAATCCAGGTTGGCGGCCTCTACGCCTCCGAGAACAAAGATGGTACTTGGCGCGTTACGAAGGTGCTCGCAGTCGATGAATGCGCCGTGCATCTCCGCACTTATGCCAACAAGTTTCCGGAATTACCAGCGGATGTTGATCCAGCTACGCTCACGCTTGGCAGAGTCGGTGATCCAGGCGGATTCGGCATTGGTCATTATCCCGTGACAAAGGAAGGCTTCTTGAACGAAAATCGCGTCCTCATCAAAGTCGTGCCGGTAATGGAAGAAGAACTCGAAGGATACAGGTACTATCTCGAAGCTATGAAGGAAGATCGCTAACCGTTCTCATGGTCTGCCGGCTCAAGAGACAATGAGGTCCCGGGGGCGGATTCCTCCACCGTCTGATGTTTCACCCGGCACCGGCGATCCCATCTAACACTTTTGGCGTTCAAACGGGCTGCGATCGTCCGGCAGCGTCGAGCTCGTTGACGAACACCGTCCTGGCATCCAAATCGACGCCACAGTAACATGGGGGTTGCGCCTGGTACACACGCATGGTCCCGGCTTCCGTGGTGACGGACCGGCCTGATCCCGCATCGTGGTCGTTGAGCTTCGGCTCGACTGAAGATTCCATGCCGGAGACCGGGCCACCCGTGATCTCGTTTTACCTTGGCGACAGGCCCGGCCCGTCGCCATCAAGGCCATGACAAGTATCCAGCCGATGCAGCAGACCGGCGGGGCATGTAGGCTATCCCAGTGTTCAAGCTCTGTCCGCCCCGCCGGCAGGTGAGCTTGATCGTTCGGCGGTGGAGGGCGTCGGGGCGTGACAGCCGAGGATGAGTTGCTCCGGCTGCTGGATGACGCGGCGGCCGTCGTGGTTGGTTACGGCGAGATGAAACTGTGTTGCGGGTTCGACACCGCGGCCGAGTTCGCGGCCGAGTTGCGGTCTCTCCGGGAGCGGGTCGCCCGACAGGACTGGTCAGCCCTCGGCCCGTTGGTCGGCATTTTCGCCCCGACGGGTGCCTGGGACGACGGCGTCGGCGCCCCCGGTATGCACCTCGCCAACAGTGTCATTGGGGTGCTGGATCGGATGGAGTGGTCGCGCCGAACCGGGCGCTGCACCTAACCGGCGGGGCATGATTCGTTTTCCCTGACTAAAGCCCCCCGGTGCCCCTCGGCAGGTGAGCTTGGTCGTTCGGCGAAAGAGGGCGAACCTGGACGGGTGTATCGGCGTCTGACAAGATGGAGTCTGGCCTGCCAACCCCGTCCGCGATTGCTGGAGTAGCTGACGATGTTCGCGAGCGTCACGCCCGATAGGTTGCTCGCCATGTCCGAGCAGGAACTTCGGTGGCTCGACAACTTGAAGAAGGCGTTCTACGAAAGCGACCGCGCGTACACTGACGGCCGAGCCCACAACCACTGTTTCCCGGAGTTGTGCAAGGCCGTCGATACGGCCAAGACGCTCCGCCGGTCTCTCCGCGGGGAGGACGTATCTTCCCGTGACAATAAGAAGCGGTTTGTGGAGTTCCTCAACCTTGAACTGCCGTCCCCGGAGTCGGGCGGTTTCCAAGTTCAACTCGTCGATGCCCGGTCCGGGACGCCGGTGACGTACTCGTTCGCGCAACTGGTCTACGACATCCGGTGCATGGTCCACGAGAACGAGAACTTGAACGCCGCGGAAGCGCCGAACTACCACATCCTGATCGACTGGTCGCAGCCGCACATGTTCTACTTCGGGTCGATCGCCGACGGCCGACTGACTTGTAACGGACAAATGATCTGGGAGCGGGTGCGGCAGATCTTGGCGAAGTTCATTACCGGCATTGACGGGATGATCGCGTATGCCAAGATCGTTGCCGGACAGCAAGAGGGTTCGTTCAGCATCACGATTTCGCCGCCGCTCGGCTCGGTCCGCCCGGGTCGTACGGGCCAGGGGTGAGGTCCCGGGCGCCAAACCAGGCACAGCACCTGACCCGGCCCGCATAGCCCTGCCGGGCAGGTGAGCTTAGTCGTTCGGCGAAGGAGGGCGCACGTGTGTACGAGGTGGATGATCGGGACACAGTGGTCGAACTGCACGACGCCCCCAGCCCAGACGTTGGCGCTCCCCTGCCGCATCTGATCTGCGACGAGCATCACGTTTTGTTGGCTTACCTCGTCAACGAGCCTGACCCGGCATGGGACGGCAGCTACGTCAATGTGGTCGGCCCGGACTCGGACGGCTACCCGGTCGCGATCGTCCGCTTCGAGAGACCGTATGCGCACATGCTCGGGCCGCCCAACGACGAGGCGTTCTACGGCCACCCGCTAGCCAACCGCGGTCTCGAACCCTACGCCGTCTTTGAAGTCAAGGATTCGTCGTGGTTGCGGCGTCTGGAGCGGATGAATGCCGTCCACCCGTATCATGACCGAGAGCGGTTCCTGGCCGGTCGCCGCCACTTCGTGTTCGCGTTCCACGACACGATGTTCGAGTGCATCGCCCAAGGGTTCACGTTCGAGGTTGTGCGTGGGTCGTTGCGGTCGGTTCTGCCTCGCATGTTGGCGTCGCTGGAGTAAAGGCGCCGCCGAACCAGTCGCTGCACCTAGTTTCGGCCCATTGGGCTTTCAGGGTGACAACAGGGACGTTTCGCGGGAACCTCTTGAGGAATAAGGACTTCCGCCACTTCCGCGTGGCATCTACATTGTAGGCAGAAGGGGTTCACAGGGCCAGCATTGGCGGAAAACTGGCGGTAAAATGTCAAATGACGTACCTATCTCACAGGTGCCCACAATAACGCGATTACCGCCGGTCCCTGTTTGGTGGCGACGATCCGCGACGATCCGGCCCTGTCCAACAACGCTACCACGACCGTGATACCCCTGGCACCACACGCCATAGATCTCTGAGCACCAGTCGTCCTCCCTACCGGGGGCGGCGGCTTCGGCACGCCCCGACATCCACTTCTCTAGTTCGCCGAGCGCGAACACGGCGACGGCCACCACGAGCATCCGCGCCCACGCGGACGCGAAAATCGGGGCGGTGTGGAAGGCGGTGTTCATGAGCGACGTGAAGGTGGCCGACCCCAACTGCGTTCACACGGCAATGCCGGCCAGGGAACCGGTGCTGAGTGAGAGGGTGCGCTCCACCTCATCCTTGCGCCTCAGTTCATCGTGCCGATGGTCTTGCGGAATCGGACCAGGGCCACGCCAAAGAAGGTGGTCCCGATCAGAATGAGCGCGAGGAACTGCGGCCAGACGACCGAGATGTCCGCCCCGCGGTAGAGAATCCCCTGGGCGAGCATCACGAAGTGTGTGTTCGGGGCCACCAGCATTACGGTCTGGACCCATTCCGGCATGCTCTCGCGCGGGGTCACACTGCCGGAGAGCACCTGAAGCGGCAACAGCACGAGCATCATCAAGAGGCCGAACTGGGCCATCGACCGCGCGAACGTGCCCATGAGGATGCTGATCGACGTGACCGCGAACAGGTGCACCGCTACGCCGCACAGGAAGAGAGGGATCGAGCCCTGGAGCGGGACTGACAGCAACCCTCGCACGACGACGAATAGGGAGAAGCTGGAGGCGACGAGAACGACCAACCCCATCGACCACACCTTACTCGTCATGATCTCGAACGGCGTCACCGGCATCACGAGCAGGTGCTCGATGGTGCCGCGCTCCCGCTCCCGGATGAGCGCGGCACCGGTGACTACGATTGCCAGCATCGTGATCATGTCCGCGAGTTTCATCACCGCCTGGAACCACGACTTGGTGAGATTCGGGTTGGAAACCACCCGCACCTCCAACTCCACGGGCGTCTGCGCGTTGGCGCGGTATCGCTGCACGAACGCCTGGACCTCCAGGTTGACGATGTTACGGACGTAGCCGCTCCCGTTAAACGCCTGGCTCATGCGGGTGGCGTCGACGTTGAGTTGGAGCGCCGGGGAGCGGCCGGCCAGCACGTCGCGCTGGAAGTCGGGTGGGATGACCAGGGCGAACGTGTCCCGCCCGGCGTCCATTCGGGCGTCCATCTCGGCCGGGGTAATCCGCTCCGGTGGCAGGAACTGAGGCGGGTAGAACGCGCCGGTGATCCGCTCCGATAGCGGCGACTGGTCGTAGTCCACCACCGCGATCGGGGCCTTGTTGAGCGTCTCTGGGATCGCGGTCGCGGCCGAGTAGACCGTCGCCGTGAAGCCGAAGGCGATCAGCACCAGCATCACCGGATCGCGGGCCAAGCTCCACAGTTCCTTCACGCCCAGGTGCAGAATAGTCGCCGGACGCATGGCTCAGACCTCCTGTTTTTTCAGCAGCGCCACGCTGAGCCCGAGCAACACCGCGTAGGCGATCAGGAGCGGAAAGTACGAGGCATAAAGTTCGGCGAACCCAAGCGCCTTCGAGAACGTGCCCCGCGAGATCGTCAGAAAGTGCGTGGTGGGGTAGATGCTCCCGATCACGGCACCGGGGCCTTCCAGGGACGAGACCGGGTCGATCACGCCCGAAAACTGCATGGCCGGGATGATCGAGAGGATCGTCGTCCCGAAGATCGCCGCGACCTGGCTGCGCGTGAATGTCGAGATGAGGAGACCCATGGCGGTCGTACACGCCACGTAGATGAGCGCCCCCGCGGCCAGCGCCAGAAAGCTGCCCTTCAGGGGGACCCCGAACACGGTGACCGCGAACGCCGTGAGTAGCAGGAAGTTGAGCATTCCCAGAATCACGTAGGGGAGTTGCTTGCCCAACAGGAACTCCAGCCGCGTCACCGGCGTGACGTAGAAGTTGGTGATCGAGCCGAGATCCTTCTCTCGGACGACCGAGAGTGCCGCGAGCATGGCCGGGATGAGCAGGAGCATCAGTGCGATCACCGCCGGCACCATCGACACGATGCTCTGGACGTCGGGGTTGTAGCGGAACCGCGTCTCGATCGTGGCGGGGGCAGACGTTCCCCGCTGACCGAGCCGACGGCGGGCCGCGTCCGTTTGCCACTGGGCGTGGACACCCTGGACGTAGCTCCGGACGGTCTCGCCCCGTGCCGGCATGGCCCCGTCGATCCAGACGCCGACCGCGACCGGCCGGCCGCGCTCCAGGTCGCGCCCGAAACCGGGAGGGATCTCAAGGACCATGCTCACCTCCCCCGACCGCATCCGCCGGTCGAGGTCTTCGTAGTCGGCGACCGGCGGCCGCTGGGTGAAGTACCGCGACCCGGACAGGTTAAGGGCGTAGTCACGGCTGACGGTGGTCTGGTCGCGGTCGAGCACGGCGAAGCGCAGGTTCTCGACGTCCATGCTGATGCCGTAGCCCATGACGAACATCAGCACGAGACTGCCGAGACACGCCATCGCCAGGCGGATCGGGTCGCGGCGCAGTTCCAGTGCCTCGCGCCGGCTGTAGCTCAGAAGCCGCCGGAGGCTGAAACGGGAATCGGTTGTCGGTGAGCCGCTTCCGCCCGCTTCTCGACTCTCCACCTCCGGTTCCTGACTCCTTGCTTCCGGCGTCCGATCCCCGGCCTCCGCCCCCCGATCCGTAGCCGCGGCGTCTTCCAGGTAGCCGATGAAGGCCTCCTCCAGGGCCGCCGTGCCCCGCTTCTCGACCAGCGCGGCCGGTCTGTCGCTGACCAGCACCCGGCCGGCGTGCATCAGGGAGATGCGGTCGCACCGGGCGGCCTCGTTCACGAAATGGGTCGAGACGAAGATCGTGACCTTGTCCCGGCGGGACAGGTCGGCGAGGTGCTCCCAGAAGCCGTCGCGGGCCACCGGGTCGACCCCGGACGTAGGCTCGTCGAGGATGAGCAACTGGGGCCGGTGGACGAGCGCTACCGCGAGCGACAGCCGCTGCCGCTGGCCGAGGGGGAGCGAGTCCGGCAGAGCGTCGATGACCTCGCGGAGACCGAACCGGTCGACCAGCTCATCGATCCGACCGGGGATCTCCCCCTTGGGCACCTGGAAGAGCCGGGCGTGCAGCACAAGGTTCTGCCGCACCGTCAGCTCGGAATACAGTGAGAACGCCTGCGACATGTACCCTACCTGCCGACGGGTCTCGATGTCGCTGGCGTCCACCTCGTGCCCGAACAGCCGGGCGTGTCCGTCGCTGGCCGGCAGGAGCCCGGTCAGCATCTTCATGGTCGTCGTCTTGCCACAGCCGTTGGACCCGAGAAAGCCGAAAATCTCCCCCCGCTCGATGCGGAAGTTGACGCGGTTCACCGCCACGAAGTCGCCGAACCTCTTGGTCAGATCGACCGCCTCAATCGCCACCTCGCCGCCAGTCGCCGTGCGGGGCGGGATGACCACCTCCCGGTGGCCGCTGCGCTTCTCCGGCGGCAGGAGGGCGATGAAGGCCGCCTCCAGCGACGGGGTGCCGGTCCGAGCGAGTAGCTCCCGAGGTGTGCCGGTGGCGAGAACCCGGCCGGCGTCCATCGCCACCAGCCAGTCGAACCGCGCCGCCTCATCCATATACGCGGTGGCGACGACCACGCTCATGCCCGGCCGGTCGGCCCGGATGCGGTCGATGAGTTCCCAGAACTGGCGGCGGGAAAGGGGATCTACCCCGGTGGTCGGCTCGTCGAGGACGAGCAGGTCGGGGTCGTGGATGAGCGAGCAGCACAGGCCAAGCTTCTGCTTCATGCCGCCGGACAGTTTCCCGGCTGGTCGCTCGGCGAACGGGTCCAACCCCGTACTTGCCAGCAGGTCGGCGATACGGCGGTGTCGTTCCGCCTGGTCGTGGCCGAACAGCCGTCCGAAGAAGTCCACGTTCTCGAACACCGACAAAGTCGGGTAGAGGTTCTTGCCCAACCCTTGCGGCATGTACGCGATCCGCGGGCACACCCTCCGGCGGTGCGCGGCGCTCGACATGTCGCCGCCGAGAACCTCGACCCGACCCACCTGGAGCCGACGGACCCCGGAAACCAGCGCGAGCAGGCTCGACTTGCCGACCCCGTCGGGACCGATCAGCCCGACCATCCGGCCGGCCGGCAGGTCAAGAGTGACGCCGTCGAGGGCACACGTCTTGCCGTACCTCAGACCGGCGTCCGTCAGGCGCGCGACCACTGCGCTGTCGGGCGAGCCTCCGACGTTGTCCGGCAGTGAGGTGCTCATTCGGGCACCTTGAGGCGGAGGTGATCGGGCCACTCGGCCTGCGGGTCGAGTTGCACGTAGGCCACCCCCGGCAGCCCGGTCTTGACGCGCTTGATGTGCTTCTTCAGTAGTTCCGGGTCGATCCGGGCCTTGATGCGGAACATGAGCTTCTCCCGCTCCTGGGCCGTCTCGACCGTCTTGGGGGTAAACTGGGCGACATCGGCGACATACGACACCCTCGCCGGGAGGACGAACTGCGGGATCGCGTCGAGCACGAGGTGGACCTCGGTCCCCATTCGCACCCGCCCGGCCTCAGCGGTCGGGAGGAAGAAGGTCATGTACACGTCGGCGAGGTCGACCATGTTCAGCACCTTCCCTCCCGCCGTAAGTACCTCGCCTGGCTGAGCGACGCGGTACTGCACTCGGCCGTCGCGCGGCGACCTCAGTGTGCAATCGTCAATGTCCGCTTGGAGCCGTTCGATCCGCGACTTGGCCGCGTCGACGGCTGCCTCCGCTTGGATCACCTGAGATTTGGTGGTGGTGATGGCCGCCTCACTGGCCGACACGTTCGCCTCCGCCGCCTTGACTGCCGCCTCCGCGCCGAAGAATGCCGAACGCCGCTCGTCGCGTTCTTCGGCGGATACGGAACCTGACATCGAGAGGCTATCCGCCCGCTCTTTGCGCTTACGGGCGAGGTCGAGTTCAGCCTTCCGCTGCGAAACGACTGCTTCGCCAGCGGCCTTTTCGTTCTCACGCTGCTTGACCCCGCTCCGCGCGGTGTCCACTGCGGTCTTCGCCCGCCGTAGGTCGGCTTCGGCCTCCCGGAGCTGGGCGTTAAGGATGTCGGTGTCCATCCGGGCAAGCACCTGGCCGGTAGCGACGAAGTCGCCCTCATCGACGAGCACCTCCTTGAGTCTCCCCGCGGTCTTCGTGGCGATGTCGATCTCGACCGCCTCGACCCGACCGTTGCTGCTGACGAACCCGTCGGGCAGCTTCTTGGGTTGAGTCGATTTCCACCCGAAATAACCGATCACGCCGGCCACGATCACCGCCATGAGGAGTAACAGGTTTCGTCTGAGTAGCAGGTTTCGTCTGGTCATGCGTCTCTCCCGTTTCGACCCGGTACCGCCTCCCCCACCAATCGCTCACGGCTCACTCCCGCCGATCCCGGTCCACAACAGGTCGATGAATCGCTCCACGTAGTGCTCGCCAACTGAAGGGGCCATCGTGTGGCCGAAGACAACTGCGGTGAGCTCCCACCCGTGCAATGCCCCGAGGATGGTCGCGGCCAGCGTATCGATGTCGCATCCGGCCAGTCGCCCCTGCTGTTGGGCCCGCCGGAGCCACGCGGTGAGTGCGCGGAACCCCTGGACGGGCGGCGGCTCGCTCTTGCGGCCGCGCTGGACCTTTGCGGGAGTGATGCCGGCGGCCCGCAACACGGTGAGCCCCGCCTGGAGGTGGTGGAAGTAGGCCGACATCACCTGGCCGTGCTCCACGAGCTGTTCGCGCAGCGGGCGGTCGTCGGGCCCCGCCTCAAGCGTGGCTGTCCACGGCACCGTCTCCGGTGGGCCGAGCGCGGCGATCATCAACCGCTCCTTCGTACCGAAGCGGTTGAAGATGGTCGTGTGGCTCGTCCCGAGCTGGCCGGCTATATCCGCGACCGACACGCCCGCGCCGTGTTCCAAGAAGCACCGCCGCGCGGTGACAAGGATCTGCTCGTCGGTTATTTCCTTCGGTCTTCCCATGGCTGCCAGCATAGCCGGCTTGACCGACCGGATAGTCAAGGATATATTTCTTTCCAGAAAGAAATCAAGCGCACCGTGGTCTCAAGGCCACCTGCCGGCCACCCCCTGGCCCTTCTCAAATCTGTTCAAGGAGTTTATCCGTGATCCGCCTCAACTCAGACCCACATAGCGGCGGGTTCGTGTACGTCCCGACGGGAGCCGTCACCGGATTCTTCCCGGTCGGGGTGAGCAACCAACCCGCCATCGACGCTCTCACCGCCGCCGGCTTCGACAAGGACCGCATCGAGGTGCTTTCCGGCCCCCAGGGGGCTGACATTCTCGACGTGGAAGGCAACCAACACGGGATGGTGGTCCGCTTCAAACGGTCGCTCCAGGAGGTCTTTGCGAGTGAGTACGGGCTCATCTCTAAAGCTGATGCGGTGCTCCGCTCGGGGGGCAACGTCGTTGCCGTGTTCAGTCACGGGGACGAGCACATGCGGCGGAAAGCGGCTCAGGTGCTAGTGGCGAACGGGGGACAGGATGTCACCTATTGGGGACGATGGGTGCTGGAATCCTTCTCCGTCGGCGCGTCTGCCGTTCCAGGGGCCAAAGCTTAGTTAGCTAGACAATGGGATCCCCCTCACAGGAGGATTCGTGCCGTGACGGGTTGTCCCTTGCTCGACCGGTTGTGGGATCTGTACGTCTGTTGCGTCGGACTTAGCGACGAGGATGCCTACCGGCAGTCCGCATGCTCACAGGTGGGTCACCTCGCGGGGTATCACCTGTGGGGCAACTGCTTCACC
Organism: Gemmataceae bacterium; assembly: GCA_019694755.1. Lineage (GTDB taxonomy): Bacteria > Planctomycetota > Planctomycetia > Gemmatales > Gemmataceae > JAIBBI01. The sequence continues at coordinate 10,759 of JAIBBI010000037.1, forward strand.
GCCGACAGCGAGACCGTGCTATCAACATCCCCCCACCTGCGCAACGTCCGATCAAGCCTGGGTCGCATTGCGGCCGGGCAGGTGAACCGACCGGGGCGTCAGTAGTCTGCCGGGCCGATCCTCTCGATGTGAACGACATCCAATCTTCGACGGTTTCGCAGACACCACCGCCTCACAATCACGCTTCCGAACAAGCTATCGCCCATTGCAGCCCGCGGGTCGTAATGAAAGTAACCCTTCGTTCCTGAAGCGATTCAGTTCCTCGTGGGAGACGAGCCATTCGCCACCTTTTCCTCGACCGCACGGCTTCTTCCTCGCCCGGATCCGGCCTTGCCGGCACCATTCTCTGACTGTGTACTCTGCACGCCCGAGGAGTCCACCGACTTCAGCGGTCGTGTACCATTCTTTTATCGTTTGCTGCTGTACCAGCGTAGCCAGCATCTGCTCGATGCGTTCCAGCCGTTCTTCGACGCTCATCGCGGCACCATCGAGATGGTGTAGCTGATTCGCGACGAGCGTATTCCTTGCTTTGGTCGCTTCATTGAAACCTCTGTCTCCAGACTTCGCGTCAACCATTGCGGGGAGTGCAACCCCGTCACCCTTTACTTCCCATGAAACACCCCTGTGGATGGGAAAGAGGTCTTGGGGGGCTTGTGGTCGCCTTTGGGCGGCTACACCCGTGTTCCGGTAAAATTGAGCGTGGCGGGAACTGCTTCCGATCGTGTACGGGCACGCCTTCGCTGCGCGGAAGGAGGATTTATGAGGGTCGGTGCGATGAACCACCCGGCGAAGGACCCGCTGGGCGAGATTGAGTGGATTGGAAAGAACGCCTTCGATTTCGTGGACTTTACATTCGAGCCGCCCGCTGCGGATGCGAGTCAGGTCGATACCCGCGCGGTTCGTGCGGCCCTTGAACGAAACGGTCTCGGTGTCGTGGCGCACACGGCCTGGTACCTGCCATACGGCACCCCGTTCGGAGGAATTCGGGAGGCGTGCCTTGCCGAGTTCCTGCGGGTGTTGCCCGCGGCCCGCGAGATCGGGGCCACGGTCCTGAACGTCCACTACGCCAAGCCGCCGAGCTTCTTTCCCGACGAGCAGGTCATTGGCTGGCACGTCGAGGTCTTGTCTCGCCTCTGCGACGAGGCCGCGGCCGTGGGCGTGACCATCGTGCTGGAACACGTACCGTTCGCAGGAAGCGGGCAGCTCGAGCACATCGCCGCGGTGATGGAACGGGTTCCGCTCCTGCGGTTCCACCTGGACAGCGGGCACGCCAAACTGGAGCGTGGTTACGATCGGTGGGACGAGTACCTGTCGGCCTTGGGCGGAAAGCTCCGGCACGTTCACCTGTCGGAAAACGACGGCACGGCCGATCAGCACCTGCCGATTGGATCGGCACCGCGCAGCGCGACCAAATGGCCGGAGCATATCAGGAAGCTCAAGGCGACCGGCTATGACGGGACGATCACGCTGGAAGTCTTCTCGCCGCAGAAGGAGTATCTGTTCGCAAGCCGGGATCTGCTGCGAAAGTGGTGGGATGAGGCGTAGTCGGTTCAGCCCCATCGACGACGAACATGCCGAAGCGTCCTGGGCCGAGAGCTTGAAGCACCCCGGCCGAGAACACGGAGGGCTGTGGTCAGCCGTTCCTGTCGTTCCGGCTTCCTCTCCCCACGAGGCGAGGTCTGTCCGGATCGTTCGTCGCGCCGGGGTTCCGAGCGCCCCGCTGTTGCCCCGGAACAAGTCCCAGGCGTCGGTAGTCGTCCTCTGTCCAGGACAAGAGTTCCTGGTGGTCCTTCGGCCTCGGCACGAAGTTCGGCACGTCTGCTCGGGCGAGGCGGCGCGACTTGGCGATCTCGGAACCCGGAACCGCGTGGGTGTAGGCCCCCGTGTACGGGGTGATGAAGACCCCGCCCACCCCTGTCTGGAGCGATGGCGGTGGGAGTTCCATGAAATACTCAGGCAACAGCGCCCGCCGTTTCACAATGCTCGTCGAGGTGTTGGCCCCGCCAAGGCCGACCGTCTCTTCAAACTCCACTTCACCCACCAGTTTCGACGCCCACTCCGCGCTCACGTCGCCGCCCATCCGGCAGAGCGCCCAGTTCCAGATGTTGTCGTTGATCTCGTCCGCGATGTGGTCGCCGACCGCGGCCTTCATCCCGGAGGGCGTCTGGTAGCCGCCGCAGAAACAGGCCCCTTTCGAGCGGGCGGTGTTGAGGAACCGGGACAACCCGTCCAGTTGACCCAGCTCCCGAACCTCATCGACGATGAGCCAGGTGCGCCGCGTCGGACTGTCGCCGCCGCGGAGGATCAGTTGGGTGGCCCGGGAGAAGATAGCGCGATTGATCGCGTCCATCTGCACCCGGATCGAGTCGTCCTGCCCGAGCAGCAAGACGTACTCGCCCCGCATCCAGTGTTCCAGACTCACCTTGTCGGCGGCCCGGTGCCAGCACGCCGCGATCGGCCGGTAGCGGCGCATCCAGTTCGCCACGGTGCTCCGCACGTTGGCGAAGGTATCTTCTGGCTGGAAGTACTCTTCCACCAGCGCAGCCGTCTCCGGGTATCGCTCCAACGCCTGCCGTAGCAACTCCGACCGCTCCATGATGAAGATGGCGTCCCTCAAGTCCCACTTCCCGGGTACGGCCTTCGTGAGGAAGGTGAAGACACCGGCCAGGAGTTGCTGGGCCGCGATGGAGAAGAACGGGTTTTTGCTGTCCTTCTCTTCGGGGATGAGTACCGCGGCGACTTGCTGGGCCGCCGTCGCGCTGGTGATGTCGGCGGCCAGGTCCCATGCGCACCCGCGGATGTCGAGCGGGTGGAGCACCCGCACTTTCGGGCCGAGGCCAAGGCCGTGGAGGAAACCGAGCAGTTCGGTCTTCGGGTCGTAGACAAGGGCCCGCTGGTCCGGCTTCCGCCCGATCCAGACGAGCACGCTCGCCATGAACTGGAGGAGCAGGTTCGTTTTCCCGCTGCCGGTCATCCCCGCCGCGAGGAAGTGCCGCGGCCCCGACGACCACGGCAGTCCGACCCCTCCCCAGACGATCTCCGGTTCCCCCGGCTCCCGATGGCGGATGAGCTCCTTGCGGGCGTCCTTCTTCTCCTTCACTCGCCGTCCCCGGAGGACCGAACTGGTTTGCCCGAAGAGCAAGTGACGGCCGCACAGGTAGGTGACGTAACCGAACACGGAGGAGATCATCACGGCCGCGATCATCTGTGCGTCGCTCGTCTCACCGAATCTGATCTGGACGAAGCGGGCGTCGAGGTAGCGGGTTGCGATCAGGAACCCGACGGATATCCCCGCTGCCAAAATGAGGTACAGTTCCAACAGCCGGCCGAGGCCGCGGAGCTTTGCCTCCGGTCGGCTGACTTTTCCGCCCGGCGTCACGACGGCTTTGTCGAACCGACAGAACTTCTCCAGGAGCGATTTCGCGTCCTTCTGAAGGAGGTAGCCGACGACGAGTGCGACTCCCACCGACACCCACACAGGCCAGGAGAGCGGCAGAACGGTCGACATCCAAAAGAGCCACCCTGCGAAGAGCCAGGGGAGAACGAACCTCCCGACGGCGGCGGCGATGGCCTTGAATAGCTGAAGCATATTTTCACCAGTTCCTTTCGTGATTCGAGTGATGCGGCGGAGCGAGTCGCGGGCGGCCGCTCCGCCGGGCGAGCCTCACGGCTCTCGTGTGAACAGAAGCTGCTGACCTGCCAACTTCGATTCCAGGACGTTGTTCAGAATCCGGTACGACCACTGATCCTTCCCGAGGAAGGTGGCCGTGCCGGTCTCGACTTGCATCCCGGCCTGGTAGAAGGAGAGGGTGCCGCCCGCGTCCATGCGGTACGACCCACTTCCAAACCCCACAAGCTGTCGCTTCCCGTTCGGCCCCACCGCGTAGGTGGACTGCGAACATGTACCGCCCTTGTCGAAGCGGATGACCGTCACGCACTTCGCGCCGGCGACCGTGACCGGGGCCGACCACGACGCGCCGTCGAGCGATCCCACCGTCTTCGCGGAAGCACCCGCCGGCCGCCTGAACTCAGGCGAATCGGAATCCTGAAGGAGCGTTTCGGCCGATCGGCGAAGCTCCTCGGCCAGCGCCTTGCACCGTTCGCCGTGCTTCCTGAGTCGTGCGGCAATGGCCCCGCGTTCCGCCTGGGTCATCGGGCCGACGGTCAGGGCTTCGAGGAGGCGTTCGAGGAAGAGGTTTCCTTCGTCGATGACGTCCGCCTTCGTCTCGGTCCCGGACGGCATGCCGATCTTCCGGCCCCGCTCGGCCGCGGCCGTCGCCTTTCGCTCGTACGCCTTCGCAAGTTCCCGGTAGTCCTCTTTGACCTCTCCCGATTTCGCCTTGTCGGCGTGGGACTTGTAAAGAGCCGCCACCTCCCGGTAGTTCTCGGCCGCCTTGTTCAACGCGACCTGGAATCGATCCAGGTCGGTACTCATCTGCTTTCGGTCCGCCAGCAACTTCTTCGCTGACGTGAGAAGCCGACCGGCCTCGTCGCGGAGAAAACCGTCCGAGTCGGTTCGGTCCGCGACCGCAAAGTCCGCCTGACACTTGGCCAGGCGCTCCGCCATTTTTGTCCATTCCCGCTCGGCCTCGGTGAGGTGGCGGGTCGCCTCTTTCGCAAACTGAAGGGCCGGTTCCGGGAGCTTGTCGCCGGGGAGGTCGTCCCCGGCGAAGATTTCCCGCCCGCCCAAAGTCAGAACGCACACGGCGGCCAGGGCCGCCGCAATCGCTCGTCGCATGTGGTTACTCCTTGCCACCGGATGGTGGCGCATCAAAATGCCCTCCCTCTTGGCCGAGGAAGGGCACACGGGCTTATTCCACCCTTTACTTGGAACCGTCCCCGGCCTGGGAACCGGTCTTGAGCTTGTCCCGGAAGAGCTTGAGTTGTCGCTCCAGTTCGTCGGAGCGTTCCGTGTGCTTGCGGAGCACCGTCATCAACTCCCCGTAGCGGTCGCCGCCGCCGCCCGAGAGGCCCGGCAGCGCATCGAGCGTCTTGCAGAAGTCCTCCAGGAAGGTCAGCTCTTCACGCAGCAGTTCGGCTACCTTTTTCGTGCCTTGTTCGAGACCCAAATCCTTGGACCGCTGCTCGGCTTTCGCCGCGAGTTCGTCCCAGATGTCGGCGCTCAAGAGGTAGCGCTGCTTGATGACGGCGAACTTCATCGTGTCGGCCTTCTCCCGCATCGCCTTGCCGGCCGCCCGGTAGTACGCCGGGGCCTTTCGCAAGGTGTCGTCGAGGCCCTCGCTCGCTCGGCCCCACTTGTCGTGGAGGGCGAGAAGGCTTCGACCGCTCTCCGTGAGCTTCCCGCAATAGTTTCGGAACGCTTCCAGCGACTGCCCTTCCGGCAGCACGTTCAGGGAGGCGGGGTTGTACTGTTCGACGGCCTTTTGCAGTTTCTGGGTCACGTCGGCCCACGCCTGCTCGTCGCGGTCGAGTTTCTTCGCGGCCCGGGCCGCGAGTTCGAGTTCCGGTTCGGTGCCCGGTTCGGCCTGTTTTCCGGGAGCGGTGTCACCGGCCCGGATCGTCGAGCCGCCAAGTCCGATCACAACCGTCAGAAGGGCCGCAACGGCCCGAAAACTTGTCATGGGTATTTCCTTCTTCGTAACAACTGAAACCAGGCAGCCCGACCATCGGGCTACCGTTGCTTCCGATTGAGTCGCTGGGCTTCTTTCCAAAGCCACGGCGTCTCTTCACCTTCCACTTCCCGCAGGGTTCCCTGATTCGTGGGACTGCCCGCGTTCCCCGGTCGCGGCGATTCCGTGCTTCTCGGCAAGCAGACGGCCGCGACGACGAGGAGGGTGACGACGAGGGCACACGCGGCCGTCGCCCACACATTTCGCGGCAAGCGAGTCACCGCCGACCGCAGCCGTTCGGGGACGACGACGAGGTTTCCTGCCCAGCCTCGTGGTCTGAGTACTCGGTAGTAGCAGTACCGGAGCCTCGCACGGATCTCGTTCCACTCGACTTCTGCTTCGTCGAGCGCCCGGTGCCAGTCGTCCGCCGACGGGCGACAGGTCGGGTTCGCGTGCCCCGTCTCAAAACAGTCGCGTACGAGTCGCTGGATTCGAGGGGAGAGACTTTCGAGCGGCGGGGCCTGCCGTCGCGGCAGGTACGCACCGGTTCGCCGAGCGCTGTAGGGCCACTGGCCCTGGGCGATCCGCTGCGTCTGCGTTTGCCGCCCGGCCGTTCCCACATACCGCGCGGCGAACGGGTGGTTGCCGTCCATGAGGAGCAGGAAGATCAGCACCGAAAGACCGAAAGCGTCGTGGTGTAGATTCCGGTCCACCTGACTGAAAGACATGCCGCTTTGGATGAGTTCCGGCGGCGTGAACTCGGGCTTGCCGACCTGACAGCGGAAAAGCTCGCGTGGTGTTCGCACCTGGATCGAGTCCGTATCGACCACCGCCACGGATGCGTCCGGCCCGATGAGGACGTTGAACTCGTTGAGATCGCCGACAACGTACCCGTGCCGGTGGAAGGCGCTCACCGCGAGGGCGACGTTCTTCGCGGCGCGGAGCAGACAGGGATAATCGGCCCACCGGGGCCGCGTTCCGGGATGGGACACCGCGAAGAGCGATTCCTTGTCCCGCACATATGGCATGACGTAGCCGACGCACTCGCCCGTCCCGTTAAGGAGCCGGTCCTGCGGCCAGGCGATGACGGCCGGGGCGTTGCCCGCGACGACGGGCGGGTTGTCGAGCATGGCCCGGAGTTTCTCCGCCCGCTCGCGGGTCGGTTGAGTGAACACCTTGGCGACCACACCCGGATCGCCGGAAACCGGGTGGATGCTCCCTTCTCCGCCGCGCTTGATCGCGGGGAGAAGGGAAACCTCGGTGCCCCTCCGTTCGAGGAGCAGCCGCATGGGTTACGCCTCCCCCCATCCGTCAGCGATGGGGCTCGTGAGCAGCGTCCGATCACCGATCTCCGTCCGGGACACGCGGGTCAGGCTCTGGCTGACCCAGCGGAACATGCGGGCGAAACTCAGCCCGCGCAGCTTCAGCGGCGGCCGTTTGGAGATGCGGGAGAGCCGCTGCATGTTGGCCCCCTCGACCCCCACCGCGAAGAACGCGATCCGTCGGCCGCGGTCCTGGGCGTCGGCCTGCCGAATGCGCTGAATCGCACTCTCCAGCACCTCGGCCGGGTCGGTGGGGTCGCCGTCCGTCACCATGAAGACCCACGGCTCGTAGCTGTCCAGGTCGCTCGCCTCGTAGCGAGCCTTTCGCTTCTCGACCAACTCGTAGGCGCGGAGGATGGCGGCACCCATCGGCGTGTCGCCGTCGGCCACAAGGACCGGCGGCTTGAACTCCGAGGGCAAGGCGAAGTCCTGTGCGACCTCGACCTTGCCGCCGAACGTGATGACCGCCAGTTCCACGCGGCGGGCGGCCTGTTCGTCTTTGAGCAATTCAGTCCGGATCGTGTCCAGGCCGGCGTTCAGTTCCTGAATCTTGTCGCCGCTCATCGAACCCGACACGTCGAGGAGCAGCACGCACGGCACACGCGGTTCCGGGTTGCCGTCGCGGAGCCGCGCGGCCGCACCCTTCACCACCCGCAGTTCATCAGACATGGTTTGTTCCCTTTGCAATTCATGGATAACGAGGGAGAGTGGGTGATCCGAAAGTGACCGGCAACGACCGGCCCAATCCCTTCGGACACCGGCCCCTCACTTGGCACTTCCCCATGAAGGCATTCACTCGTGGGAAAGCCTGGGGGGCAAAATGGAGTTGGATGTTGACGGGTTCGGAAAACGAAACGACCCCCGGCTGCGGATTGCAGACGGGGGTCGGGAATACTTGGGGCCGGCGAGCGTGTTCGCCGGTTTCGGTTACTTGTCCTTGACCGGCGGCACGACAGGGCTGCTCGCGGGCGTCCGGTCGTCGCCCGTGACCTTAAACCGGATCGCACACCGCAGATCGTTCCAGCACATCGGGCCGCTGAAGGACTGGTCACCAAAGACGACTGCGAACACTTCGGGTCGCTGTTTCCGGCACCAAGAGCAGGCCCCGGGGCCGTAGCTCTTAAACTGTACACTGATCATGGTAAAGCCTCGTTTCGCTGCAAATACTGGATAGGGATGACCTCGCCGGTCGCTCCACTGCTTGAGTCGGGGAGCGATCGGCCACCTGTCTCTTTCCGTTCGTTCGGTGGCATTGTGGGAACCTTTCGCATTACCTCAGAAGCACTCGCGCCGAATTCACGGACAAGTTGGTGGACCCGGGTCAGAAGGAATTCGAGGCTCCGCACGTCTCGCTCCGAGAGGACGAAGTCCACCAAATCCGGGCGATCGTCCGGATGCTCTTCCAGACAGGCCCCCTCTCCGCGACGCATCGCGGTGATGGCGTACCCGGCGAACGGTTTGTCATCGCAATGAATCGTCACGGCGTGCCGGGCACCTTGTTGGTGTTCCAGAGTCCCCGGCTCGACCAGACTGATGGCGATCCCCCAGCGACCGGCGCTGAGGGTGCAAAGCTCTTCCACGGTCAACTCCTTCCTGCCGACGCCAATGAGGGACTGCCGGGCGGCCATGCCGCCCGTCCTTCTGTGCAGCCCCGCTTCACCGATAGAGTCCGCCCCGCAGTTCCCGTTTCGCCTCGCGGGCCAGCGGGGGTGTGACAAGGAACCACAAGCCGTCCGCCTGGATCGCGAGGGCGCTGGGCCGCCCCGGCTTTCGCCGCAGTTTCCGTTCGCGTAAGGGCCGGAGGCCGTGCCTCGCGCACAACCGCGGAACGGTTCCGCCGTCGTGAAGGCACTGGCAGAGGGTGTCCGTGACCGACATCAGATGCAGCAGGTCGCCGATATCCAAGTCGGAGAGGGAGAACTCGAACAGGTCCACGTAGTCCAGAACGGTCGATCTATCGCTCGTATCCGCCGCGCGCTTCTGCTCGGGGCAGAAGCCGAAGCACATGATTTGCACACGGCCGCAGAAGATTTTCACCTGGAGGTCGAGTTCCGGATCCCCGAACGTCCCCGGTTCAATCTTCCTCACCGCGGCGGACCAGCGTCCGCCGCTTATCCTGAACATTGCTTTCATGCTTTCCCCTGGAATCACTCGTGAATGCCCGGCGGGGTTCCCGCCGCTCACCCGACTCGCTGCACCCGAACGGTGCGCGACGTCATCTGTTCCTTTCCCGGCCGCTCCAGGAGGTCGTGGGAAAGATTCTTCTGCCGGCTGTGCTCCAGTTGCTTGCACAGATCTCGCAGGTCGTCTCCCGCTTCCACCTTGTCGAGGAAGAACCGGGTGGTTCCCCGCGCCCGCGACGCCTGGACGTAGGACAACTCCCGGTCCTGGCCCGGACCGCCGAGCAGCACGTAGGCGTTCTCCGTGGTCGCGCCCTGGGCTTTGTGCGTCGTCAGGGCGTAGCCGAGCTTGAGGTGGGCGTAGTCCCGGACCGGCACCATCACGAGCTTCCCCCGGTCCAGGTTGACGGTCAGGAGTCCGTTCGCCACGTCCACCTCGGTAACGGTGCCGAGCGAGCCGTTCTGGACCCCGTACCGCTTCGAGTTGCGGGTAAACAGCACCCGGTCGCCGTGGTGGAAGACCGATCCCGCAACACTGAGGGACTGCTTTCCGAGCCCACCGGCCAGCGTCCGCTGCGTCTGCGCCTTCCGGTTGAGAAGCGAGGCGTCGGCGTTGCTGGACGCGAGAATCAGATGGTCGCGCGGGTTGGCCGCGCCATCCCGCTTCCACCTGTTGATCAGCGCCCGCATCGCCTCGTGCCGGTCTTCCGTCACGGTGATCCAGCCGCGACTCGCGTATTCCCGGAGGGCCGCCCGCGCCTCGCCCCCGGCAATCTGTTTGACCGCTTCTCGCGCCCACGGCTCCCGTTGGCGCCGGATCTCGGTAAGCGTCGCCCGCCCGAGCCGATTGCCGAGTGAACCGAATGGGCCGCCAGCATCGATCGCCTGGAGTTGCTTCTCGTCGCCGACGAGCACGAGGCGTGCCCCCGCCGCGAGAACCTTTTCGGTCAGTCGCTCCATCTGGCGGGTGCCGACCATGCCCGCCTCATCGACCACCAGCACGGCCTTGGGCGTGAGCCGGATCGGTTCGACTGGCCAAGTGTTCTTGCCCAGCGCGGCCCTTCCCACCTGACGGGCGTGATCCTTGAGCGTGTCGAACGGCTCCCGGTCCAACTCGCCGCGGAAGCCGACCTCGGGCATCCCGAGGAGTTTCGCCAACGTGTTGCTCCGGATCCCGGCCCCCTCTTCCAGCCCTTGAGCGGCTTTCCCGGAAAGGCAGGCCCCGTAGACCTCGAACCCTTCGCGTTCAAAAGCTTCCCGCGCCGCGCGAAGCATGGAGGTTTTGCCGGTGCCGGCCAGGCCGGAAACAAGTTGGATCGAGCCGCCCGACTGAGTGAGGTGGCGGAGGGCCTGCTTCTGCTCGTCCGCGAGTGGTCCTTCGACGGCCCGAATGGTTTTCTCGGCGAGCGGGGTCGAGGGGAGACTTTTGAGCGACTCCACCTGGCCAAGCAGCTTCTTCTCCATCGCGAGCATTTCCCGCGTCGTGTAGCGGATCTCCCCGTCCGACCGGCCGAGACAGACGAACTCCGGCGACCGGCTGAGTTCCTGCTTGATCATGTGGCGTAGTGCCGAGGCGGGAACACCCATCGTCTGGGCTTCCTCGGCCGCACGCCGCACGAGTTCGCGTTCGGGGAAGTGGCTCTCCTGCCGCGTGATCCGCTCGGCCGCGGCCCGGATGGAGGCCCCGACTCGCGCGGCCAAATCCTGCCGGGGTAGTTGCCGCCCCATGAGCGAGTTGACGTTCTCGGACGTGAAACCGTGCCGCCGGCCGACTTCCTGCCACTCGGGAAGGAGTTCGGCGCGCGGCAGGTGCTCCTTCGCTTGGCGTGTGGCGAGGGCCAACTTCGCCGCCGCTCGGGCTCCGGTCGCGCCGCGGTCCGCGAGCGCCTTCTCCACCTGCTCCCGCCGTTTCGAGAAGTCATCGGTCAGTTCGGCCGGGATCCCCTCGACCTCGAACCAACTCTGCCGCCGTTCGAGCACGACCCCCAGCCGCTTTTCAAGCTGGTTGGAAAGCTCGGCGCGGTACACGGCCCCGGCGGCGAGCTTGTGGGCGTAGAGCGGCTGGCTGAGGATCGTCCCGGTGGTCCCGTCCACGCGCACGCCGACGTTCAGGACGAGGCAGTGCGTATGAAGCTGGGGGTCTTGGGCTCGGCTCGTGCCGTGGTCGAACGCCGCGACGACCAGATTCGTCGGCTCCCTCGTCTGGCCGCCCCGGCCGCGCCGGGTGAATGCTGCCGCGTCCTGAAGGTAGTCGAGCGCCTCGCGGACGGCCGCGGTTTGCGCCTCCTGGATCACTCGCCGCACGTCCGGATCGGCCTGCGACCAGAGTGCCGACACCGACTTGGGTGAACTGAACGTGAGGTCCCAGCCCGGTTGGTGTTTGAGACTGCCGGCTCCCTGAATCAGCGGCTGGGTGCCGTCTGAAGAGAACCCGCGAAGAAGCTGCTTGAGTTCTGGTCCGCCGATCTGAGCGGTCAGCCCGAGACGCTCGGCCCCCTTGCCGAGCCACTGCCCCGGCGGCTCACCGCCTTTCAGGTAATAGTCGTCACGGGCGAGGGCCAGGTAGTAGTTGCCCTGACCCCCGGAAAGTGCCGCGATGGATAACATGGTCGCAACTCCGTTTGGAACATTTTCGGTGTTCTTCACAATCACGAAAGGTTGTCGCGCACGAACGCTTCCGCGTCCTCGACACTCGCCTTTCCGGCGTCGGCGAGGATGGCGACCAGCCCGATCTTCCACCGGCTGTCGAGCAGCAGGACGAGCTGCCTGAGTTCGCGCACCTCCTGAAGGAGGAGGCGCACCTTTTCATCGTTGAGCCCTTCTTCGGTGATCTGCCGGAGGCATTCGCTTCTGGTGACACTGCGAGTCTTCGCCTCGTCGTCGAGGCGTTTCAAAAGGGGCGGCTTCAGCCGGACCCCCACCGTCGTTGTGCTTTCCTTCATGGTTCCCCCGCTCGGTTTTGTCATGGCATCGGGCTGACCCCGCCCGGCCGGGAAGCCTGTCGGCTTCGGTCCCGACCCGTGTGGGGCCTCTGAATCTCTTCCCGGCGCGGGTAGGATGGGGTGGGAAAGTGAGTTCCCCTTCTCGCCACACCGCAGGGGAGGGGAGCCGACTCGTCGTCCGCGAGTTGATTAGCAACGGCGTTTCTGGCAACATGAACCGCATGAGAAACAGACACACGCAACAACACGAAGCCAACGAGCCACAAAACGTCTGGGAGGAATTCGGCCTGACGCGGCCGAAGTACGAGGACGAACGCACCGCACCGCCGGTGGACCGGGAGCGGCTCCGCGCACTGGTTGAGAAGCGACTCCCGGAGGAGGAGCGGCGGGAACTCTACCGACTCACGATCCGTTTTCGGTCGTGGGCCGAAGCGCTCGCCGAGATCGATGCCGGGGATTTGCGAAAAGAGATGTACGAAGACGGCAGCCCGCGGGATTAGCAGGCGAGCCCCAGGAGAGCCGTTCCTGTTTCACCGATTTCTTTGGAATGACTGGGGTGAGCGCCGAGCGTTCGGTGCTCACCCCAACTGACCTGACTCTTACTGACCTTTCCGTTTCTTCAACTTGGCTTCGAGAACGATCCTCGCCCGCTCCACGGCGTATCGCACCTGCTCGAAACTGATCCGCAACTTGGCGGCGATTTCCGGGTAGTTGTACCCCTCCACCGCGGAGAGCCGCATTACGGCTCGTTGTCTTGGATCCTCCAGCCCGTCCACCAGCATCGCGACGTCGAGCCGGGCGTCCATCAGTACGTCTTCGTCGTCCGGCTGCCGGGCGAGGGTTGCGGCGTCGGAGAGTACCCTGACGTCCTCCCTCGGCTGCTTCCACTTCTGATCTTGCCGCCGGAGCCTGTCCGCGGCCCGTATCGCTTTGAACTCGACGATCCGCCGCCAGTAAGGCCCGACCTTCGGTCGCTCCGGGTCACAGCGGAACATCCCGCCCCGTCGGCACGACTTGATCAGTTCGCAGACCGTCTCACTCCGCCAGTCGTCCCGACCGTCCCAGTTGTTGGCAAGTCGGTCTTCCCAACCGGCCGGGAGGTGGGGCGTCCACCGGGGTTTGCCACCGGCCTCGCTCGGGCTCTCTGCTGTTTTCTGCCCCGAGACCCCGCCGGTGTTCCTTCTCTTTGCCAGGTAGTCTTTTTTCGTCACCCACCAGACGAGTCCGAGGATGTATGGGCTACGCGCCACCTCGTCGGCAATCGTCTGGCTGCTAGCATTCTCACGTTTCAGCCGGAGGAGAGTTTGTCGAAAACCCTCTTCCGCCTCCGACCAATCAATCCGCTGACCATCACCTCGTTGACTGTCCATCTCCGACACCTTTTCTCCCGTGGTGTCGGCGGGCCTCTCCGGTGGAGGCTCACGCCGCCACACGAGGGATTCGTTGATTTGTAACTGACAGCTAGTGATGTCCGATGCAGAACCACGTCAGATGGACACGAGGCGGTTCCGCGGAAGTGTCGAAGTTTGAGCCGGGCACCCACGGATTCTCGGGGACTCCCGACAACCGCTCGACTTGCGGTATCTTACTTATCGACTCGTCGGCTGAAAAGTCAAGGGCCTGACTCTGTTTCAGCCGTATCACTCTTCACCAGATCGAGTTGCGATGAACCTCACCGTCTCCTGAAGGTCGAAGTCGTTGCTGATTGCTCCGATCCCACTCCCATTAATGACGGCCAGACCCGGCCAATGGTTCGCCACGGATTGGTCAAATCTCTTCTTGACTCCCGGTGACTGCGAGAAGGTCATGCAACCCGTGGCAGCGGCAGGGGAGGAGGGCGCGCAGCCACTCATACCGAACGCTCTTCCCTGGCCAACTTGCGCGGTCGTCCGCACACGGTTACCGAGAAGCGGTCCCGGTGTGCCGAATCGCGGTTCCTTGTTCGCCGTGGGAAACGGTCGGTGGTTCGCTTCGGTCGTCTTTCCCCGTTGGGTTGGCCGGACGGACTTCGCTCCGGTCGCTGCTCAAGTGTCACGCCAGCAAGCTGTCATGCTCCTTGAGGCGGGCGCTCCCGTCGCTTCGCCTGACTCCGCCCCGAGCGGGCCGGCGGTCTTTCGTTCCTCGGATCCCGTTCGGAGTGGGTCATCCGGGGTTCATCAGCCAAGGTGAATGAACTCCGTTGCCCCTTCCGAACGGGTCCAAACCTTCGGAACGAAAAAACAACCGCCGGCTTCGCGGGGGTAGAGGCTGGCCAACAACAAAAGGAAAGACCATGACGAAAGCAAAACCCACCACCGAAATCCGCATTGGCAAAATCAAAGCCGCCGTTTGGGCCAACGAGAACGGAGGCATCATCCGGTACAACGTCTCCTTCAGCCGCCTGTACAAGGACGGCACCACCTGGAAGCGGTCGGACAGCTTCGGCCGCGACGACCTCCTGACCCTGGCGAAGCTCGCCGATCAGGTCCATTCCGTCCTCCACCAGCAACTCCCGGAGCCGGAAGAAGAGCCGACGCCAGCACCAGCCGCTTAACAAACCACGGGCCGGGCTCAGCCCGGCCTCTTTCATAGGAGACAAAACATGATCAGCAGAAAGCAAATACTCGACATCCAGTGCGGAGCCGTCATGGCCACCGTCCGCCGGAACACCACCACCAACGCAGCTCGCAGGATGCAGCCTGAAAGACGAACCCGACGCGAACCGCCGGTGTACGCCCGACTCCCGCGAGCGCCGAAGAACGCGAGTCCCGTGCCGGAACTCACGAGCCTTTACCACAAGAGCGACCCCGGCGACTACGGCAGCCGCCGTTATCCCGGCAACTGTCCGGGAAACTTCATCAAGGACTTGCTCCGGTACTTTCAGCCCCGGAACGTCATGGACCCGATGACCGGCTCCGGCACGTGCCGGGACGTCTGCCAGGAACTGCGGATTCCCCACTTCTCGGCCGACCTGAAGAGCGGCTTCGACGCCTGTGATCTCGCCAGCTACCCCGCCGAGAAGTTCGACTTCGTGTGGATTCACCCGCCGTACTGGCGGCAGAAAGTCTACAGCCACGACCCCCGCGACCTGTCCACGACGCCGACGCTGGACCAGTTCCTGAACCGCTACGAGTTACTGATCCGAAACTGCGCTCGGGCCCTCAGCCCGGGCGGGCGGCTGGCCGTCCTGATGGGCGACTACTCCGACCGCGATGCGGGATATGTCCCGCTGACGTGGCACACCAAGCGGCTGGCCTTCGAGGCCGAGTTGCGGCAGTGCTGCACCGACATCGTCCGCTTCAGTCACGGCGCGAGCAGCAGCAACAAGGTCTACCGCAGCAGCTTCATTCCGGGCCTGCACGACACCTGCGTGATCTTCACCCAAACCGAATCGCGAAACAGCATAGAAGGAGTCTATCCATGAAACACATCGACACCATCCTGACCGACATCGCCGTCAAACACCTGCGTATTCCGACGCTGGCGGAACGGCACTCCGACAGCCTGGACTTCCACTGCGTGAGCGTCTGGGGAATCCGAGACGCCTTGCGAGCCGCGTTCGACGCAGGGGCGACCAGCGCCTTGTCTCGGCCTGTGCCTGAACAGGGACTGCCCATTCCATACGACGCCTACGAGATTGAGGGAGTAGCTTCCTTCGTGGACGAACACGATACGTACTACGAACCGACTGAAGACGCCGATGCCGAAATGTGGACCCTGTACGGGCACATCCCCGGCCGAGGGGTCGAAGCGATCGGCGATTTCCGCACACGCGAGCACGCCGAGGAGGTCTTCGCACGCATCACGGGCCGTCGCTATCGAGACGGCACGAAATCGTGAACCGCGTCGCTCTCACCGGGAGGCACGACGATGTGCTGCATCACCGGGGCCGGCGAGATGATTGTCGAGTCGGCTTCCTGAACTCTGCATTCGTTACTTGCCCGCGCGGGTCCACGGTCCTCCCGGTGGCCATGTCGCGGCAAACGTCTCCCCCGTTGCCGACGCCCGAGACGGCGGCATGAGGAAGGTTTCGAGGAACGCGACTACGTCCGCCAACTCCGCCGGGTCGGCCTTGAACTTCCCTTTCTGGACGAACGCGCCCCACTGCTTGACCTTCGTGGGATCCGTCCCGAACTCTCCGGTTAGCGCGAGCGGCACCTCCGTCGGGGGTTGCGATTTTCTCCGGCGGAAGGTGCCGGCCATCGCCTTCACGAGTGTCGCCCCGTCGAACGCGAACTCCCGGCACAGTACCCAGAGGTCGAAGAAGTCTTTCAGCCGGCTGTTGGTCATGCCGAGGGCGACCATCGCCTGGAACTTCTCGGCCACGACCGTTTCCTTGGGGTACGCCTTGAGGACCGGGGGCGGCAAGTCGAGGATCGTCGGGTAGTCCACCCGGATCGGGGGCGGCGTGACCGCGTCCCCGAACCCCACGTCGATTTGGAGCATGACGCGAGCCTGCCCGAGGCGCACCACGCACGTGACCCGCACGCCCTCGTACTCCTGGTCCTCTTTGATCCGGTCGGCGGACACCATGGCCGGGTCGAAGTCGAGGCCGTCCTCCGGAACGGCGACCGAACACACGGCCCGCACCATGTCGGCCAGTCGCTCGACCGAACTGTCCCCGGTCCCGAGGAGGTCCACGTCCCTGGTCGCCCGGTGCGGTTCGGCCGCCCAGAGTTGGAAGAGCATCGCCCCCTTGAGAACAAACCCGTCCCCGTGAGGAGAGACGCTCAGGCGGTACAGGAACCGCTCGATGGCGTACCGGGTGAGTACGAGCTGGAACTCGTCCCCGCGTTTCCGGGCGAACTCGGTCAGGCGAGCACGAACCGACGCCGGGATGTTTTTGGGCTTGTCCTTGCTCACGTGATCGTGGCCTCCAGATACGGGCGCATGACGTTCGCCATCCGCCGGGCCTTGGCGGCGCGGTAGAGGTCATCGGGCGACGCCAGTTTCTGCCGCAGGCAATCCCGGAGGGCTTCGAGGGCCACGTCGGTCCCGACCGTGTTCCGGTAGGCGAAGCAGTCCGCGACCGTCCGCGCCGGATCCGTCACCCGGACTGTCACCCCCTCGACGTGGTGGGTCACCACCCCGACCGCGAGATCGGGGGCAGAGAACCGGACGACCCGAAGGGGCGGGTAGTCCACTTTCGGGAGCCGCGCCTTCCGGTCGATCGCCAGCCAGACCTCGAACGGCGATTGCGTCGTGAGGCCGTGGAACCGCAGCGCGGAGAGGAGGCAAACGACCCCGTGCGGAACCCGTCGGCACGCTTCCGCGAGACCGTGGTTCTCCGTCACCTCGGCCTCGGCGAGGACGTAGACCCCCCGCGACGACCGTTCCAGCACGCCGTCACCGACCAGCCGGGTCAGGTAGACGCGCGGGATGCCGTGCTCCTTGAGGTCGCCCGCCCGGAGGACACCGAGCCGCCGGGCGAGGTCCGCCAGTCGGTGGGAGTGGGTGTTGTCTATGTTCCGTTTCGTTGGCATATACCACCGTTGCCGACATTATGAAACAAATGCCTCGCCCCGTCAAGGCCACTGCCGTCCCGCAGGACTGCCTGCTCACCCGCGGACCAGCGGCTCGTCTCGTTCCCGGTCGGTCCGGTCATCGATTCGTAAGCAGTTAAGACATGCCACACCTGATGCACCTGACCGTGCCACTTCCTCGCCGCGTAATCGCCGCAAGTCCAACCCGCACCAAGTCGCGGCGCTGTTATCGGGGTGTAAGCGAAACACGTATTTTTCGGGCCTCAAGTCATCTCTCCAAAGCATGTTAGCGCTGTAAACGCGGGTTGTTAGCGGCCGGGACCGCACGACGAGGGGGTGATCTCGGCCGCTGCGTCGATCTTTTTTAACGCCGTTATGCAACACGCTTCGGGTGCCGTGCATAACCCTCTTTCAAAGGCGTTCCCGCATGCGGGAATGCCCGGTTACGGTTCGCTTCACAACTCAATACGGGTAGTCGAAAACAACCCAACCCGTCTCTCGGGAGTGGGGCTGTCCGCAGGGTTTGCGCACGAGCCAACCCCTCTTCAAATGCTGCTCACCATTTGAACGTTCGTGATCCTTGCGGCACCCCGTTCCACGCCCGAGAGGCAGGTGGTGCAATTCAGGCTTTTCAACGGTTTTTCCCATTCCTTTTCCCCCACTTGGAGGTGCCCATGAGCAATCTGACTCGGGCGCATTTCGAACTGTTTCGGCGGACCCCGGACGAGTGCTTTTCGTCACTGCGAGACCTCGGCGAACACTGCCGCGGGCAGAGGGACCGGTCGTTCGACCGGTGGCATCTGCCCCAGGCGATTCGGCCGAGGCCGCTGGCAACGAACAGCCTCGCGGTGGAGGCCGGAACGGACGGCGCGTTCACCATGAACGCCTGGTCGTTCGGCCAACTCTGCCAGCTCGCGAAGGTGAGCAAGGACACGGTGAACCGGCTGTCCCCCGGGACGGCCGCCCGCGTGTTCGAGGAGACCCTTCCGGCCGGCAAGAAGCCGCTGCAACTGCTCACGGAGGGCGACACGGTTCGGTCCGTTCACGGGACCGCGTACACGAGGCTGCACAACGCGGACCTCGTCGCGATCCTGCACGAGTTCGCGACCGATTTCGGGCCGCCGCAGCGGGCAAGCACCGGCGGAACCGGGCTCTACTGCGGGGAAGAAGACATGTTCTGCTTCCTCATCGACCCGCTCGGCTGGGTCGAGATCGACGGCGAGGCGTTCGCCCCCGGATTCTTCCTCTGGAATTCGGAGGTGGGCAAGCGCTCGCTGGGGATCGAAACCTTCTGGTTTCAGGCGGTGTGTCAGAACCACATCGTCTGGGATGCCGTGGAGGTGGTCGAGTTCGCGCGCAAGCACACGGCCAACGTCCACGAGTCTCTCGCGGAGATTCGGCGGATCATCGAGCGGCTGGTGCAGAAGCGCGACGAACGGAAAGACGGCTTCGCGAAAGTCGTCCGCAAGGCGATGGAAACTCGCCTCGGCGACGACGCGGAGGAGGTCGCGGACGTTCTCGCGAAAGCGGGCGTGAGCCAGGTGCTGCGCAAGCAAGCCCTGGACCTCGCCCGCGAGCAGGGACGCTTCACGATCTTCTCCCTGGTGGACGCCTTGACCCGGCTCTCCGGCGCGTTCAAGAACGCCGGCGACCGGACCGAGGCGGATCAAAAAGCGGGGCGGCTGCTTCAGCTCGCCGCCGCGTGAACTGTTCGATGACTTCAGGTGTTCGATGTCCCAATCACTCACGAAAGGAAGGGTTTTCACATGGCAAAAACGAACGGTGCAACTCAGGCCCGCCCCGCCCCGAAACCGGAGCGGCAGCGGCCGGCCCACGAGGTCCGTCTCGGACGCATCAAGGGGGCCATCTGGGCTAACACCACGGAGCAAGGGGTCCGCTACGGCGTGACGCTCTCCCGGATCTACAAGGACCAGGAGAGCGGCGAGTGGCGGAACTCGGCGAGCTTCGGCCGGGATGACCTGCTGCTGGTCGGCAAGGTCTGCGAACTGGCGCTGCTCTGGGTCTACGAACAGACCCAGTCGCAGAGCCCGAGCCAGACCCCCGACGGCGACGACATCCCGTTTTGACGAGAGGTTTTCTCCCAAGGTTTTGAGGCCCACCGCACCACCGGGCCTCTCTACTTAACGACCGCCCGACGAACGAGGAGACCGGACGCGGCCGAAGCGAGTCGGCCCGACGGCCCCGATCGGCACGGAGGTCATTTTTGACGGGGAGAGAAAGAGACATGAAACGACCATTTTTGGAACTGAACGACGGCATGGTGAAGGCCACGATCTGGCACGAAATCATCGACGGCGAGAAGCACTTCAACATCGCCTTCACGCGGCTCTTCAAGGAGAGCGACCGCTGGTGGGACGGGGCGTGCTTCCAGCGGCAGGACATGGCGTCGCTCTGCCGATTGGCGACCGACGCCGAATTGTGGATCAGCCGGCAGCGGGAACTCGAAGGCCACGCCGACGACGACGGCGGGGTCGGGGAGGCTTCGTGAGCAGACGGCCCACCGGTGCCAGCCGTCGCGGCCGCCGCGCCGCGCGTGACTGCGAGCGAAGGCCCGCCCCGCCACGAAGGCGGAAACGGCCGCCGGGATGGGTTCGTGCCACCGGGAAACTGGGGGCCGGAATCCGCGTCTCGGCGATCAACAACCCGACCGGTCGGACGTACCGATTCGGTCTTTACGAGGAGTACGAACATGACCAACCCGAAGCCGATCCACGAGATCAAGAAGGGCAGCATCCGGGCCGCGATCTGGCAGAACGCGCTGGAGGACGGCCGCGTGATGTACAGCGTCACCTTCAGCCGCCTCTACAAGGAGGACGGCGCGTGGCGCGACTCGGCGAGCTTCGGGCGGAACGAGCTCCCGCTCGTCGCCCGGACCGCCGACGCGGCGCTGGACTGGATCTACGCCCAGCCGAGCGGCGGGAACCTGCCGCCGACCGAGGAATAGCGGCGGGCGGCTGTGCTGAGGGAAAAGCGTCCGCCACCGCACGACAAGGCACCGGCCGACGCCGGCGAACCGGCACCCGCCCCCGACACGTCGCGGCCCGATTCGCAGGCATCGGATCTCGACACCCCACTGTTTTCGCAAGGAGTTAACCATGAACTACCGGACCATCGTCCTGAGACTCATTCAGCGGCACCAACTGACCTACCAGCACCTCTGCAGCAGCCAGCGGCTCATCCCGACGGTCGACCTGTACGCCGACCAACTGAAGGCGAATCACCACAGTTGGAACGACCGCCTCGTGAAGGCGAACCCGGGGTGCAGTCCGGTCCAACTCCTGAGCGAATCGCTGGAACTCGCGATCCGGGACCTGGAGAACTACCTGGTGGCGCACTTCCAGGCGAACGACAACAACCGCATCTCCCTCGACTCCGCAATGGCGTACATCCGCGCCCGCACCCCGTTCATGTAAAAGCCGCCACCCGCCAGCCGACACTCTTCGATTTCCTCGACGCGGATCCGGACGATCACGAGTCCCCGGAACCGCCACCAACACCCGCACGGCCGGAACTCGTCGGCACCGCCGAGGCCGTTCGCGCTCCCCGTTTGCCCGAACATGAGCGGGAAATCGCTCCATCAGCGCCACCGATTGTCATCGCCAGTGGCGAAAAGGAGAAGGCCCGGGACATCCTCGAAGCCGTCCGCACAGCGAACCGGATCGAGGGCGATTCACGGCCGGCCACGGCGGCCGAGCGGGACGCACTGGCCCGCTTCGCCGGGTTCGGTCCCGTCGCCCTCTCGATCTTTCCCGATCCCGCAACCGGTCGCTACAAGGACGCCGCCTGGAAGGCCCTGGGCGAGGAACTGAAATCGGTGCTCTCGCCCGCGGAATACGAGAGCGCGAAGCGTACGACGTTCAACGCCTTTTACACCTCTCCGACTGTCATCGCCGCCATCCACGACGGGATTGCTCGTCTCGGCGTCCCGGACGACGCGCTCGTTCTGGAACCCGGCTGCGGAATCGGCAACTTCATGCGGATGGCCCCTGCGGGAATGCGGTTCGTCGGCATCGAACTGGACCAGACCTCCGGCCGCATCGCCCGACTCCTCCATCCCGGTCACGACATCCGCATCGAGAACTTTCGGGACACCCGCCTCCCCGCGGACGGCGTGGACGCCGTGATCGGCAACGTGCCCTTTGCCGACCTGAAAATGCCCTACCGCGGTCAGAAGTTCTCGCTGCACGACTACTTCTTCGTCAAGTCCGTCGACGGCCTGAAACCCGGCGGCGTTCTCGCCCTGGTGACGACCCACTTCACGCTCGACAAGCAGAACGCCGCGATCCGCGAGTACCTGGCTTCCCGGGCTGATTTCGTCGCCGCCATCCGCCTGCCGTCCGACGCCTTCAAGCGCGAGGGCACGGCGGTGGTCACGGACATCATGTTTCTGCGGAGACGAGGCGAGGGCGAGCCGGCGAAGCACGACGACCCGGACTGGCTCGGCGTGGCCCCGCTGTCCGTCGAGGGGCGTAGCGTCACGATCAACCGCTACTTCCACAACCGACCGGAGATGGTGCTCGGCGACTGGAGCGGCAAGGACACGCTCTACGGCCACGAAGGCTACAGCGTAATCGGCAGCGGCGACCTCGCCGAACGACTCCATGCGGCAATCCGTCGCCTGCCGGAATACGCGCCGTACCGCGCCTCTCCCGAGCCGGAACCGGCCACCGTTTTCGCCCCGCCGCCGCTCGACCGTCACGTCGGGGAGGGCAGTTTCTTCGTGACCGGCGACCGGACCATTTGCCAGCTCGTGGACGGACAGGCCGCCCCGGTCGTCTACGGCGGCACGACGCTGCGGGCGAACGGCACGCTGACCGGCCGGCGGCTGGCCGCGCTGGTCGAAATCCGCGACCGCGCCCGCCGGGTGCTGCAATCCCAGAACGAGGGCTGGCCGGACGACCACCGCGCCGACGCCCGCCGGGAACTCAACCGGGCCTACGACGGTTTCGTGGCCGCTTACGGACCCGTCAACAAGACCACCTTCGGCGAGTCCGCGCACGGCACGGTGGTGCGGCGGATGCCGAACCTCGTGAAGTTCCGCGAAGACCCCGACGCGATGCTGGTGATGTCGCTCGAAGACTACGACGAGGTGACCGGCAAGGCGACCAAAGCGGTCGTCATGACGAAGGACGTTGTGGGGCGAACGCCGCCCGTCACCCGGGTCGAAACTGCCGAGGAAGGACTGCTGGTTTCCCTGAACCAGTGCGGCACGGTGGACTTGCCATACATCGCCGCGCTTTACGACAAGCCCGAGGACGAGATCGTCGCCGAACTCGGAGACTTGATCTTCCGCGATCCGGAGTCCGAAACCTGGCAAACGGCCGACGTGTACCTGTCCGGCAACGTGCGGGCGAAGCTCGCCGTCGCCGGGTCCGCCGGCCCGGAGTACGACCGTAACGCCGAGGCGCTGCGCCGGGTGCAGCCGGAGGACGTGCTGCCGGGCGACATCGACGCCAACCTCGGCGCGCCGTGGATCCCGGAGGGCGACGTGCAGGCGTTCGCCGCCGACCTGTTTCGCGTCGAACCGTCCGCCGTCCCGATCGCCCACCTGAAGATCGACGCGGTCTGGAGCCTCGCCGCCGACTACGCTGCCCGGCAGTCCGTCGCCGCGACCTCCGAGTACGGGACGCCGCGGGCCAACGGCACGACGCTGTTCGAGCTGGCCCTCAACATGAAATCGCCCGCCATTTACGACGTCATCAACCACGGCGACCGGGAGGAGCGGGTGCTGAACCAGGAGGAAACGCTCGCCGCCCGCGAGAAGCAGAAGCTCATCAAGGAGCGGTTCCGCTCGTGGGTGTTCGCCGACCCCGACCGCACCGAGCGGCTCGTTCGCATTTACAACGACACCTACAACAACTTGCGGCCGAGGCTGTTCGACGGCTCGCACCTCGACTTTCCCGGTATGAACCAGACCATCCGACTCCGGCCGCACCAGAAGGATGCCGTGTGGCGGGCGATGAGCAGCGGCAACACGCTGCTGGCGCACGCCGTCGGGGCCGGCAAGACGTTCACGATGGCCGCCACCGGCATGAAGATGAAGCAGGCCGGGCTGATCCGGAAGCCGATGTACGTGGTGCCCAACCACCTGCTCGAACAGTTCGCCCGCGAGTTCATGCAACTCTACCCGAACGCCCGGCTGCTCGTCGCCGCGAAAGAAGACCTCACGCGGGACCGCCGCAAGTTCCTGACGGCCAAGATCGCCACCGGCGCGTGGGACGGGATCGTCGTCACCCACAGTTCGTTCGAGCGGATCGGCATGTCGCGGGACTTCCAGGAGCGGTTCCTGACCGCGCGGATCGCCGAGTACGACCAGTTGCTCCGCGAACACGCGGCCGACAAGGGGGCCAACCGCAACCTGATCAAAACCATCGAGAAGCAGAAGGCGGCCCGCGCCGAGCGGCTCAAAGACCTGCTGGCCGAGGAGAAGAAGGACGACGGCCTGGTGTTCGACGAACTCGGGGTCGATCACGTGTTCGTGGACGAGGCCCACTACTTCAAGAACCTGGAAACGCCCACCAAGATGGAGCGCGTGGCCGGCATCCAGACCGGCGGCAGCGAGCGCGCCTTCGACGTGCTCATGAAGGCGAACTACCTGCACGAGCGGCACCCCGGCCACGGAGTCACGTTCGCCACCGGCACACCGATCTCGAACACGATGGTCGAGATGTACACGATGCAGCGGTTCCTCGACCCCGTGGGGCTGCGGGAGCGCAACCTGGAGCACTTCGACGCCTGGGCGGCCACGTTCGGCGAAGTCATCGACACGATGGAGATCTCGCCGGACGGGGCGTCTCTGAGGCCCCGGAGCCGGTTCGCCCGCTTCACGAACCTGCCGGAACTCCAGCAGATGTTCCGGGCCTTCGCGGACGTGCAGACGGCCGACATGCTCGACCTCCCGAGGCCCCGGCTGGAGACCGGCAAGCCCGTCGTCGTCGCCTGCCCGATGTCCGACGAACAGCACGCCCTCCAGCGCGAGTTGGTGGATCGCTACGAGCGGTTGCGGTCACAAAAGGTGGACCCGCGCGAGGACAACGCGCTGAACATCACCACCGACGGCCGCAAGCTCGCCACGGACGCCCGGATGCTGTCCGCGACCGCGTGCGATTTCGCGGACTCGAAAATCAACGCGCTGGTGGAAAAGGTGGCGGCCATCTGGGAACGCACCGCGCACACGCGCGGCACGCAACTGGTCTTCTTCGACATCGGCGTTCACCCGACGCCCTGGGGCTACTCGGCCCGCGACGACATCGTGACCAAGCTGGTCGGCCACGGCGTCCCCCGCGAGCAGATCGCGGCGGTCGGCGACGCCGACTCGGACGCGAAGAAGCAGGCGCTGTTCGAGCAGGTCCGAACCGGGCAGGTGAGGGTGCTGCTCGGCAGCACGATGAAGATGGGCACCGGCACGAACGTGCAGAAGCGGCTGGTGGCGTTGCACCACCTGGACGCGCCCTGGAAGCCGGCCGAGGTCGAGCAGCGCGAGGGCCGCATCCTCCGCCAGGGAAATCAGAACGAGGAGGTCGCCGTCTACCGCTACGTCACGGAAGGGAGTTTCGACGCCTATATGTGGCAGGCGCTGGAAACCAAGGCGCGGTTCATCACCCAGGTCATGACCGGCGACACGGCGGCCCGCCGCGCCGAGGACATCGGGGGCCAGGAACTGTCCTACGCCGAGGTCAAGGCGATCGCGTCGGGCAACCCGGCCGTCCTGACGCTGGCCCAGGCCGACGCCGAATTGCAACGGCTGACGCTCCTCAAAAAGAACCACCTGGACGAGCAGTACGTCGCCCGGCGCAACGTGAAGAGCCTGCCGACGATCATCGCCAGCCTGACCGAGCGGTTGGGCAATCTCGCGGCCGACCAGGCGACCGCCGCGGCCCACGTCGGCGACCCGGTCACGGTCGGGAATCGCGTCATTTCTCCGGACAAATCGCTGACCGCGTTGGGCCGTCTGCTCGACACGTTGCCGTTCACCGTCCGCGAACTCCGCCGCGTTCCGCTCGGCGTCTACCGCGGGCTGCGCTTCGGCCTGGTGCTGCACCCGCACTTCCCTCCGGACGTGTACCTGGAGGGGGAGACCACGCGCCGGTCGATGCTCTCGAAAGAGCACCAGGGGCCGCGGGCCGTTTTGAACGCCGCGGAACGTCTGGCCAGTTCCTACGGGACGGAATGCGAACGGGTCAATGACGACCTCCGCATCGCCCAATCTCAGTTCCGCGACTATCAGGACCGGCTGGGCAAACCCTTCCTCCACGACCGCTACCTCGTGGAATTGACCGCGCTACGCGACGAACTCAAGGTCCGACTTTCCGCCCCCGATCCCGATGGCAAGCCGGGATCAGAATTCGATGCTCATGAGCCTGCCGGGCGAATCAAGGCGCTCATCGAGGACCAAACCACCACCGCGACGGCCGAGCGCCCCGGCCGCCGTCACGTCTCCGCGGAGGAGCCGATCACGCTCCGCATCCGCCGGCGGGCCGAGAACTCGACGGACACGGCGTTCGGGGGCGAAGGAGGCGACCCGGCGGCTCGGTTCGGGGAACGGGAATGAAGGTGACGACCGAGCGCAATGGCGAACTGATGACCGGCATCTCGAACAACTCGTATGTGAAAATCGCGTTCGTCGCCCAGACGTTGCCGTGTCTGCGTGGCGTGCCCGGCATCTCGCCGTGGAATGCCGTGGCGTTGGACGCCTGGGCGACACGATCGAGGCCGAGACCGAGTCCGGAACAGCACTACGCCGTGCAGTTCCTTCTGTCCGTCTGGGACTCGCAATCCGAATGGCGGTCGGGCTGCTTCGACGTCATGAGCGCGCTTCGCGTCTGGGACCACCAACACCGAGAAGCCTTCCTCAGTTGGGCGCGCAACCCCTGGTGGATCTGAAATCGGTTGCGGGTCTCGACGGCCCGCCCGGACGACGGCGAAGCCGTCCGTTCCTTCCATCGCGTCCCCGATGCCCGATAAGTTTACTTATCGGTCGCTCGGTCGCACCTTTCCGCCTTGCCGACAACCGAACCGGCCCTCGCCCGGCATCCGTGCCAAGAGCGTTGGCGTCCTGCCAACGGGATTTTCGAGGCATGGCTCCGGTGTTCGATGGACGGGATACCGCGACGATGAGACACGATTGAGATGACGATGTTTGTGCGGCACACCGTCCAAGCCGAGAACCTTCCTGAAAAAAGCGAAAACCCCGGACACACACAAGGTGCGCCGGGGTTTCGCGGCGTCCATCGACGCACCGTCGGCCCGGCTATCCCTCGGTCAGGTTGCGTCCCCGCAGAGCCTGCCTCCGTTTCACCGGGC
>JAIBBI010000038.1 GCA_019694755.1 Gemmataceae bacterium
CGTAAACCGCCTGCATGAGCACGCACTTCGCCGACCGGCTCACCGAAGCCGTCTTGTGGAAGAACACCGCCCTCTGCGTCGGGCTTGATCCGCGCTGGGATTCCCTGCCCCGGCAGATCCGCGAACGGTACACCACCGACCTGATCGGCGCCGCGGCCGCCTGCGAGGTCTTCTGTCTCCGCGTGCTCGAATTGGTCGCACCGTTCTGCGGCGTCGTCAAACCGCAGAGCGCGTTCTTCGAGGCGTGCGGCCCGACCGGCTTTGCCGCCCAGCAGAAAGTCCTGGCCCGCGCCCGTGAACTCGGGCTGCTGACCATCCTCGACGCCAAGCGCGGCGACATCGCCAGCACGGCGACGGCATATGCCGATGCGGCCTTCGGCATCTGGGATGCCGACGCGCTCACCGTGAACCCCTACCTCGGACGGGATGCCGTCGAGCCGTTTCTCTCTGTGGCCCGCAAGTCGGACCGCGGCCTGTTCGTGCTTGTCCGCACCAGCAACCCGGGGGCCGGGCTGTTTCAGGATGTGAAGAGCGGCGAGCGAACCCTTTACGAAATCGTCGGCGATGCGGTCGCAAACTGGAGCGGTGAGAATCCGGGCAAGTGCGGCTACGGCGATGTCGGCGCAGTTGTCGGTGCGACGCATCCGAAGGAACTCCAGTCGCTGCGTCAGCGGTTGCCCGGCGTGTGGTTCCTCGTGCCGGGCTACGGTGCCCAGGGCGGCTCGGCGGCCGACGTGCGTGCCGCGTTTCGGGCCGACGGCTTGGGGGCGATCGTCAACTCTTCCCGCGGCATCACGTTCCCGTTCCAACCCGACGACGACGACTGGGAATCGAAGATCATCGCCGCCGCCAAGAAGAGTGCGGCCGAGCTGGCGATCAAATGACCTCCCCGGCCGATTGGGATGTCGTCGTGCTCGGCGCGGGCGCGGCCGGGCTGATGGCCGGGCTCCGCGCCGCCCAATGCGGCGCACGCACGCTCGTGCTGGAAAAGAACGCCCGGCCCGGCGTAAAGATCCTCATGTCCGGCGGCACCCGCTGCAACATCACGCACGACTGCGACAATCGCGGTATCATCGATGCCTACGGCACGTCGGGGAAGTTCCTCCACTCGGCCCTGGCCGCGTTCGGAGTGCAGGACACACTCGATTTCTTTCACGCGGCCGGAGTGGCCACCAAGATCGAGGGACCCGGCAAGATCTTCCCCGTGAGCGATCGCGCGACCGATGTCCTCGCCGCACTCGTCGCGGGTCTGCATCATTCCGGCGCGACGCTGACACTCGGCGAACCCGCGACGGACTTGATCAAGACGGATGGCGGCTTCGAGGTGGTCACGCCGAGCCGGAGGATTACCTGTCGGAGAGTCATCGTCACGACCGGCGGCCGGAGCTACCCCGGCAGTGGCACCACCGGCGATGGTTACACGCTCGCGGCGAAGTTCGGCCACTCGATCATCCCGCCCCGGCCCGCGCTCACTCCGATCGTGTCGCCCGCGCCGTGGGTCACCTCGCTGCGCGGTATCACGCTCCCCGATGTCGTTCTTACGTTGACCGGGGCGACGCCGAGGCCGACCGTATGTCGGGGTGCGCTGTTGTTCGCCCACTTCGGCCTGACTGGCCCGGTCGCTTTGGACTTGAGCCGATGGGTCAGCGGTAGCCCGACGCCGTCGCAACTGACGCTGGCCGTCGATTTCCTGCCGGAGGTGCGCGAGGCGGAACTGGATGCCTGGTTGCAGGCGGAGTCGCTCGCGTCCGGAAGGAAACTGCTGGCAACGGTCCTGGCAGATCGTCTTCCGAATCGCATCGCGACGACATTGCTCGCGTTGTGCGGGTTGGCCGAGGATCGACGGGCGGCGGGGCTATCGAAGGCCGACCGCCAGCGACTGGCCCGGGCCATCAAACAGACGGTCATTCCCGTGTCGGGCACGCTCGGCTTCGCCAAAGCGGAGGTGACGGCCGGGGGCGTGCCGCTCGACGAGGTCCACAGCAAGTCGATGGAGAGCAAGCGCCAGCCGGGTTTGCATTTCGCCGGCGAGGTGCTCGACCTCGACGGCCCGATCGGCGGCTACAACTTCCAGGCGGCGTGGAGCACAGGATGGCTCGCAGGGCAGAGCGCGGCGTCGCTGGCCCTCGACGAGTCTCGAACGCTTGGCCTGACCCGATAAGTCGGCTAAGGTAAGTACTCCGCTTCTTGCATTCGGAGGTGCCACCATGGCGCCGCGATCCACTTCTCGAAAGCGACTGCGCCTGACTCCGCTCGAACCGCGGGTGACACCGGCTGTCAGTTACCTGACGCCCAACAGCGTCTATTCGCAGAACTTCAACGGACTGCCCGCGTCCGGCACGATCGCACTAGCTGATGTTGCGACACCCATTGACCTGTCGACCTCGCCGATCAGCGCGACGGGAATGGCCACCGGCGACTGGTTCCTCCTTCGTACGGCCGGCACGACGATGTTTGCGATCGACGACGGCAACGCGACCGCCGGCGGCGCTCTGTCGTACGGGCCCAGCGCGACTGCGGAGCGGTCACTCGGGCTGCTCGCGTCCGGCGCCGGCGTCGCGTCGGTCGGCGCAATGTTCACGAACAACACCGGCGACTCGCTCAGCCAGTTCACGATCACATTTGTCGGCGAGCAATGGCGACGGGGCGACGGGGCGGCCAACAAACTGTCGTTCAGTTATTCGCTCGGCGCGACCAGCATCGCCGCGGGCACGTTCACGCCCGCCCCGAGTCTCGACTTCACCGCCCCCGTGACGACGGGAGCCAATCTCGCACTCGACGGCAACGCGATTGCCAATCAGTCGGCGGTGTCGGCCACCGTGTCGGGCATCACGTGGGCCAAGGGGCAGACGCTGGCCATCCGCTGGGACGACGTCGACGATGCGGGCCAGGACGACGGATTGGCGATCGACGCACTCACCTTTACGGCCAGCCGCGAGTCGCAGGTCAACACCACGACTGCCGGCGCGCAGAGGACCACGCAGGGCGGCCGATCGGTCGCGATGGACGGTGCCGGCAACACTCTGGTCGTCTGGCAGAGCAACGGGCAGGACGGCAGCGGCTACGGAATCTATGGCCAGCGGTTCAACGCGTCCGGGGCCAAGGTCGATAGTGAGTTCCTCGTCAACACCTACACGACGAATGCCCAGATCAATCCGACCGTCGCGATGAACGCGGCCGGGCAGGCCATCGTGACCTGGCAAAGCTTCGGGCAGGACGGCGCGAACTACGGCATTTACGCCCAGCGGTACGACGCAGCCGGTAACAAGTCGGGCGGCGAAATAGCTGTCAACACGGGGACCGCGAGTATCGAATCCAACCCGTCCGTGGCTATCGATGGCGACGGCGATGCGGTCGTGACCTGGATGAGCTTTTTTCAGGACGGCAGCAGTTGGGGCGTGTACGGCCAGCGATTCGATAACACCGGCGCGAAAGTTGGCAGCGAGTTTTTGGTGAACACCTCAACGGCGCTGGAACAAAGCTACCCGGCCGTCGCCATGGACCTCGACGGCGATTTCGTCACCGTCTGGCAGGCCAGCGGACAAGATGGAAACCAGTACGGCATCTTCGGCCAACGCTTCGACAAAGTGGGAGCCAAGCTCGGCGGCGAGTTCCCGGTGAACTCCACGACCAACGGCAATCAGTACCGTGCGAGCATCAGCATGACGGCGGCCGGGGACTTCGCCGTTGTCTGGACCAGTAACGAAGGCGATGGCAGCGTCGACGGTGTTTTCGGCCAGCGATTGAATGCGAATGGTGCAAAGCTCGGTGGCGAATTCGCCGTCAACACTTTTACCACCAACCACCAGTCGTTTCCCTCCGTGGCCATGACCGCCCAGGGCGATGCAATTGTCACGTGGATGAGCTTGGGGCAGGACGGCAGCGGGCACGGCATCTTCGCCCAGCGATTCGGGCTGAACGGGTCCAAGGTCGGCGACGAGTTCGCAGTGAACTCATTCACGACCG
Source organism: Gemmataceae bacterium (assembly GCA_019694755.1). Lineage (GTDB taxonomy): Bacteria > Planctomycetota > Planctomycetia > Gemmatales > Gemmataceae > JAIBBI01. The sequence goes on from JAIBBI010000038.1 coordinate 3,967, forward strand.
GCACCCAGGCCTATTCCTCCGTCGCCATCAACGCGCTGGGCGACGCCGTCGTCGTCTGGCAGAGCGCGGGACAGGACGGCGACAGCTACGGAGTCTACGCCCGGCGTTACGCGCCGCCACCTCCGGTGCCGGGCGCGGAGTTTATTGTTAATACGACGACGAAAAGTTCTCAACGGAAGGACCTGACGCGGCAGGTTGCCCTAGATGGCCAGGGCCGTGCGTGGGCCGTCTGGCACATGAGTGCCGGCGGGGGGACAATTCGCGCGCAGCAACTGAGTTTGTCCGGCCAAAGGATCGGTGGCGAACTGCAGTTCTCAACGAATGCGTTTGGGTACGCCCCAGCTGTTGCGGCCAATGCGGCCGGCGACGCCGTGATCGTGTGGGCCAGTTCCAATGGAAGTTTGAAAGAAATCGTGGGACAACGACTCAGTCCTTCTGGAGCCCTTATCGGCAGTCCATTTACTGTCACCTCAACCTCGTCGGCGCTATTTCTCGACGACCCGTCGGTCGCCATTGACACGGCTGGAGGGTTCACCGTCGTTTGGACTTACCGCGATTCTGCAGTACAGAGCGATGTTTACGGCCAGCGGTACGATGCGACCGGCTCCAAGGTAGGCGGTTCATTTATTGTCAACACATTTACAAGCCACCTCCAACAACACGGCCAGATCGCGATGGATGCCGCTGGCGATTCGGTCATCGTCTGGGAAAGCGGCTATCAGGACGGGAGCGAATTCGGCATCTACGGTCAGCGGTTCGAGGCTTCGGGAAGCAAAGTCGGCTCGGAATTCCGCGTCAACACGGATACGTTGGGCCAGCAATTGTACCCTTCAGTGGCGCTGGATGCCGACGGCGACGCAATAGTCGTCTGGGAGACGACATCGGACATCGTCAGTGTCGCCGAAATTCACGGCCAGCGTTTGAGTTCCCTGGGCCTGTTAACAGGCCCGGAGTTCACTGTTAATTCCTATTCGACTTCGAATCAGCAATACCCATCCGTTGCCATGGATGCCGTGGGCAACGCCATCGTCGTATGGCAGAGCCAGGGACAGGACGACTACCTCGACCCGGTCGAACAGAACTCTGGTGTTTACGGTCAGCGATACGCGGCGGCCGGCAATCGGATCGGTACCGAGTTCCGGGTCAATAGATACTCCACGGGATATCAAGCCCTGCCATCCGTTGCCTCGGATGCAAGCGGCAATACGATCGCCGTCTGGGAGAGTTTCTTGCAGGATGGCGATTCGACAGGCATCATCGGCCGCTGGCTGATCGGCCCCACCGTCGAGTCCATCCGCGTCAACGACGGATCGGCCCAGCGGTCGCGCGTGACGAGCCTGACCGTCACGTTCAATACGACGGTGACACTGGCACCCGGCGCATTTCAGTTAGCACGGACCGGACCGGGCAGCCCCGCGACCGTAACGTGCAATGTCGACACATCGGCCAGCACACCGACGCAGACCATCGCCACGCTGACGTTCTCCGGTCCGCAGACGCAGTTCGGCTCCCTGATCGACGGGCTGTACACGTTGGCCATTACGGGTTTCGCCTTCACCGACGCCGCCGGCGTCGAGGGCCTCGATTCGATGCTGAGCTTTCACCGGCTGTTCGGGGATTCCGACGGCAACCGCACTGTCGACAGCACCGACCTGCTCGCCTTCCGACTGGCGTTTCTCGGCACCGGCCCAACCTTCGATTTCGATGGGAACGGCACCGTCGACGCGACCGACTTCCTGCAGTTCCGGTTGCACTTCCTGCAGACGATATAACGGCGCTGCAGTCCGCGGCCAATGATCCCGGCGTCAACCGGCGATAGTCTCCGTGCTGACGATGTTGGTCGGCGTGAACTCCGGATGGCCGATAAAGAAACCCTGGCCGTAGTTGCAACCGAGTGCCTTACAGACTTGCATCTCACTGAGTGTTTCGATCCCCTCGGCTACGACGGCGACGCCGAGCTTACTGCACAGCTCACACAACGCATTGACCGTATCGGCCAGTCCGGGTGATTTGTCGATGCCCTGGACCAGTTGCATATCCAGTTTGACGAAATCTGGCGGGACTTCCGCCAACTCGGCAAGCCTGGCCTGCCCCGCCCCGAAGTCGTCGTATGCCAGGCCGACTCCTCGATCGGCAAGTTCCTTGCGGAGCCAATGAAGAAACTTGATGTCCGCGACCGCATCTTCGTGTACCTCGAGTACGACCTTGCTGGCGTCGCGGAGTCGGGGCAGGCTGTGGATAAACTCAGCTACGTTATCCGGTCCGAGCCGGGAGATCTCGTCCGGGTGAATGTTGCAGAACATCATCGCCCCACCGGGCACATCACTGGCCGCGTGCCGGGCCGCGGCCCGTCGGAAAGCGTGACTCAATTCGACAGTCATACCGCAAATTTTGGCCAAGGTAAACAACTCGGCAGGCCGAGTGCTGAGTTGCGGAAAGCAGCCCCTCCCCAGTGCTTCATAAGCGACGACCTGCCCCCGATCCATTTCCACAATCGGCTGAAACACAACCCGCACGGAGTTCGACTGCAACATTTGCTCGAGCAACGGTCGACCGAAAAGTACACTGGGGGGATCTTCTCGTTCAACACCAATGTGCCCGGCGTCGCGGCAATGTTCGCAACTGTCGCCGTTACCTGCCCGAGCACGAACCGGAACTCCTGATTGGCAACGTGGATAATGTCACCGTCCGCCAGCTTGCACTCCGTGATCGGCCGGCCATTGACGTGCGTCCCATTCCGACTGTTGAGGTCGCGGATCCAGAGTTCACCGGACCGGTCGAACAGCTCGGCATGCCTCCCGGATACGACCGGGCTCGAGACCACAAAATTGGCATCCTCGGCGCGGCCGATCACGTACGGCACCGGCATCACTCGCACCCTTCGAGCGATTTGCCGGGGATCCCGCATGTATTCGAGGAAAGGCATGCGTCTATCTTACTTCGGCCGACAGAGTTGACACATACGTTTCGGGGTTGATTCACGAGAACACGGGAGGCCCCGCCGCAGCAGACTCTCCAAGAACGATCATCCCCGTCATGCCCCGGTGAGTTATATCGATCCGCACTTTCACCTTGTCAGACCGCCGACTTCGGTGCAACCGCAGACCGGATGCTGGGCGACAAGGGCGGCACCTGCTCGACGCCTTGACCCGCCGCTGTTGCCACCCTCTTGACGGGCCTGCGGATACGGCTGATCGACGCGATGATCATGTCCGCCGCGTGGCTGCCAGGACCGATTCACTCGGGCCGAACGTGGATACCGGGCGCGGTGGGGAACGCTCATTGGCACCCGCCAACCTCATCACTAAGCTGTCATTCGTGATATGGGATGAGCGAGAGGGAATGTGCCATGACCGAGCCGATCTCGCCGTCGACGTTGCAGCATCTCAGTTTCCTTGCGGGCGCGCCGGAGGTGGAGGTTCGCCGGCTTGCAGAAGCCGCGAGTTGGGCAAATCACCCTGCCGGAACCGTTATCTTCCGCGAAGGGGATACGGTGAACCGGATGTGGATTGTGGTCGCTGGCAAAGTTGCAATAGATATCGTGGGTGCCGAGCGGCGGCTCCATCACATTCAGACGATCGTTGAAGGTGAACTCCTGGGCTGGTCGCCGGTCCTTGGTACAGGGCCGATGACCGCTTCGGCCAGGGCCCTCACAGACGTCCGCTGCATTGCCATCGACTCCGACGCGTTGCTGGCCATGTGCGAGGCCGACCCCCGGTTCGGTTTTCAGATCATGCGGCGTGTGGCGATCGCCATAGCCGGTCGGCTCCACTCGATGCGTCAGGAACTTCTTAAGTACTACGACTACGTGGCTCCCACGAGCCATTTGTGATCGAGGCTGCAATTCCAACTTCGACGTTGGCGATTGCGATCTGTCCGATGATTCGCGAACGAACCCGTTGCCCGGGCTTCTGCGTGTTGACGGACGACGGAGCAAATACTTCGAAGCACGCGGCCGTGGCCATCCCCCTGGGCCATAACCCGCGTTCGATTCGGAGTGTCAGGCGGACAATCGAGCGGACAACCACCGATTGGACCTCTTCTTCAAGTGATGGCCGTGGACAGTACGAGCCTTTCACCAGGTTACTGTCCGCGCAACCGGCCGGGCCGAACCGATGAACGCTGAAACAATGCACTCCGCAAAGCCAGAGGCGTTTCCGACGGATACTGCGGACACGCAACGGCGGTTCGACGAATTGCAATCCCGACTGGCCCCGCTGTTCGGAAACGTGTTTCCCGACCGACTGGCCGCACACACGATCATAGTCATACCCAGCCTGACGCTCGACGTCGACGAATTGGCCGCCCTCAGCGGCGCGACGCATTATGAAGAACGAATGTTGTGCATGCTGATGTTGCTCCGCATGCCCAAGGCCAACGTCGTATACGTGACGAGCGAACCGATCTCGCCCACGATCATCGACTACTATTTGCACCTGCTTCCCGGAGTTCCTGTCAATCATGCCCGTCGGCGGCTGACATTGCTTAGCTGCAATGACGGATCAAGCATGCCCCTCTCGCAAAAAATGCTTGCCCGGCCGCGACTTCTGGAGCGCATCAAGGCGGCGATTCCGAACCCGTCGGCGGCACACATTACGTGCTTCAACGCTACGGACTTGGAACGAGCACTCGCGTTGCGGCTCGACGTGCCACTCTACGCTTGCGACCCCGCCCTCAACAGTCTGAGCACAAAAAGTGGCGGGCGCGAGGTCTTTCGGCGTGCGGGCGTACCCATGCCGCCGGGGTTCGAACATCTGCGCGATACGAAGGATCTGATTCCGGCCCTGACCGAATTGAAACGCCAACGGCCTCGGTTGCGAAAAGCAGTGGTCAAACTGAACGAGGGATTCTCGGGCAAAGGCAACGCGGTGTTCTCGTACGAGACGGCCCCCGACGGTGCCGGTCTGGAGAATTGGGTCAGGATGAATCTGCCCCGAAACCTCTCGTTCGAGGCGGGCAATGAAACCTGGGAGCACTTTCAACACAAGTTTGCAGCCATGGGAGGGATCGCCGAGTTGTTCCTGGAAGGCGACATGGTTCGTTCACCGTCGGTTCAATGCCGCATCGACCCGTTGGGACAGATCAACATCATATCGACCCATGATCAGGTGTTGGGGGGGCCGTCCGGTCAGGTTTTCCTCGGTTGTACTTTTCCCGCTGATACGGCCTACAGTCGGGAAATTCAGGTTGCCGCTCAAAGCGTGTCGGAAGTACTGCGTCAAGAGGGAGTTCTCGGCCGCTTCGGTGTCGACTTCATTTCCATCTGCACTGGCGGCAGGTGGGAGCACTCAGCCCTGGAAATCAACATCCGGAAAGGCGGCACGACCCACCCATACCTGATGCTCCAGTACCTGACGGACGGGACGTATGATCCCGCGACCGGGCTCTATCAGACGGCAACCGGGCAACAGCGATTCTACTACGCATCCGATAACATCACGGATCCCGCCTACGTCGGTATCATTCCGGACGACCTGATCGATATCGCCGTGAATCATCAATTACATTTTGACGGCGCAACACAGCAGGGGGTCGTATTTCACATGATCGGGGCAATGTCCCAGTATGCAAAACTGGGAGCGCTGTGCGTCGGTGACAGCCACGCCCGGGCCCATAAGTACTATCGCGATGTGCTGGCCGTACTCGACCACGAAACCGGGCGCTGTTGAGCCAACCTCAGGGCGGCAGACGCCCTTTCGCCGGTGACGCCTGAATTCGCGACGTCCGGCTCCGCCCGGAGTTCGAACCGCTGGCAATCGCTTCCAGTCTGAAAAGATCCATTGTTTCCGACAGGCGAAATGTCATGGTGGCACTCGGCGTCGGCCGAAAACCCGAACGACCCGGTATCATATTTACGTTCTGGTGCGGCCTGAGCGTACCCGAACCGTCCCACCCGCTCGATGATAGTTCGGATTTCGTCAGGGAGTACTGAATCGTGTTCGGCTACATCGACCCGCACATTCACATGATCAGCCGTGTTACAGACGATTACGAGCGGATGGCGATGGCCGGGTGCCGGGCGGTCAGTGAGCCGGCTTTCTGGGCGGGTTTCGATCGCGGCACCGTCCACGGGTTTCGCGACTATTTCCGGCACCTCACCGAGGTCGAGCCGAAGCGGGCGGCCCAGTTCCATATCCGACATTACTGCTGGCTCTGTATCAACGCAAAGGAGGCCGAGAACGTCACGCTGTCGCGCGAGGTCATCGCGATGATCCCCGAATTCCTCGACCGGCCCGGCGTGCTCGGCATCGGCGAGATCGGCCTGAACAAGAACACTGCCAACGAGGCGACCGTGTTCCAGGAGCACGTCGACCTCGCGATGAAGACCAATGAGCTGATCCTCGTGCACACACCCCATCTGGAGGACAAGCTCAAAGGCACGCGGATGATTATCGACATGCTGAAGGGTGATTCGCGGGTGAATCCCGCGCGGGTGTGCATCGATCATGTCGAAGAGCACACGGTGCGGGCCGCGCTGGATGCCGGGTTTTGGTGCGGGATGACGCTGTACCCGACGACGAAGTGTACGCCGGCCCGCGCGGCCGACATTCTCGAACGGTTCGGAACCGGTCGAATCCTCGTCAACAGCGCGGGCGACTGGGGCAAGAGCGATCCGCTGGCCGTGCCGCAACTCGTCCAGGAATTACGACGCCGTGGCTGGGCCAATTGCGACATAGCCACCGTCGTTCACGACAATCCGCTGACCTTCTGGCGGCAGTCGCGGCGCTGGCAGGATTGGCCGGCATGAGTGGGTTTCACGATCACTTCTCCGGCCACGCGGCCGACTACCGACAATACCGGCCCGGTTACCCACCCGAATTGTTTTCCTGGCTGGCAGGTCTCGCCCCGGCCCGCGATCTCGCGTGGGACTGTGCCACGGGCAACGGGCAGGCCGCGACCGCGCTGGCCCCACTCTTCCGCCAAGTTGTCGCGACAGACGCCAGCGCGGAGCAAATTGCCCTGGCAGAGCCGGTCAAAAATGTCCGGTATGCCGTCGCACCGGCCGAGCGATCGCCGCTCAACGACCGCTCCGTGAACCTGATCACGGTCGCTCAGGCATTGCATTGGCTGAATCACGAGCAATTCTTCGCCGAAGCCCGGCGCGTGGCCGGGTCAGGCGGGATCATGGCCGCGTGGGCCTACGACCTGCACCGCGTCGCGCCGGAAATCGACCGGGTCCTCGATCGTTTCCAATCAGAATTCGTCGGTAGCTACTGGCCCTACGAGCGCGGTCATGTCGCGGCCGGGTATGCGACGATTCCGTGGCCATTCGAAGCGGTGCCCGCGCCGGTGTTCGACATGGTCTGCGAATGGGACCTCGGCGACATGCTGGCGTATATGTCCACGTGGTCGGCCACGAAGCGATTTGTCGCGGCCCGGCAATGCGACCCGATCGAGCAACTGCATGCTGAGTTCGCCCGCGCATGGGGCGATCCGGAGACGGTGAGGCCGGTCCGCTGGACGCTACACGTCCGCGTCGGGAAGATGCCCGGATGAACTTCCTCGCGCTGGAGACATCGTGCGATGAGACCTCGGCGGCCGTGTTTACGGATGAGCTGAAGGTCCTCTCCAACGTCGTTGCATCGCAGACGTCGCTGCACGCGCGGTTTGGCGGCGTCGTGCCCGAGGTCGCCGCCCGCGAGCATTTGCGACAGATTCTGCCGGTCGTCGATGAAGCTCTGCGCCGTGCGGGCGTCGGCATCCACGAAATCGGCTGCATCGCCGTCCACAACACGCCCGGTCTCGTCGGCGCGCTGTTGATCGGGCTGAGCGCAGCCAAAGGACTGGCGGCCGCACTGGATGTGCCGCTCATCGGCGTGAACCACATCCATGCCCACATCTACGCCGCTCGACTCGCCGCGGGCCGGGATATCTTCCCGTGCGTCGGCCTCGTCGTCAGCGGCGGGCACACCGCGCTGTTCGATTGCTCCGACGCGGTGACGTACAAACTCATGGGCACGACCCGCGACGATGCGGCCGGCGAGGCCTTCGACAAGGTGGCTACGATCCTCGGCCTCGGCTTTCCCGGCGGCCCCGCGCTCGACCGGGCCGCCACCGGAAACCCGAAAGCTCACAAGTTTCCGCGCTCGTACCTCGAGGCCGGCTGCCTCGACTTCAGCTTTTCGGGCCTCAAGACGGCCGTGCTCTATGCCGTGCAGGGCCACGACCGCGCGAATACCACTCCGCCCACAGGCACCTCGCTCGCCGACTTTGCGGCGAGCTTTCAGGAGGCCGTTGTGGACGTGCTCGTCACGCGATGCGGGGAGGCGCTCGACCGGACCGGGACCATCCGACTCGCGGTTGGTGGTGGCGTGAGCGCGAATCGCCGACTGCGGACGGCCCTCCAGGCGATGTGCGAACGGCGCGGGGCCGAGTTGTTTCTGCCGCCGATGGAGTACTGCACCGACAACGCCGCGATGGCCGCCCTGGCAGTCGAGCATTATCGGCGCGGTCAGTTCGCGGGCGATGATCTCGACGCAATCCCGTACGTGATCTGAACGGTCCGCCCGTCCGGCGATCAGTCGGGTGACAAATCCGTCAGGATCGCGCGACCAGGTAGAATAATAGGAATGGCAGACCTTTTTCCCGCCGGATCAGCGGCGATCGTCGGTAGCACGCGGACCGCCGAACTGCAAAGATGATGACATGAGCCTCATCCGTCTGGCGCTGGGCAATGTCTACGGCGTCCTCGTGCTGGCATTGGCCACGCTCGTGCTGGGCGGGTTGGCGGCCGCTACGATCCCCGTCGACATCCTGCCCGCCTTCAAGACCCCGGCCGTTCAGGTCCTGACTTATTTCAACGGCATGCCGGCCGCGTCGGTCGAGAAGACCCTGACCAATCGCATCGAGCGCAACGTCAACCAGGCGCCCGGCGTCCGTCTGATCACATCACGGTCCCTGCCCGGCGTCAGCATCGTGCGCGTAATCTTCCGTGACGACACCGACCCCAATGCCGCCCTGACGCTCGCCAACACGCTGGCCCAGAACACTCTGCCGACGCTGCCGCCCAACACGCTGCCGCCGGTGGTGCTGCCGTACGACCCGACTGGATCGCTGCCGCTGGGCATCCTCACGGTCTCCAACCCCCGACTCGACGAGGCTCGCGTCAAGGATGTGGCCCGCATCGAAGTGCGGTCCGCGCTCGGAACATTGCCCGGGGTCGTCGCGCCGGTGGTGGTTGGTGGCAAGGATCGCACGGTGCTGGTGTATCTCGATCCGCTGCGACTCCGTGCCCGCAACCTCTCGTCCACCGACATCATCAAGGCATTAGCCGAGGGGAACCTGATGGTGTCGCCCGGCACGGCGTACTTCGGCGATAACCAGGTCCTGCTCGATTCCAACTCGATGGTGGCAAAAGTCGCCGACCTGAACGATCTGCCGGTCCGTCTGCCGGGCGGCGATACGATCCTGCTCGGAGACGTGGGCCGGGCGGAAGACGCCGCCGCGATCCAGACATCGCGCGTTCGGATCAACGGCAAGCAGCAAGTGTACGTTCCTGTCTACCGCCAGGGCGGCGCGTCGAGCCTCGCCGTCGCCAATGCCGTGCGGAACAACATCCCGCTCATTGAGCAGACCGTTACCGAAGGGACTCGCCTGCAATACGTCATGGACCAGAGCGAGTACGTCCGCACTTCGATCGAGAGCCTGGTGAAAGAGGGCGGGATCGGCATCCTGCTCGTGGGTGTGATGATCTTCCTGTTCCTCGGCAACCCGCGGATGACGATCATTGCCGCGGTGACGCTGCCGCTCTCGATCCTGGCCGCGCTCATCGGCTTGCGGATGCTCGGCGAAACGGTCAACGTGATGACGCTGGGCGGCCTGTTCCTCGCGATCGGCCCGTTGATCGACGAAGCGATCGTCATGCTCGAGAATACGCACCGGCACATGGGCATGGGCAAGAACCCGGTGCGGGCCGCCTACGACGCGGTGAGCGAGTTGACGCTGCCTGCACTGGTGGCCGTGCTCGCGCTGGTGATCGTGCTGGCCGCCATCGCCCTGACGCCGGGGCTCGGCGGGTTCCTGTTCAAGCCGCTGGCGATCGCTGTCGCGCTCGCGATGGCCGCGTCGTGGTTCTTCGCCCTTACGCTGGTTCCCGCACTGTGCTCGGTGTTGTTGAAGGCCGACGACCACGGGACCGGCTGGGTCGCTCGGATTCACGCCCCGATCGAGCGCGTGTTGCGGGCGATCGAAAATGTCTACGAGCGACTGCTCGGCGGCTTCGTGGCCCGGGGAAAGCTCGGCATCGCGATGGTGGCAATCGTATTCTTCGCGTCGCTGACGCTGGTTCTGGGCATCGGCCAGGAGTTCTTCCCGGCCGTCGACGCCGGGCAGATCATCATTCAGGTGCGGACTCCGTCCTCCAATCGCCTCGACGCGACGGAGCGGCGCGTTGCCGAGTTGGAGGCCCTGATCGAGAAGAAAATCCCGGCAGCCGAGCGCGAGACGATCGTGTCGGAGATCGGGATCAACCCGGACTGGTCGGCCGCCTACACGCCGAACGCGGGCCAAATGGACGCGGTCGTCCGGGTTCAGCTTTCGCACCACCGCCGGTTCAGCGCTCAGCAATATGCGGTCAAGCTCCGGCGGGCGGTCCGCGAGGAGCCGGGCCTGTCGGACCTGCGGGTGAACTTCGATACCGGCGGCATGGTGGCTGCCGCGCTGAATTTCGGATCCAGTTCACCGATCATCGTCCGGCTCGAGGGCGGCCGGGGGAATCAGGCCGCCGACCTGGCCGAGGAAATCCGGACCCGGGCACAGACCGTCCGCGGGGCGGCCGACGTCCGCGTCCACCAGCGCGACGACGCGCCGTACCTCATCATCGAAGTGAAGCGACAGAAGGCCGCGGAAGTCGGGCTGAGCACCCGCGACGTGCTGCTTCAGGTCGTCACGGCGATGAACTCGTCGGCATCAATCAATCGAAACTTCTGGATCGATCAGGAGTCCGGCAACCAGTACTTCGTAGCCGTGCAGTACCCGGAAGACCCGGACCGCAAACTCGAAGACCTGCAGACCGTGTATGCAACCGGCACGAGTCAGTCGACGCCGGTCCCGCTCGGATCGCTGGTCGACATCCGCGACGCCCGCTCGGCGGTGGAACTGAATCACGCCAATCTGCGCCGCGTGACCGAAGTTCTGGTGAACACCGAAAACCGCGACACGGGTTCGGTCGCCCGCGACATCAGGGCCAAGCTCGCCGACCTGCAACTGCCGCCGGGGATGCGGATGGTGTTCGAGGGCGAATACGCCCGGATGATGGAGTCGTTCCAGTCGCTGGGGTTCGGCCTGACGATGGCCGCCCTGCTCGTGTATCTGATGATGGTGCCGCTGTTCCGCTCGTTCCTCGGCCCGCTGGTCGTGATGTCGTCGCTGCCGCTGGGGCTGATCGGAGTGCTGGCCATTCTGTTCCTGACGAAGACGACGCTCAATGTGCAATCGGCGATGGGAGTCATCTTCCTCGTGGGCATCGCGGTCGCGCAGGGCGTGCTGCTCATCGACTTCGCCAACAAGCTCCGCGCCGAGGGCATGCACCCGCGCGAGGCCGCGATCAAGGCGGCCGCGATCCGACTGCGGCCCATTCTGATGACGTTCCTGGCAACGTTTCTCGATCTTTTGCCGCTCGCGTTGGGTCTGGAGCGCGGCAGCGAGGCGATCACGCCACTCGCGCGGGCCGTCGTCGGCGGGCTGCTCACGTCGACGGTTCTGACGCTCTTTGTCGTCCCGACCCTGTACTCGTGGGCGTTCCGCCCTTCGGTGCCGGGCCCGGACCTCGACACGCTGCTGACCGAACCCGCAACCGGGGGGACACATGGCTAACGCACGCGTGCTGTTCGGACTGGTCGCCGTCGCGGCCGTCTCCGTGACCGCGGGGCTGGTCGGCGGCCGCTGGCTGTCGCCGAAGCCGGCCCCCATCCCTCATCACGTCGCGGACACGACGGGCGAGTCGTCGCTCGATGCCGAGTCGGAGCCGGGCGATGCAATCCCCGTCGCGACGACCATCCGGCCCAAGTGCGATCCGAATCTCACCGTCACCGTTCACAACATTGCGGGCGTCGAGGCGTTCTTTCAATCGGAGATGCGGGCCCGGGCGTCCGGCATTGTCCGTGCCGTGCCTAAGAACATCGGCGATCATGTGGAGGCGGGCGAACTTCTACTTTCGCTCGACGTGCCGGACCTCGAGCAGGACGTTTCGCAGCGGGAGTCGCTGATCGCACAGCGGCGCGAGGAAGTGCGGGTCGCGGAATCGAAACTGGGCGACGTGCAGGCGGCCCGCGAAGTGGTCGCCGCCACAATTCGCATGCGAAAGACGGAAGTAGAATCGGCACGGGCCACGGCCGACCTCCGGCGCAAGCGACTCGACCGGTTCCGCACGCTGGCCGGCCGGGAGGCCGTCACGCCCGATGTCGTCGAGGAGCAGGAACGCGACTATCAGGCCAGTGCGGCCACGCTTGCCGGCGCGCTCGTCGCCGTTGAGAAAGCCGAAGCCGACGCTCGCAGCGCGGACGCGGCCATCGCAACCGCCCGCGCGGACATCGCGCTGAAGCAATCGATGGTCCGGGTTGCGGAGCGGGACTACGACCGTGCCGTCGCGCTGGCCGACTACGCCCGGATCCGTGCCCCGTTTACGGGCATCATTGTGCGCCGGAACGTCGACCCCGGCGACTTCGTCCAGAATGCAACGACCGGAGCAAGCGAGACCTTGATCAGCATCGCGCGGACCGATCTGGTGACAGTCGTCGCCAAGCTGCCGGAGAACATTGCCGCGTTCGTCTCGCGGGATACCGACGTGACGATGGAATTCGATGATCTGCCGGGCGTCACCTTTTCCGCCCGCGTGTCGCGGTTCTCCCCGGCCGTGCAGACGAGCGACCGCACGATCCGGGTCGAAGTGGACCTCTTCAATGGCTCATCTGCGGACCACCAGAAGTTTGTCGGGCGGTCGATCGCGGCGTCGGTGGCGACGCTGGCGACCCACGGGCCGATGACGCTGACGAATCTGCTCGCGGCCAGCGACAGCCTGACCCGCGTGAACCGGAAAAGCGTTTCAGACCGATTCCCCAGCAAGCCGATAATCTCGGGGAATGTCAACCGCGAGCCCCGGTTGATTCCGGGGATGGTCGGCTCGGTGACGCTGCACCTTCAGCGGTTTGCCGAGGCCTTTGTAGTGCCGGCCACCGCGGTTTACAGCCGGGGTGGGAAGAACTACCTGCTCGAAGTCCGGGCCGGCGTGGCACATCAGGTCCCCGTCGTGGTGCAACTCACTGACGGCAAGACCGCCAAAGTGGCCGTGGTGACCAAAGTCCCGGACAGTCGGGGTGGCTCCCGCGAGGTCCTGCGGGACCTGACGGGAAACGAGGAACTGGTCGCCAATCGGCAACTGGAGTTCCCGCCGGGTAAGCCGCTCAAGACCGCCCCGAAGGACTGGTGATGCGATGTCGGCGATCTGGCTTCTGATGACCGCGAGCCTGGCCGCCGACCCCGCCTTCCCGCCGGCAACCCCGGCCGAGTCCACCGCCTACGGCATATCGCTTACTCCTACTCAGGCGGCGACCACACCCATCGATCTGGCGACCGCGCTGCGCCTGGCTGGGGCGCAGAATCCCGCGATCGCTCTGGCGCAGGCCCGATATCGCGAAGCGCTCGCCGTCGAACAGCAGAACGATTTGCTCTGGCTGCCGAACGTCGCGGTGGGGACAAACTACTTCCGGCGGGACGGCGTTACCCAGAATCAGGCCGGTCTGGTTTTCCAGAACTCGCGGTCGAACCTGTTTGCCGGCTCGGGCGTTGCGCTGCGGGTCGACACGGCCGACGCCTATTACCTTCCGCTGGTCAGCCGGCAGGTCACGCGGGCCCGGGCGTACGACAATCGGGCCGCGCAATTGGCGGTCTCGTTCGAATCCGCGTCGGCCTACCTCGATCTGCTGCACGCCCACGTCGCCCGCGGCATCGTAGCCGGCACGATCGAGCGGGCCGAGCAGATGCGCGACCGGGCCGAATCCGCCATTGCGGCAGGGATCAGCAAGACGGCCGGCGACGCCAACCGGGCCCGGGCGGAGGTCGCCTTGCGCCGGCAGGAAGACCTCGATTTCCGGGCCAAGTGCGGTGCGGCCTCGGCCCGATTGGCCCGTGTTCTGGCTGTCGAGCAGAACAGCGAACTCGTCCCCGCCGACCTCGCGGCCGTCCCGCTCACGCTGGTGCCACGCGACAAGTCGATGGACGAGTTGATCCTGACGGCTTGGACCGCCCGGCCCGAACTCGCGGCCCAGCAGAGCCTGATTGCCGCGGCTCACGAGCGGCTGCGTCAGGCCAAGTACGGGCCACTCTTTCCCAAGATCCAGACGGTGTACACCGGCGGCACCTTCGGCGGCGGACGCAACGACTTCCTCGGCGACTTCGGCGGGCAGGGCGATGTTGTCGCATCCGCGTTCTGGGAGCTGAAGAATCTCGGGTTCGGCAATCGGGCCCAGGCTCGCGAACGGCAGGCGCAACTCGATCAGGTGGGCCAGGCGGAGCGGGCGGTCCGGCTCCAGGTGGCGACGGAAGTCGCCGAATCCGCGAGGATTGCCGCCGCCCGGATTGCCGCGGTTCTGCCCGCCCAGAAGGCGGTGACGGAAGCCACTGAGTTGTACCGAAAGCTGCTCGATTCCTCGTTCGGCATGGCGGCTCCGGTGCCGAAATACGACCCCCTCGAGCCGCTCCTGGCCATTCAGGCTCTGCACCAGGCGCAGCTTCAACTGCTCGCGCAGATCATCGAGCACAACCGCGCGCAGTTCCGGCTGTACACCGCGTTGGGGCAGCCGGCCGAATGTGCGGTCCCGGTCGAGGTGCCGGCCGTAAAATAGTCGGCATGTCGAATCCTGCACCGCGGCGCAACTGGTTCTTTGCGCTTCTCATCCCCGCGAGCGTTCTGTTCGTGGCTACCGCATTGGCCGTGGCGGTAATGCCCGCACTCGAAAATCAGGCGATGGATGCCGGGGCGGCGGTGCCTCCGTCGGCATTCCGCACGGCCCTGCGGGAAGACGGCGTGTGGTGGCTGCTCGGCGAGGTGATCGTGGTTGTCGGGCTTTCCATCGCGGCGATGGTGTTCGACGACCGTGGAACGTCCTCCCAGATTCCGCCCACGACGTGACTTTTCCGGTTGTTCGGGTTCGCCCGGATGTTTTGGTAAAGCTGAGGGTACCGAAAACGCCGATATTACCCCCGACAACGGGATACCGTCCCGGTGCGCCGCTATCGGCCGCCCGAGACGCCCGGTGTTTGTCGGGGGACGGGCCATGGCTCATTGGCGGATAGCAACGTTCGGAATTACCTTGGCGATCGGCACGGGGCTGGTGTTTGCCGCCGACCCCGGTTCCGACCGCGCCAAGGCCGACGACAAATCACCGGAAATCATCCAGGTGAAAAAGCAGCCGATCGAGACACCCCAGCCTCTGGAGCGTGCGCCCGAGGCACCGCAACCCCAGACGCCCCAGGCGGCGGCTGCCGCCAATGACGCGCCGAGCCAGGCTCCCTCGACGCCTCCGGCCGACAAGGGCCCAGCGGCCGGCGAACTCACGGCCGGCAACCTCGCCACCAAGCCGAATGCCGACCTGGGTGCCGCGTTGAACGCTGCGTCGAGTTCTACCGGCGTCGAGATCCAGCGGCGTAACGCCGTCATCGCCGACGCCCGCATCCGCGGCTACCATTTCGGCCAAGCCGTGACCTACGGCGACCACGGGTTGTTCTTCCCCGCCCGGCTCGACCTCGATACTGCCATCAGCAAGTTCGACACGGAGTCGATTCGCGACCTGTATGTGATCAAAGGCCCGTACTCGGTCCGCTACGGCCCCGGATTCGCGTTTCTCGATATCGTGACCTTCGATTCGCCCCGCGCCACCGGTTGCAGGGACTGGGAGTTGCACGGCCGGACGACGCTCGGCTACCAGACCAACGGCCAGCGGTGGGCGGGCCTGCAATCGGTCGAGTACGGGGCCAAGGACTTCGGTTTCCGCGCCACTTACAACATCCTGGCCGGTAACGATTACTACGCGCCGGGTTATACCTCGCCGATCGAAGGCTCCAACCGCGTGCCGTCGAGCTACAACTCGAACAACTTCAACTTCGCCGTCGGCGTCGACCTGACGCCGAACTCGAGCATCGAGTTCAAAGGCTTGCGGATCCACCAGCAAGATCTCGAGTTCCCCGGCTTGTACTTCGACATCGACCGTCTCGACACGGAGGCCTACAGCCTACGTTGGACGCTCCGCAACAACCCGTACTTCGACCTGCTGACCGTGGACGCGTGGTACAACACCACGGTCGTCGACGGCAGCACGACGCAGGGCTACAAGCAGAACTTCCTGTCGCAATTCCTGCCCGGGCCGAACGGGTTCGGCCTGACCCCGACGCGCAACCAGCCGCAGTATCCGAACTTTGTTTCCTCGCGCGACGCCCAGGGGAACCCGACCGGCTATCTGCCACTCTTCACCGACAGCTCGACCACGCACATCGCCCAGTCGACCGAAGGCATCCGGGCCGCCTTCACGTGGGGCCCGAAGGAATCCGTCAACTTCACGCTCGGTGCCGACTTCACGCGGATCAACAACAGCCTGACGGAAAACATCAACGTCCTCGACCCGTCCGGCCAGGTGCCGACCACGCCGGTCTCTACGCCCGGTCAGCCGACGCTCCTCCAGCAGCAGCTCGGCATTCCGGAATCGAACTACCTGAATCCTGGAATCTTCGCCGACATGAGCATTCCCGTCGGCGACCAGTTCCTGTTCCGCGCCGGCGGCCGGGTCGACTACGTCCGCACGTCGACCGGCAACCGGATCATCACCGGCAACATCGACCTGTTCGGCGGTGCTCAGGCACCTGGCGTGATCGTCGACCGGGCAACAGTGAACCCGGTGATCTTCTCGCAGGCCCCGTGGGACAACGAGACCACCCGCAACTTCGGCCTGTTCGCCAGCTACCTGAGCGGCGAGTACAAGATCGACGAGTGCCTGACCGGGCTCATGGGCTTCGGCTACAGCATGCGGGCCCCGACCATCACCGAGCTTTATGCCGACGGCCCGTTCGTCGGCATTCTGCAGCCGGGCTTCAACCGCCTGATCGGCGAGCCGCGGCTCGACCCGGAAAAGCTCACGCAGTTCGATATCGGCCTGCGGGGCGACTACGGCTGGTTCAAGGGCAACGTGAACGCCTTCTACGCCTGGATCCACGACTACATCACCTTCGACCGCAACAAGTCGGGCGAGGGCATCACGCAGGTGATCTTCACGAACACTGACCTGGCGACGCTGGCCGGCGGCGAAATCTACGGGCAGATCGAGGCGACCCGCTGGCTCACGCCGTTCGGCTCGGCTACCTACGTGCAGGGCCGCGACCTGACCCACCGCTCCAACAACCGGCCGGATTACCTCGTCAGCAGCCGGCGCGACGGCACCGACACCGAGCCGCTGCCGGGCATCCCGCCGCTCGAACTGCGGTCCGGCCTCCGGGTCCACGAGTCGGTCGACAACAACCAGTCGCCGAAGTACTCGGTCGAGTGCGTCGTGCGGTCGGTGTTTACGCAGGGCCTGTACGCCGCCAGCCTGCAGGAGCAGCGCACCGGTGGATTTACGATTGTCGACATCCGGGCCTACTGGCAGGTGAACTCGTCGCTGCTGGTGACCGCGGGCGTGGAAAACGTCGGCGACCGGCTCTACCGCGAACACCTCGACCCGCGGGCGGGCGACCTGCTGTTCCGGCCGGGCACGAACTACTACCTGACGACGCAGTGGAAGTACTGATCCGCGATCAGTCGCGCATCATCACGCGTTCCTGGAACAGGTTGCTGGGGAGCTTGATTCCCTTCTGTTCCAGCCGCGGGACGAACGTCGGGCGGACGCCGGTGGCCTCGAACTGGCCGAACGCCCGGCCGTTCTGGTCGATGCCGAGCTGCTTGTACTTGAAGATGTCCTGCATGATGATGACATCCTGCTCCATGTTCAGCACTTCGGTGATGTAAGTCACCTTACGCGGGCCGCCCTGCAGACGGTTGGCCTGGATGATCACGTCGACCGCGCTGGCAATCTGCTGGCGCATCGCCTTCACGGGCAGTTCGAAGCCGCCCATCATGATCATCGTCTCGAGTCGGCTCAGGCCTTCGCGCGGGGCGTTGGCGTGGAGCGTGGTCATGGAGCCCGAGTGGCCGGTGTTCATGGCCTGGAGCATGTCGAGCGCCTCGGAGCCACGACATTCGCCGATGATGATGCGCTCGGGGCGCATACGCAGGGCGTTCTTCACGAGGTCGCGGGTGGTCACCGCGCCTTTGCCTTCGATGTTCGGCGGACGGGTCTCGAGGCGGACGACGTGTTCCTGCTGGAGTTGGAGTTCGGCCGCGTCTTCGATTGTGATCACGCGCTCGTCGTTCGGGATGAAACTCGACAGCGTATTGAGCAGTGTCGTCTTACCGCAACCGGTACCACCCGAGATCAGTACGTTCATGCGGGCCTTGATGCAGGCCTCCATGAGCATCGCCATCTCGGGGGAGAACGCCTTGTAGTTCAACAGGTCTTCCAGTTTGAGCGGCGTCGCCCCGAACCGGCGAATGGAAACCGTCGGCCCGTCGAGGGCCAGAGGCGGGATGATCGCGTTTACACGCGAGCCGTCCGGCAGGCGGGCGTCGACCATCGGGCTGGTTTCGTCGACGCGCCGGCCGATCTTCGACACGATGCGGTCGATGATCTGCAGCAGGTGTTCGTTGTCGCGGAACTTGATGTCCGACTTTTCGATCTTGCCCCGCCGCTCGACGTACACCATGTGCGGCCCGTTGACCATGATGTCGGAGATCGTGGGGTCTTTGAGCAGCGCCTCGAGCGGGCCGAAGCCGAGCGTCTCGTCCAGAATTTCGTCGATGAGCCGCTCTCGCTCCATGCGGTTGAGCAGCGGGTTCTCGGTGTCGCACAGGTGCTCGATGACCCGGCGGATGTCCTTCCTCAGGGCGTCGGATTGCAGGTCTTTGACGCGGGAGAAGTCGAGCTTCTCCACGAGCTTCCCGTGGATGTGCCGTTTGAGGTCGTCGAACGACTTGTTCTGGCCGCCGCCCATCTGGCCGGGCAGCGCGAAGCCGGGCTTGCTGTTGCTGTTGAGCCGGGACAGACCCTGAGAAAGTCGTGACATGGCGCAATGATCCTTCAAGCCGACGGGCGCGGTTCGGGTGCTGTACAACCTGTAGCTTTTTTTTCGGCGCGAGGTCGGCCCGGCCCGCGAATTCGCCCCGGCTTCGGCCCCGGTCCGCCCACCGATCCGGGTAGTCAAGGAGGAGAAAATCGGCTAAATACCGGGTCCAACGTCGGAGAGCGTGCGTGGTCACCCGGGATTACTTTTTCGCCATGGTGGGGCTCTGGATCGCGCTGGCGGCCGTGGCGGCGTTGCGGCGCGCCTGGCCCGGCGACATGGAGTACAAGGGCGACGAAATCTACTCGTACCAGAAGTCGCAGGCCGTGGGCGTCTCCGAGCCCTGGCCTTGGACCGGCATGAACAACTCGGCCGACGTGCCCCATCCCGGCCTCAGCGTCTGGGCCTTCGTCGGCCTTCAGCGGCTCACCGGCGTCGACTCGCCCGAGGGGCTCAACCGGGTCTGCATGGGTGTCAACGTCGCCGCCCTCCTCGGCCTCGCGATCTTTATCGCGCTCATCGTCCCGCCCGGCGATCAGGAGGCGTGGCGCTGGGGGCTCGCGCTTCTGTGCGTCAACCCGATCGCCGTGCTGTTTCACCGCAAGATCTGGCCGCCCTCGCTGATGCCACTCGCACTCGTGTTCCTGCTCGTGGCCTGGTGGTTCCGCCGTCAACGGGCCGGGTCGTTTGCGTGGGGCTGCCTCGCGCTGCTCGCGGCACAGGTCCACCCGGGCACCTTCTTTTTTGCGGCCGGGATCACGCTCTGGACCGCCCTCCTCGATCGCGGATCGTTCCGCTGGCTCTGGGGGGCGGCCGGGGCGGCCCTCGGCTCGCTGCCGGCCTGGCCGTGGATCTGGCACCTCGCGTTCGTCGCCGAGCGCGGCGCGGTGGCCAAGTCGAAGTGGTGGCGGGCCCTCGAATTCCGCTTCTGGAACTTCGCCAGCACCGAGCCGTTCGGGATCGGACTGCAGTACTCGCTGGGCAAGGATTTCGTCGAGTTTCTGAAGTGGCCCGTGATCGCCGGCCAGCCGACCTTCCTCGTGGCCCTGCTGCACGTCGCACTCGGGCTCGCACTGTTCCTGTTTGCCGTGAAGTCGCTCGTGCAGGGCTGGCGGTCGTGGGCCATTGACCGCTCGGAGACGGGGCTACTGATCGGCGGGGTCATCATCGCCTACGGGCTGCTGTTGACACTGACGGGCATGCCTGTGTATCGCCATTACCTGATCATCGCGGCCCCGCTGCTGCTGGTGGCCGTGGCCCGGCAGTCGCTGCGGATCTGGCCCGCGGACTTCGCCCGAAAGTACCTCGCGGGTCTCGCGGTCGCTCAGGCCGCCGTCAGCGTGCTGTTTCTCTGTTACATCCACGGGCTCGATCGGCCCGTCCGCGGCGACTACGGTGCGCCGCTGCGTGTTCAGAACGCGAACTGGGGTGGCACAGCCCGCCGCTGACCCGCCCCTCCTTCAGGGCACACTCATGATACCGTCGCTGTCGCTGGTGCTGTCCCCGGGCACCGACCTGGAGTCGGCCGAGAGCGTGGTCCGCTCGATCACCACCCGGTTCGAGTTGCTGGTCTGGGGCTGCGACCGGTACTCGCTGGCCGAGAACACGCCGTCGCAATGGCTTTGGACCGTGACGGATATCCGCACCGCTTTGATGATGGCAACGGGTGACCTCGTGGCCGTGGTCGATGCCGGGGCCGACCTGTCGGAGTTAGGCTGGCTGATGACCTGGGCGGCCGAGTGTCCGGTCGTCCACTCGGGCGACCGTCCCCGCGGCTGGCTCGGGATCTTCCGCGGCCGGGCCCCGGGCATTACCCTGATTCGTCGGGCGGAGTTGCGAAGACTGCTGGCCAATACTTCGGGCCGATGCGACCCGACCGGCCTGATGGACGCCGCCCGGCGGGCCGGCCTGGCCATCGCCGACCCGCGGCCGGCTGCCGTCGCGGCCTGATTACTCGACGTAGAGATTGGCGAACTGCATCGAATAGTGCCGTTCGCACCAATCCTTGATCCCCGGCAGCTCGCCCCGATCGAACTCGGGCGCGTGACACAGTCGCGGGCCGAACACGCTCTGGCGTAGCTCACCATTTTCAACCACCAGTTCACCGCGCTTCAGTAAGTAGCGCGGCAACGTGAACATCGCTCGGCGGTCGTCGCCCGGTGTGTAGACGGCGACATCCGCATCCGCCCCGATTCCGAGGTGCCCTTTCGCGCGCAATCCGAGGATGCGGGCCGGCGCGGCTCGGGTGATGATCGCGATTTCATCAAGCGTATACTCCCGCGATAGGTCGCCGAGCACGGTCCGCTCGCGCACCGCAGCCGGCAACCGCTCCAGCGCCTCACGCCGGGCGTCGCGACTCATCAGTAGTTGAATGATCTCCGGATACGCCTCGAACGATGCACCGTTCGGATGGTCCGTCGTCAGCGCGATCCGCCAGGGGTCGTTGACGAGCAGAAACCACTCGAGCCCCGCCGCCCACTGCACGGCATTGACGAGGCTGGCCTCGCGGTAGCTGACGGGAACGATGCCGCAACCGGCTTCGCACTCGGAATCGTGATCGACCCACCTCCGGCCTGTCGCCCGAGCCAGGAAGTAGCCCACCGCGCTGTCGCCGGTCATCGCCGTCGTTTCGCCGAACAGGACCTGCCCGACATCGACAGTGATGTTGGGATGACTATTCACGTACTCGGCGAGGTCGCGCGCCCTGCTGCAGAACGGCTCATCCGGCCCCCCGCCATAGCTGTGAAACTGGACGTGGGTGAAATGGGCCCGCCGGCCTTCGACCGCCTGCATGCTGGCCAGCGTCGTGCGCCAGTTGCCGGGACGGCCGAGGTCGGCACAGTGGATGTGGGCCGGGTGCGGCAGGTTCAATTCATCGACCGCAGCGGCCATTGCGGCCAGCACCTGCCGCGGCGTCAGATCGAAGGGCGCGACCGGCTGATCCAGCCCGCACTGGTTAACGCCGCACTTGTACGCTTCGACGCCGCCGGGGTTCACGAGTTTCACGCCATATCCGCGCGTCGCCCCGAGCACCCAGCCGATGAAGTGCCGGAGTCGCTCCGTCTCCCTGGCCGCGATCTGCTCCAATGCGTAGAGATGATCGCCGAGCGTGAGCAGCATCCCGGCGTCGACCACAGGCGTGTCGGCAAACTCGAAGTGGGCGTGTCGCGCACCGGTCGGCGGCACGGCGGCGTCGACGGCCGTCGTGTATCCGAGCCCGGCATACAGTGCGCCGGTGGCGAACGTGCTGGGCACGCTGCCGGCCGTGCCGGATCGGCGCGACTCCGTGCGGCGCACGGGCCGGGCTGCCCGCCGATCGTCCGGGCGCAGGCCGCGGGCCGCGTTCACCTTCGGCCCCGCGATGTGCGTGTGCATGTCCACGCCGCCGGCCATCACGACCAGACCGCTGGCATCAATGAGGCGATCGGGCGGGTCGTCGGTGGGGCCGACGACCTTGCCGTGGCGCAGCCAGACATCCCGGATCCCGCCCGAATTGGCATGGGCCGGGTCGACGACGGTGCCACTCTGAATCTTCACGAGCATGGGGTGATTGTGTACGAATCCCGGCCGGGAGCAACCCGTGGGCTTGACTGACGTTTGCCGCGCCTCTAACCTGCGGCTAGCGGGATATCCCTCTTCGCCCCCTGTCTTGTCTGCCTCGATGGCCTTCGCGGTCGCCGATCCAACTACCCCCGATCGGACGCAGGGCCTGACGATAGCCACCGGCGATTCCCATGGCCTCCGACCCGGCGAAACTGGTAGTAGTGGACGCGCACGGCCTGATTTTTCAGGTCTTCCACGCCTTGCGCGATCCGATGAGTGCGCCCGACGGCCGGCCGACGAATGCCGTCTTCGGCTTTACCCGCGACGTCTTCACAATCCGCGACGAGTTGAAGCCCGATTACCTCGTTTTCGCGTTCGACCGGCCCGGGCCGACCTTTCGCAGCAAGATCTCGCCGGACTACAAAGCCCACCGCCCGCCGCCGCCCGACGACCTGATCGTCCAAGTGCCGATGATCGAGCGCGTAGTCTCTGCGTTCGGCCTGCCGGTGGTCGCCCACGACGACTTCGAAGCTGACGACGTGATGGCCACGCTGGCGCGCGCCGGTGCGGAGAAGGGTTATGACGTCACCCTTTGCACCAGCGACAAGGACTGCCGGCAACTGCTGAGCGACCGCGTCCGCATGTACAATCTGCGCAAACGCATCTACCTCGACCCGGCCGGCCTGCTGGCCGACTGGGGCATCGCGCCGGAGCAGGTCATCGACTTCCAGTCGCTCGTCGGCGACTCCACCGACAACATCCCGGGCGTCCCCGGTATCGGTCCCAAGACCGCCGAGAAACTGCTGAAGCAGTTCGGCTCCGTGGCCAACATGCTGGCCCACCTCGACGAAGTGAAGCCCGACAAGACTCGCGAATCGATCCGCAATAACGTCGACAAGCTGCACATAAGCCGGGATCTCGCCGCCCTGCGGACCGACATGCCGATCGATCTGGAGTGGGACCAATGGAAGCCCGGCCCGCTCGACCCGGCCAAGCTGCTGCCCGTGTTCGAGGAATTCGGCTTCCGCGGCTTTGCTCAAAAGGTCCGCACCGCGCAACCCGTCGCGCCGGTGACCACGACGGCCACCGCCCCCGCGCCCAAGGCCAAGCCGACGACTCTTTTCGAGGAACCCGAGGAAGAGCCGGTCACGCCGCCGGCCCCCTGGGATGCGACTTACACTCTGATTGACTCGGTGGAAAAGTTCGAGGACTTCGTCAGCGAACTAGTCGGGCAGAAGCGGATCGCGTTTGACCTGGAGACCTGCGGGCTGAACCCGATGCTCGATCCGATCGTCGGGATCGCGCTGACGTGGAAGGAAGCGCACGGGTGGTATGTCGCGGTCCGCGGCCCGGCCGCCGCCGCCGTGGTGCCGCCCGAGACGTGCTGGGCCGCGCTCAAGCCGATCCTCGAAGACCCCCAAGTGGAGAAGGTCAACCAGAACATCAAGTTCGACATGCTGGCCCTCCGCGCGGCCGGGATCAACGTGCAGGGCGTTGCCGGCGACTCGATGCTGGCCGACTACCTGCTCCGCGCCGGTGAGCGCAGCCACAATCTCGACGATCTCGCCCGCCGGCACCTCAACCACGAGAACATCTCGATCGAGTCGTTGATCGGCAAAGGCAAGAAACAGCTTCGAATGGATCAGGTCGCCCCGGCCCGGGTTGCCGACTACGCCGGGGAGGATGTCGATGTCGCTTTCCGCTTGGCCGAGAAGCTCGAAGCGGAATTGGTGACGGAGAACCTCAAGAAGCTGTACGACGAAGTCGAAATCCCGCTCATCAGCGTGCTGGCCGACATGGAGTACACGGGCATCCGGCTCGATGTGCCGTTTCTGCAAAAGCTCGGCGGCGAGATGGCCGAGCAGCTGAAGATCACGGAGCAGGAGATTCACGAGATCGCCGGCCGGCCGTTCAACGTCGCCTCGCCGGTCCAACTTCGCAAGATCCTCTTCGACGAACTCGGCCTGCCGGTCCAGAAGACGACCAACATCTCGGGCGCGTCCAGCACCGATCAGGAGACCTTGGAGGCACTGGCCGCCCTGCACCCGCTGCCGCGGAAGATCGTCGAGTACCGGCAGATCGCGAAGCTCAAGGGCACCTACGTCGACGCGCTGCCCGAATTGCTGAACCCCGTGACGAAGCGGATTCACACATCGTTCAATCAGACCGTGGCATCCACGGGCCGGCTCAGCTCCAGCGACCCGAACCTGCAGAACATCCCCGCCCGCACAGACATGGGCAAGCAGATTCGCCAGGCGTTCCTCCCGGCCGAGGGCTGGCAACTCCTCGCGGCCGACTATTCGCAGATCGAGTTGCGTCTGCTTGCCCACTGCTCCGACGACGCCAACCTCAAGCAGGCGTTCGTCGACGGGCAGGACATTCACGCCGCGGTCGCCGCGCGAATTTTCGGTGTTGAACCGGATGCCGTGTCGGGCGAACAGCGGCGCATGGCCAAGACCGTGAACTTCGGCGTGATCTACGGCATCAGCGCGATGGGACTGGCCGCCCGGCTGGGCATCGACCGCGGCGTCGCGTCCAAATTCATCGACGACTACTTCGCCCGCTACCCGGCCGTGCAGGAGTACCAGGCCCGCCTCCTGCACAAGTGCCATGAGACCGGCTCGGCAAGCACGCTGCTCGGCCGGCGGCGCAAAATCGTCGGCGTGCGCTCGCGAACCACGTACAAGGGCCTGAACCAGCCCGAGCGCGAAGCCGTCAACATGGAGATTCAGGGCTCCGCGGCCGACATGATGAAGTTGGCGATGCTGCGGGTCCACGAGCGGCTCGCCCAGCGGAAGATGGCCGCCCGAATGCTTCTGACTGTCCACGACGAACTAGTCTTCGAGGCCCCGCCTGCGGAGATCGCCGACCTGACCGAACTCGTCCGCCAGGAAATGATCACCGCACTTCCGATCTCGGTTCCCATCGAGGTGGATGTGGGCGTCGGGCCGAACTGGCTCGATGTGGAATAGCGCCGTTATGCGGGAAGGATGATCCGGTGTCCGCCGTTATGATGCCGAGCTTCGACAAGAATTGGACCGTGGGCCGGAAGCCGGTCATCGGCCTGGTCGGCGGCATCGGCGCGGGCAAAAGTGCGGCGGCCGACGCGCTCGCCCGGCACGGCGGGCGGGTCATCGCGGCCGACCCCGTGGGGCATGCCGCCCTCCTCGATCCCGAAATCCGCCGGCGCGTGGCAGGTCGCTGGCCCGCGTCGGTCGGGGCGGATGGGCAGATCGACCGGAAATTGCTCGGCCGGGCCGTCTTCGCGGACCCGGACCAGCGTAAGGAACTCGAGGCCATCGTGTTCCCGTGGATTCACGAAGAGCTTCAATCGCAAATTGCCGCGGCCCGGAAGGACTCCGCCGTCCGCTATGTCATCCTCGACGCGGCCGTGATCCTGGAGTCGGGCTGGACGGACATCTGCGATCGGATGATCTTCGTCGACACGCCCCGTGCCCTACGCCTGGCCCGCGTCGCGAATCGTGGGTGGAGCGCGGCCGAACTCGACCGCCGGGAGCAGGCCCAGTGGTCGCTCGACCGGAAGCGGGCCGTCTGCGATGCGGTCCTGCCCAATGCCGGCACCCTCGACTACCTGCAACAGGCCGCCGACGAACTCCTGAACCGCTGGGGGCTGCCCGGCCAATCATGAGCGACCACGCTGCCGATCTGCGGACCGATGCCCCGGCCAACCCCTTCGAGGTCGCCGAGCGGGAGAGCGTCGCGCTCGGCGCGTTGCAACAGATGACAGTCGGCCAACTCCAGCAGCAGGCCGGCAGTGAAGGGCTTTCGCAGGACCAGATTGCCGGGTTGGGCAAGCAGGACCTCGTCTTCCAGATCCTCAAAGGGCGGGCCCACGCTGCCGGGCTGACGTTTGCCGAGGGCACGTTGGAGACGCTGCCGGACGGGTTCGGGTTCCTGCGCAGCCCCGACTACAACTACCTGCCTTGCGCCGACGACATTTATATCTCGCCCAGCCAGATCCGGCGGTTCGGCCTGCGCAAGGGCTCGATCGTCGCGGGACAGGTCCGCCCGCCGAAGGAGAACGAGCGATACTTCGCACTGCTCCGCGTGCAGGCGGTCAACCACCGCGACCCGGCCACACTGACGACCCGGGCCGTCTTCGAAGACCTGACACCGCTGCACCCCGACAAGCGACTGCACCTGGAGACCGACGGCAGCAATCTGTCAATGCGGGTCGTCGACCTCGTCACGCCCGTGGGCAAGGGCCAGCGCGGGCTTATCGTCGCGCCGCCGCGGACGGGCAAGACCGTGCTGCTGCAGCAATTCGCCAGGTCGATCATCAAGAACCACCCCGAGTGTTACGTCATCGTCCTGCTCATCGACGAGCGGCCCGAAGAAGTCACCGAGATGGAGCGGTCGGTGAAGGGGCCGCGGGTTGAGGTGATCAGCAGCACTTTTGACGAGGCGGCCTCCCGGCACATCCAGGTCGCCGAGATGGTCATCGAGAAGGCGAAGCGACTCGTCGAATTCGGCGAAGACGTGGTGATCCTGCTCGACTCCATCACCCGGCTGGCCCGGGCGTACAACACCGAAATCCCGGCTTCGGGCAAGATCCTCTCGGGCGGTGTCGACGCGGCCGCGCTGCACAAGCCCAAGCGGTTTTTCGGGGCGGCCCGAAACGTCCTCGAGGGCGGCAGCCTGACGATCCTTGCCACCGCGCTCATCGAGACCGGCAGCAAGATGGACGACGTGATCTTTGAGGAGTTCAAAGGCACCGGCAACATGGAGCTGCACCTCGACCGCCGGCTCGTCGACAAACGCGTCTGGCCGGCGGTGGACGTGGCCCGTAGCGGTACTCGGAAGGAAGAACTCCTGCTCGATCCGGAAGAGCTCCGCCGTATCTACGTGCTCCGCAAGGTGCTGGCCGACATGCACCCGGTAGAGGCGATGGAGCTGCTCACCGGCCGGATGACTCGGACGAAGACGAATGCCGAGTTCCTGCTCAGCATGAACATGGGGTAAGAACGTGACGATTCCGCCAGACGCGATCCAGAAGGCCAAACCCTGGCCGGAAAAACGCCAGGAACTGTTTCCGAAGCTCCCGCCCCACCAGCGTTATCAGGGCTCCCTCGAGGGCGTCCCGCGCGTCTACTTCAACGCGAAGTTCAACGCGGCCACGCAGATGCCCGAAGACGTGATCCGCAGCTACCTCGCCGACCCGTACATGTACAACGACTGGGTCTGGTGTACGGGCATGGACGACAACGCCCGGCAGGCCGACCTCGTCTGGGTCGAGACCGGCGAACCGCTCAACGTGTATTTCGACAAGCTCCGGGCCCAAGCCCGCCCCGCCGAGAACCGGACGCTCGTGTACTTCGCCCCGATCACCCTCGCCGTGATCGGCGCGGCCGTCGGCTGGTTCAAGCCAATGTTCGGCAGCACGCCGGCCCAGGAAGCCGGGATCATCGGCTGCATGGGTCTGGCTACGGGCATGCTGATCGTTGTGCTGGCCCGGCAATTCGGCTGGAGATAACCCGTGTCCGATCGCTACGCCATCGTCGCCGCCCGCTTCAATGCCGAGGTCGTCGATAAGCTCCTCTCCGGGGCCCGGGAGGCCTTCGCCCAGTTGAATGTTCCCGAATCCCACGTGGATGTCCGCCGCGTGCCCGGCGCGTTCGAGTTGCCGCTGGTGGCCAAGGTTCTGGCGGAGACGGGCCGGTATGCCGCCGTTGTCTGCCTCGGGGCCGTCATTCGCGGCGACACCGACCATTACGATTACGTGTGCCAGGCGGCGACGCAGGGGATTCTGCGCGTCGGCCTTGATACCGGCATCCCGGTGATCTTCGGCGTGCTCACGTGCGACACCGACGAGCAGGCCGCCGCCCGCACCGGCGGCGCGCACGGAAACAAGGGCGCGGACGCTGCCCGGGCGGCCTTTGATACCGTCGCCGTCATTCGCCAGATCGAAGTGTAGCTGTCCGTCACTCATCCGACCCGGGGGGGATAACGCCTTGTCCGGCCCGCCCGACGATTCCGTTCCCGGTACATACGCCAGTACCCGCGTGGCGACCGCCGGCCCCGCGCCTACGCCAGTAAATCCGTCGTGGCCCGAAGCGGGCGAATTGATCGACGATTTCGAGCTTCAGCAACTCCTCGGCCAGGGCGCGTTCGGCCGGGTGTTCCTCGCACGCCAGATCTCTCTAGGCCGGGAGGTCGCGCTCAAAGTCACCCGCCGGGCGTGCGCGGAGGCGCGGACGCTCGCCCACCTCGAACACGATCACATCGTCCGCGTTTTCAGCGAGGTGGCCGTTCCGGACCGTGGCTGGTGGCTCCTCTGCATGCAGTACGTCTCGGGGACCACTCTGCAACAGATCATCGAATCGTTCGAGAAAGAGGACCCGACGTTCGGCAGCGGCCAGGAAGTCCTCGTTGCCGTGGATACGCTAAGTCAGGGCCCCGCACTGTTCGACCCCGTCGCGCTCCGCGAACGCGAAGCGCTGGAGACCGCGGACTACGCCGATGCCGCGTGCCGGATCGGCGAGCGGCTCGCCGTCGCGCTGGCCTACGCCCACCACCGCGGCATCTTCCACCGCGACATCAAACCCGCAAACATTCTCGTGAGTCGGTACGGCCGGCCGATGCTCGTCGATTTCAACGTCGCCAGCGACCTGCGGGCCGAGCGGGCGGGCGTCGGCGGCACCGTCCACTACATGGCCCCGGAACACATCGACGCGCTGAATCCGTGCTGTGACACCCCCGCTCAGGCGGTGGATGCCCGCTCGGATGTGTATTCGCTCGGCCTTGTGCTCTTTGAACTGATCGCCGGTCAGCCAGCCTTCGACCGCACGTTGCGCGGCGAAGACGCCATCGACACCTATGACAAGATGGCAGCCCAACGTCGCGGCCCCGCGCCCTTCCTGGCCGACGTCCGGCCGGGCACGCCCGTGATCCTGGATCGAACGATCCGCAGGGCGCTCGCGGGCAACCCGAACGAGCGATACCCCACGGCGGGGGACTTCGCCCATGCCCTGGCCGGTGCCCGGCTGCTCCATCAGGTCGATCGTCGGGTACCGATGCCGTGGTTCATCGAGTGGACGGTCATCCGCCATCCGGTCCTGACTCTGCTGGCGATGGCGTTCGTCCCGCATCTGATCGGCAGCGCGGTCAACATCGCCTACAACGCGCAGCGCATCGTCGCCGGTCTGACTGAGGAGCAGCAGACGGCCTTCCTCCAAGTCGCCGGGATATACAACCTAATCGTCTATTCCGCGAGCTTGTGCGTGGTCGTTTGCTGGGTCCGGCCCGTGGCCCGGACCTGGCGACGCATCAACCAGGGAGCGGATGTGACTCCGGCCGAATCGGCGGCCGCGCGCTGCCGGGCGCTCCGCTGGCCCAAAGCCGCAGGCTGGCTCGCCACGCTCGGCTGGCTGCCCGGTGGCATCCTGTTTCCGTTAATGATCCACCTGCTCCGCGGCCCGATCCCGATGTCCACCGCGGGGCACTTCATCGTGTCGTTCGCATTGTCAGGGTTGGTGGCACTCACCTACAGCATGCTGGGAGTGCAATACGCCGTCGTCCGGGGCTTGTACCGCAACCTCTGGCCCGACGGGCGGGGTGCGCCGCAGGCCGTGCCCGCCGAGTTGCAGGGCATAGACCGCCGGCTGGCCTGGCTTCAGGTCCTGGCCGGGTCGATCCCGCTGGTCGGGGCCGCGCTGCTGCTCAGCGTCGGCCCGGAGACGCAGATCACTTTCGGATTCCGGATGCTCGTGGTCGGGCTGATCGCCCTGGGAATGGCTGGATTCTCGGCCGCCATCGCCGTGCGCGACCGCCTCTCGGCCGTGCTCGATGCACTGCGGGGTAACACCCGGACCTGAGCCGGCGTCACGCCGCCCGGCGAATCTGCTGCTGCCCGGCCACGGGGTCCATCGTCGCCCGCAGGAAGTCGCCGAGTTTCTCCATCACGGCCGGCGGAAACGCCTCGTCCCAAGTCTGGGCCCAGTTCACGTCCGCACCCACGGCCCGGGCTTCATAGTCCTTCGTGCGGGCGCAGGCGTTAAACAGGCCGCGGGTCACGCCTTCGACGCTCGACGGCGTCGGGATGAAATTGGTCGAGATGTCCAGGAGTCGCTCGGCTGTCTTGTTCGCGAAGCCGTTCGTCACCGTCGTCATGCCCGCCTTCGCCATTTCCAGCGGTACTAGGCTCGGGTGCGGCGAGCACATCAGGCTCAGCCCCACGTCGTAATCCTTCAGGATCTTGCGGTACTGCTCCTGATCCAGCCGCGGCAGGAGGGTCATGTAGACGTCGTTGGCCAGCTTGATCTTGGCCGAGGAGCCCATCGAGCCGATGCCGTGAAACTCCCAGCCGTGAAACGCTCCGGCCTGCACGGCCGCCCGCAGCGCCATGACCCCGGTATCGAACATGTTGCGCAGCGCGTGGGCCTCGGGTCGGCAGTAGAAGAGCAGCTTGCGCGTCCGCTTGTTGCGAAGCTCCTCGACCGTGACCGGCCCGACCGAGGTGATCGCGTTCTCGAACGACACGCTGTTCGCATCGCCGGTCGGACTCGTGAACACTCCGTACCCGCTGAGCTTGAAGTACTCGCGGAGGATTTCCGTCGAAAACAGCGCGCGGTGCGGGAAGGTGTAACTTTCGGTCGCGGCGGCCGCGAGCGTGCCGAACGGGTAGAAACCCGGCTCGTACTCCTGGATCAGGTACACGAACTCGTCCTTGCCGATCGCCTTCATCGCCTGATGAGCAACGTGGGCGGTCCACCAGCTCGTCGCGAGGAAGGTGTCGCGCGGGCTCACGGGCACGACCGTCCTGCGGTCGAAGCAGTACAGCAGCTCGATCCGGTCGAGGAAGTCTTCGAGGCCGGGGAACCGGCGGAAGCTATCGGCCCAGGTCACCGGGCGGAAGTCGCACTCGTCGGTGACGATCAGCCGGACGCGGAAGCCGTCGAGCGTCAGCTTCCGGCAAAGCTGAAACACGGTGATGTAGCCGCCGAAGACGTACTTGAAGTCGATCATGCTGATCACGACGTTGACGCGGGCCGGCCCGTCGGGCTGCACGGCCAAGGTCAGCGGTGCGGTGATCCGCTCGAGGGCCGCCACCGAATCGATGTGATCGATGACCCGCGGGCGGGGCAGTCGCTGCTTCGCCAGCGTGTTTTTCAGGATGCCGCGGGCGGTGAGCCGGGTGCCCCACCACGCCTTGATCTTGAGATGGAAGCGCCAGACCAGCGCGTGGAGCAGGTGCGTCTCGACACCGACCGTCCGCCGCCAGGAGTCGCGGTAGCGGAGGGGCCGGAGGGCCAGCCACAGTTTGCCAGACACCGTGTCCGCCATCGTCAGTACGCGGTTGAGTGCGGCAATCTTGTCCGGGGTCGCCTCGGCCGCACACCGCTGCATTACGTTGCGCGCGGTGTGCTGAATCCGGACCAGATCCGCGAAATAGAAGCCCCGGCCGTGACGGATGAACGCGTTCAGGTTCCGGCTGAACTTTGTCGGCAGGAAGAACGCCAGCATGCGGTACACCGTGCCGGCCCAGCTCCCCGGCTTCGGTGCGACGTGGCCCACGACGTTACCCGAGTGCTGCGTGTAACCGTACAGCGGGCGATCGACGTACTTGATCGACCCGACCGCCATCGCCGTGCAGGCCAGCCAGTGGTCGTGATAGGCGTCGCCGAGCCGCTCCGGGAACGGCAGCAGGTAGCCGAGCAGGTTCCGCCGGAACATGGAGGCCGCCCCGGTGATCGTGTTGGCCAGGAGCAGTGTCGGGAAGTGCGTGTAGTTGTTGTCGCGCGTGGTCCAATAGGTGTCGGCCTTCACCCGGCCCGTTTCGTCGATGATGTTCATGTCGCTGTAGGCCAGCGTCGTGCCCGGCGTGAACGCCTTGATCAGCGATTCCAGCTTGTCGGCATGCCAGAGGTCGTCCTGGTCGGCGAGCGCGACGAAATCGAACTCGGCCGGCACGTCGGCCAGCACGGCCTCGAAGTTCTTGTAAAAACCGAGGTTCTTCTCGTTGCGGTGGAACACGAACCGCGGATCGTCGCCGAGGACCTCCCGGATCATCTTGATGGCTGCCGGCTTCGAGCCGTCGTCGCGGATAAAACAGACCCAACGGGTGTGCGTCTGGGCCCGGATCGAATCGACCTGCTTGCGGAATAGCTCCGGCGGCGGGTTGTACGTGGTCATGCACACGGCCACGAGCGGTTGCGTCCCTTCGGGCAGATTCGCGATCGGTTGGGGCTCGGGCATCGCGGCGTGGACGCTGAACCGGCCCAGCGGCACGGACTCCACCGTCCCGTTGTCCAAGTACGCACGGACGATCAGTTGCGCCCGGCCCGGATTGGTCTGCGCGGGGATCTGGACGAGCGCCTGATACCCGCTCCAGAAGCTGTTGCCGAACTTGTCCTTCTCGGGGAAGTGATCGGTGAGCACCTGCCGGTTGGGGATATTGCGAATAGTCACGGGCACGAGTCGGTCGGCGAACTCCACCTGCCTGTCGGAAGGCAGGGCATGGGTCAGCGGGATGTCGTCCCATTCGCTGTCGAGCGGGCCGGTGCCTTTGGCCTCCGGGCGGGCGAGGAGCAGCCGAAGTTCGAGGTGCGTAATTCGCTTGCTCGGGTGATACGCCCAGCCCCCGACCAGAAAGCTGTTGCCCTTGGCCGCGACGACCGATTCGGGGAGCGGGTCGGTCAAGCCGACGCGCACCCGGCACAGGTGCGGCTCGACCTCGATGATGTTCTTCCGGCCAATTCCCACCATCCGCAGCAGCATG
>JAIBBI010000180.1 GCA_019694755.1 Gemmataceae bacterium
CAAGGCGATCGAAGCGGTGCTGGCGCAGGGTCGGCAGGCGATCGTGCTGGTGCCCGAGATCAGCCTGACGCCACAGACGATCGGCCGGTTTCGCGGTCGGGCCAGCCGGGTGGCCGTGCTGCATTCGCACCAGAGCGATGCCGACCGCGCGGCCCAGTGGCGGGCGGTCGCCGCGGGGCAGATCCCGGTGGTCGTCGGCGTTCGCAGCGCGGTGTTCGCTCCGTGCCCGAACCTCGGCATCATCATCGTCGACGAGGAGCACGAGGCGAGCTTCAAGCAGGATTCGACGCCGCGGTATCAGGGCCGGGACGTCGCCGTCATGCGGGCCCGGCTGGAGAACGTCCCGATCCTGCTGGGTTCGGCGACGCCCGCGCTCGAGAGTTGGCACAATGCGCAGCGTGGCGTGTATCGGCTGCTCAGCCTGCCCGATCGGGTGGCCGACCTTCCGTTGCCTCCCGTGCGGCTGATCGACCTGCGCCGCGAGCGCGGGGCCGGGGCGATCAGCCTGCCCCTCGGAGCCGCGATGAAGTCGGCATTGAAGGCGGGCGGGCAGATCATGCTGCTGCTCAACCGGCGTGGCTTCAACACAGCGGTGCATTGCCCCGCGTGCGGCTACATCGTGCCCTGCGACTACTGCGACATCGCCATGACCTTTCACCGTCAGCGGCACGCACTGGTGTGCCACTACTGCGGGTTCGAGAAGCCGCCCGTCGAGACGTGTCCGATCTGTGCCCGGGACGCGGTACGCTATCAGGGCCTCGGCACGGAAAAGCTCCAGCAGGAGATCGTCGAGAAGTTCCCCGGCTACGAAGTCCGGCGGATGGACTCCGACACCATGGCCAAGCCGGGCAGCCACGCGCGGGTGCTCGACGCGTTCCGGGCCGGGGAGGTGCAGATCCTGCTCGGCACGCAAATGATCGCCAAGGGCCTCGACTTCCCGAACGTCACGCTGGTCGGCGTGGTCAACGCCGATGTCGGGCTGCACCTGCCGGACTTCCGCGCGGCCGAGCGGACGTTTCAACTGCTCGCCCAGGTGGCGGGCCGGGCCGGGCGCGGGCCCCGGGGGGGCGAAGTGGTGATTCAGACTTACACGCCGGACCACCCGGGCATTCGCCTCGCGGCCAATCACGATTACTTGAGCTTCGCGACGGAGGAATTGGCCCAGCGGCACGCCCACCGGTATCCGCCGTTCGAGCGGCTGGCCCGGTTGATTGTCCGCAGCGAGGATGTGGTGAAGGCCAGCCAGTTTGCCGACACGCTGGCCGGCGCGTTCCGGTCGTCGCCGGTGGCCGGTGTCCGCGTGCTCGGCCCGGCCGAGTGCCCGGTGCATAAGCTCAACGGCTTCTACCGTTTTCACTTCCAGGTGCAGTCGGAGTTCTCGACCGGCCTGCATCAGGCGCTGCGGACCGCGCTGGCGTCGGCCCGCCCGCCATCGGGCGTCGAGTTTCAGGTGGATGTCGACGCTTACTCGATGATCTGACGGTTACTTGCCCTTGGCCGGCGGCGCGGTCCACTCCAGAGCCTGCTTGTCGTCGAGCAGGCGGTAACGCAGTTTGGCATAATCGACTTGCTGCACCGGCTTGCGGGCATCAATCGCCATGCTGGCCGCGGTCCCGGCCGACTGGCCCAGCACCATGAACACGGGCTCCATCCGGATCGACCCGTAAGAGATGTGGCTGCTCGACAGGCACACCGGCACGAGCAGATTCGTGCACTCGTCGACTTTCGGCACGATCGACCGGTAGCTGATCGGGTACGGCTTCGGGCAGCCGATCTGCACGTCGCCCTCGTTCTTCACCGCGCCGTCGACGACGATTCGACGACAGTTGTGCGAGTCCATGTTGTAGGCAGCCAGGCCCACGGGATCGGTGCAAATTCGCTTGCTCAGGCAGTCACTCTCCGTCATCACATAGTCCGAGATCATCCGCCGGCCCTCGCGGACGTAAAGCTCGTGCGGCCAATGGTCGGTCTCGGGGAACTCACCGGGCGGTAGGCCCCACTTGTTGAGTTGCGTGCGGGTCGCTTCGGGGATCTCGGGATCATTGGCGATGAACCAGACGAGTCCCTGTTGATAGGTCACATGATCCTGAAACAGCTTTTCGCGCAGGGCGTAGTCGCCCTCGGGCCAGCCGTGGTTGACGCCGATCATATCGGTGCTGAAGCCGCCGTTGTTGTTGCAGTCGCCGGCGTGAAGTTCGAACGGGCCGTACGGTACGGAGAAGTTCCACTTCGCGTTCGGCGCGGCCTTCATGTAGCGGAGGAGAAGCTGATACCGGTCGCGCTGGTAGTCGGCCGGCTTCGGGAATGCGACGCGGTCGGCACCGTTCGTGAGCCACATGCGGAAGCAGTACGCCTGGACCGATTTATCGCCGTCGCCCGCGTTACCGATCGCCGCGTCGCTGATGCCCCAGAGCAGACCGCTCTCCGGTTTGCCGGGAATGCGGTACGGATCGACCTTGGCCAGGAACTGGTGCTTGTCGCGGAGTTGGATACCGTTGATGGTCTCGCCGTACTGGCTGTTCGCCTCCCGGCCGACGTGATACCGCACACCCGCGGCCGCGAGCAGGTCGCCCTCGTAGCTGGCGTCAATGAACATGCGGGCCCGCACCGTCCGGCCGTTGTCGCAGGTCAGGCCCAGAATCTGCGTGCCTTCCTTCGTCACCGCCTTCAATCGATGTTCGAAGCACACGCGGACCTTCGCCTCGGCAAGCAGCGTGAGAAACGTGCGCTCGGCCTCGCTGGGCATGTACCCGCGGAGTTTGCCGACCCGGCGATAGAACTCCCGGCTGATGCCGCCGATTGCCTTCTCGTTGCCCACGTCGGTGGCCGTAAGCCCGCTGGACGTCATGCCGCCGACGTGCCGGCGGAAGCAGAGCAGGATCACGGACTTGCCCATGCGGGCCGCCTGCGTAGCCGCGGCAACTCCCCCAGGCGTGCCGCCGTACACGCAGACATCGGCCGA
This sequence comes from Gemmataceae bacterium, assembly GCA_019694755.1. GTDB lineage: Bacteria > Planctomycetota > Planctomycetia > Gemmatales > Gemmataceae > JAIBBI01. Next base: position 2,963 of record JAIBBI010000180.1, read on the forward strand.
GATCGTGTCGTTGAGCGGCGCGACAGGATACCAGTGCTTGAGCCCCGGGTTCGGCGATGTCGGAGCGGGCAGGTCGATCGCATTGGCCAGATTGGCCATGAGCAGCAGGCCGGCCATCGACAGTCGGACGCGAAGCATGTTGATCCTCGAGGAAATGTCAGGCAACGACCGGGCGGACGACCTTGCCGGCCACGTCGGTGAGGCGATAGTCGCGACCGTTGAAGCGGTAGGTCAGCTTCTCGTGGTCGAGGCCGAGCAGGTGCAGGACCGTCGCGTGCAGATCGTGGACGCTGACCTTGTCCTGCACGGCCTGATAGCCGAACTCGTCCGTCGCGCCGTGGCGGGCGCCAGCGCGGACGCCGCCCCCGGCGAGCCACGCGGTGAAGGCCCGCGGGTTGTGATCCCGGCCCGGTTTGGGGCCGACCTGCGCGACGGGTAACCGGCCGAACTCACCGCAACACAGCACCAGCGTGGATTCGAGAAGCCCCCGACGTTTGAGGTCATCGAGCAGCGCGGCCATCGGTTGGTCGGTCTCGCCGGCGAATTGCCGGTGGTTGCCGTTGATGTCGATGTGCCCGTCCCAGCTCCGTTCGTTCTCGTACCCGCCGGAATAGACTTGCACGACGCGGACGCCGCGCTCCACCAGTCGGCGGGCGAGCAGACACTGCCGGGCGAAGTGCCCGCATTCCTTTCGGTCGAGGCCATAGGCGCGTTTCGTGTCGTCCGATTCGGTGTCGATCGCGAACGCTTCGGGGGCGGCCGATTGCATGCGGTAGGCCGTCTCGTACGATTGCAGGCGGGCTTCGAATTCCGGTTCACCGGCCAGGTCAATGGATCGCAGTAGGTCGAGTTGCGCCCGCTGCCGGTCCGCGGGCTCGGCCGGTTGCAGGTTGCGGACCGGCGGGCCCTGAAACGCCAGGGCCGTACCCTGATACGAGCCCGGCAGGAAGCCCGCGCCCCAGTTCTGCGCGGTGTTCTTCGGCAGCCCCCGGCCCAGCGTGTCAGTCATCACGACAAAGCTGGGCAGGTTCTGCGTGAGGTGCCCGAGACCGTAGGTCAGCCAGGAGCCGAGCGACGGGAAGCCCATCCGCGGCAGACCGGAGTTGATTTGAAACAGGGCCGGGCCATGGTTGTTCGACTCGGCATGGCACGAATACATGAATGCCATGTCGTCGACGTGCCGGGCCAGGCCGGGGAATAATTCAGAGATCCACGTGCCATTCGACCCGTGCTGCGAGAACTTGAACGGCGACTTGAAAAGCTTGCCCGTCTGGGCGACGAAGAATGCCGTCTTGGTATCGAAGCCGGGCAACTCCTGACCGTCGCGCTTGGCCAACTCGGGCTTGTAGTCGAACGTATCGACCTGGCTCGCGCCGCCGTTGAGGAATAGCCAGATGATGGACTTGGCCTTCGCCGGGTGATGCGTGCCGGCTTGAAGCAACCGGGCGTCGGAGAGCAGCGTCGCGAGGCCGAGCAGTCCCGCGCCGCCCCCGGCCCGTCGCAGCATCTCCCGGCGAGTGAGCATCGGGTTCATCGCAGTGTCACGAATTCGTTGGTCATGAAGAGCGTCTGCACCAGTTGTGCCCGGTCGGCCGACTTCAGAAACGCCGTCGCAGCACCCGCCTCGTCTGGCTTGGGTGATCTCCCCAGTACCCGTTCGAACATCCGGGTGATCGCGACTTCGTCGGATTCTTCGCGGAGCGATTCGGCGACTGCGGTCGCGGCCTTGCGGACCTCGGGGTGATTGAGCATCTGCAGCGCCTGCGGGGCGACAGTAGTCGTCGGTCGGCGGCCGATCCCAGTCAGGGCCTCGGGCCAGTCCCATGCCGCGAGGAGCGGGATCAACTTGCTACGCTTGATTGTGAAATAAATGCTCCGGCGGGTTGAGGCTTCGTCGAGCGTGCCGGGGCCGAACATGCGCGGATCGAGTCGACCGCTGACCGCAAGCCACGAATCACGAATCGCCTCGGCCTCCAGCCGGTGCGGCGGGTACCGCCAGTAAAGTCGATCACCCGGGTCCGCCTTCGCGGCATCCGGTACGTGTTCGCTCGCCTGCCGATATGCCCGGCTGAGAACGATTGCCCGGTGCAGGTGTTTCAGTGACCAGCCATGGGCGATCAGGTCTGCCGCCAGCGCATCGAGCAACTCCGGGTGCGTCGGCGAGTCGCCCTGCATGCCGAAGTCGTTGGATGTCGAGACGATTCCCTGCCCGAAGTGAGTCTGCCAGACACGATTGGCAGCGACTCGTGCGACGAGGGCACCCGCCCCATTCTTCTCGTCGGTCAGCCAGTTCGCGAGATCGGCCCGACGGCCCTCCGCGGTCGGCGAGTTCGATTTGGTCAGCAGCGGAAGCGGTGTGGGGCGGGCGACCTCCGACTTCTTGTTCGGGTCGCCGCGAAGCAGAATGTGAGTAGTGTCATGGCAATCCGGGCCTTGCACCATGAGGCGATATGGCAGCGGGGTCTGCGTGACCGCAAAAACGACACTGTAGGGCGGCCGCTTCCAGTCGCGCAGGGCGGCTTGCTCTTCGCCGGCCAGTCGTCGCCAGTCGGCGTCAACCAAATGGAACAGTGACGCTGCCGCGGGCGACATCCGACCATCGGCCAGGTCCTTTGCTCCGCTGCTGTACACTTCGGCCGGGATGGCGATGTCCAGAATCTCCGGCGCGGCTTCCGTGGTCGCGACGGCGATGCGGAATCGGCCGATGGTCACCCGGCCGGACGGCGAATCGCCCGGGCAACTGATCTTCACCGACAGCTTACCACCCCCACTCGCTCCGACCGGTTCCGCAAACCGGTAGACGACCGCGTGGCTCTTGCCTGCGGATTTCACCGGGACCGACCAGCCCGCGCCGCCCGGCTTGTCTCCCGTGGTGGCACCGGCTTTCTCGATCTTGACCATCTGCGATGGCTGGGACTCCTGCTGATACGACACGGAACATTGCATGTTGAACTGGCCGCGATCGCCGAGCCCCGGTCCGAAATTCGGCAACGTGTCGTGCGTCAGCGCCTCGATGCGCAGGTGCCGGATGCCGGCGACGGGCACGTCGAACACAAGCGTAAACGGCCCGACATCACCGTTGAGCCGCGTGAACAGGTACGAGCCGTCGTCCTGCCGCGTGAGGTCGTGGTCCGACGTGAGTCCGCGGCGTGTCTTGCCGAACCCGGTGTCGGAGGCGGTCAGCGTCAGCCACGGCGGGGCGGGTGGCGTCGCCCGACCTGCCACCCATTGCTCCGCCCGAGATGTCATTGCTTGCTCGTATTGTCGACGCTTGGCCGACAACGACGCGAGTTGGCGCTGGTGCTCTTCAATGGTCTTCCTTGCCTGCTCCGGATCGCGGTAGACGTTCATGCAGGCCCGCGAGGCCGGCTGGAAGTAAGCGGCGAGGCGGTAATAGTCGGCCGTCGCGATCGGGTCGAACTTGTGATCGTGGCACCGGGCGCATCCCACGGTGAGGCCGAGGAAAGCCGTGCCGACGGTGGAGACCCAATCGTCGAGGACTTCGTAGCGTTCCTTGTCGACTTCCCGCTCGGTGACCTGGCCGTTCATGAGGCCTGCGGCAAGGAAACCCGTCGCGGGCACGGCATCGGGATGGCCCGGCCGGAGTTCGTCGCCGGCGATCTGCCATTGCACGAACCGTTCGAAGGGCAGGTCGGAGTTGAAAGCGCGGATGACGAAATCGCGATAGGTGTAGGCGTGCGGTCGGTCGTTGTCGTGTTCGTAGCCGCCGCTCTCGGCAAACCGGGCGACATCGAGCCAGTGCCGGGCCTGCCGCTCGCCGAACCGCGGGTCGGCCAGCAGGGCATCGACCAGCCGTGCGTAGCCGGCGTCGGATGAATCCGCGACGAACTTCGCGACCTCCTCCGGCGTCGGCGGCACGCCCAGGAGGTCGAGATACAACCGCCGGATGAGAAGCCGGGGATCGGCCGGCGGCGACAGCTTCAGCCCCTTCGCCGTCAGGGCTGAATTGATCTGCCGGTCAATGAATGCGTCGAGCGATTCGGCGGGCTTCGGCGGCAGTGGCCGATACGACCAGCGGTTGCGGGCTTCTTCGAGGGATACGCCCGGAACAGGGCCGGTCCGCGGGTCGGTGGCACCTTGCGCAATCCATTTTTCGAAGTCGCGGACGACAGCGGCGGGCAGCGGACCGGCCGGGGGCATCTTCAATTCGCCGGTCTGGCGGATCGCTTGGATCAGCCGGCTGTCGTCCGGCTTGCCGGGTTCGATGGCCGGGCCGGACTCGCCGCCCTTTTTCCATCCCGCGGCCGAGTCGAGCGCGAGCCCACCTTTAGTTTTCTGGCCCGAGTGACACGAGTAGCAATGGGTGACCAGCGCGGGCCGGATTCGGTTCTCGAAAAACTCCACGCCGGGGTCGGCCGCGGGAGTCGGGAACTGGAGCAACAACAGGAGGACAACGGCGAGGCGTCGCATGGCAGGTGAGGGCAGTGTACACGAATCGGCCCTGCCGCTTCAACGCGCCCGCCAAAAAAGAAAGGGCAGGACACGCCGTCCCGCCCTTGTTCCATCAGCCGGTCGAGGTTGACTATCGCGGCTTGGGCCGTGTGGCTGTCCGCGGCGCTTCGGCTTTCGCCCGCCGCGGTTTGCCGGCCGGTTCGTGAGCCAGAGCGTTCAGGTGTTCAATGAAGGCCATCGCCTTGGACTTCGGCACCTGATGTTCGAGTTGGGCCATTACGGCGGCCGGGTTGTCGGCCTCTTCGTCGATCAGGCCGAGCTTTTTCATGGCTTCGAGGGCCGGCATGTCGATCGGGACGGCGTGGCCGTCGAGGCAGTGCAGC
>JAIBBI010000181.1 GCA_019694755.1 Gemmataceae bacterium
CGGACGATTCCGCCGGCTCGCCCGCGATTATGAACGGCTCCCCGAAACACTCGCCGGCTGGCATTGGGTCGCAGCCATCGCCCTCATGCTCACACAACTCGGACTTCAAAGTTCATAACAGGCTCTAATCGGGATCGGCGGGCAACTCCATGACTTCGCCGACCGCGGGGACGGCGATATCCTTCAGCCCGGCCGCGCGGAGGTCGTCGGCCAGGGCCCCGGCCGCCGTCGGCTCGCCGTGGACGAACCGTACCTTCGGCTGGCCGGCGATCAGCGGTCTCAACTGAGCGATCACGTCGTCGTGGTCGGCATGGCTGGAATAGCCTTCGAGGTGGCGGACTTCGGCGCGGAGCGGCCGGTCCTTCCCGAACAGCGTGATGAACTCGGGGCGGTCCAGAAGTTGTCGGCCGAGCGACCGCGGCGCCTGGAAGCTGACGAGCGCGATGATGTTTTTGGTGTCTGACACCGTTTTCATCAGGTGCCCGGCGACCCGCCCGCCATCACCCATGCCACCAGCGGCGATGATGATGGAGCTTCCGGGTTGGTCCGGCAGCGACGCGCTTTCTTCCATCGACGTGACGTAGCGGACCGCCGCCTGATCGCCCGGTAAGTCGACCGCAAACGCCTCGGGGTGCCGGCGAAACACCGCCGCGACCTGCGACGCCAGTGGGCTGTCCACGAAGATCGGCAGACTCGGGGCGGCCCCCTCGCGCATTGCCTTGAGCAGGAAATGCACGATGATCTGCGTCCGCCCGAACCCGAACGCCGGGATGATCAGCTTCCCGCCGGCCGACGCGGCCCGCGCCACCGCGGCGGCCAACGCGGCTTCCGTCGTCGATGGGTCCGGGTGCCGGCGACCGCCGTACGTAGATTCGCAAAGGACCAGCCCGGCGGCCGGCAGCGGCGCGGGGGCCGGCAGCACGCCGAACCCGGGTCGGCCGAGGTCGCCGGTATAGGTCAACGAATAGCGATGTCCATACTGTTCGATCTGAAGATGAATGACGGCCGAGCCCGGCACGTGGCCGGCGTCCGTGAACCGCGCCGTGACCCCCGGTGCGACGGTGAGGGGCGAATCGTATTCGACCGGCGTGAGCAGCCCTGTCGTCCGCGCGGAATCCTGGAGCGTGTAGAGCGGCTCGATCCAGGGCGACGAATACCGTCGGCGGATGATCGCCTGGGCCGACTCTTCTTCCTGGAGTTTCGCCGAGTCGGCGAGCATGACGGCCGCGAGTTCGGCGGTCATCGACGTGCAGTAGATCGGCCCGCGATAACCCTGGCGGACGAGGCTCGGCAGGTTGCCGCAATGGTCGATGTGCGCATGGGTGAGCAGAACGGCTGCGAGATGATCGACGCGGAACGGGAACGAACTGTTCCGCCGATCGGTCTCCTCGCGCCGCCCCTGAATGATGCCACAGTCGAGTAGCAGCGATCCGCCCGCCGTGCTGACGAGGTGCTGCGAGCCAGTGACAGTCTGGGCCGCTCCCCAACAGGTCAGCGCGGGCGCCGCTTCGACGGGACGCTCGGACCCTTCCATTCCTCAAGTATAACCATCGCGACCTTGTTACATAACCCGGTAGCTGGTCCGACCCCGCAGGGCATTCGCACCAACCGCTACAGCCGCTACAATCTCGACGAAAATGCAGAATTCGGCTCAGGATTCGTCATTCGGTGGGCCGCCGTCACGCGCCCCGGGGACCGAAACCGTGAACGTGCTGCCGGCCCCGAGGGTCGAGCGCACCTCGATATTGCCGCCGTGCGCCTCGACGATTCCCCGGGAGATGGCAAGGCCGAGGCCGTTGCCGCCGCGGTCGCGGGCCCGGGACGCGTCGGCCCGGAAGAATCGCTCGAAGACGTGCGGTAGCGACTCGGCCGCGATGCCGACGCCCGTGTCGGTAATGGTCATGACTGCCGAATTGTCCGCCATACCGGTGGTGACCGTCACGGTGCCGCCCGGGCGGTTGTAGTGAATCGCGTTCGAGATCAGGTTGACGGCCACCTGCGTGAGGCGGTCGGCATCGCCTTGAGCCGGGGCGGCGTCGCCGGCCAGCGTCACCGTGACGCGATGGTCCTCGGCCAGCCGCGTAAGCAGGGCGATGGCCTCTTCGGCGACGTCGTGCAGGTCAACGCTCTCGGCCGCGAGCTCGAGCTTTCCGGAGTCCACGCGGGCCAATGTCAGCAGGCCGTCGGTCAGCGACTTCATACGACGCGCGGCCCGTTCGCAGGTGGCCAGCGTCTGCTGATACTCCTCCGCGCTTCGCGGTTGGGTGCGCGCCAGCTCGAGGTGCGACATCATCACGGCCAGCGGGGTGCGCAGTTCGTGCGAAGCGTCGGCCGTGAACCGCACCTGCTGCACGAAGCCGGCTTCGAGCCGATCGAGCATGGTGTTGACCGCGCCGGCCAGGCCGGCGAGTTCGGTCGGCGCGCCCGCGACTTCCATCCGCCGCGACCAGTTGTCGGCGGTGATCCCGGCCGCGGTTTCGTTCATGGCGGCGATGGGCCGGATCGCCCGCCCGGCGACCCACCACCCGCCGAGCAACCCCACGCCGAAAATCGCGAGCCCCGTCAGGGTAATGCGCCAGGCGAGTGAATGAAGTTGAGCCAGTTCGCGCTCGACGGATCGGCCGACGAGGATGATCGCACGGTTCGGCCCCAGAACCACGACCTCGTGTCGGCCGGGCCGGTGATAGTGGTAATAGGTGTCTTCGATATTCGGCTCTTCGGGTCGCTCGTCCGGGGCGTCGCCCATCGCCTTGAGTCGATGGCCGTCGGCATTCCACACGGCGAAGTAGGGCGGCACCTCGATGTCGGGATATCGGTCGCGAAACGCTCGCGGCAGACCGAGGCCGCGGATCATCCGTTCGCGGTCTAACTCCTGCGGCGGGAGCGGTGGTGGACCCTTGCCCTTGTCCTTTCCTTTGAAGGGAGGTGGCGACAGCGGCCGATCGGAGGCCGGGCCGGAAAAGGGTCGCATGCTCCCTTCGAGCACGCGGGCCGCGGCCAGCAACTCCGCATCGACTTCGTCGAACCGGGCCTTCCGCGACTCGGCATACAGGGCCAGGCCGAAGCCGCCGAGCACGGCCGCGAGCAGCGCGGCGAGCCACGCCAGCCATCGGCCGCGGAGCGACTTAACCATCGATCACGTACCCGAGGCCGCGCCGGGTCTCGATAAAGTCCTTGCCGAGTTTTTTGCGAACGTGGGAAATGTGGACGTCGATCAGGTTCGAGAGCGAATCGTCGTCTTCCCCGAAGATGTGATCGTAGATCATCGTCCGGGTGACGATCTTCCCGCGGTGCATCGCCAACAACTCGACCAGGGCGTACTCGCGGGCGGTCAGCGTGACCGGCTTGCCGTGGCGGGCGACCTTGCGGGCCGCCGTGTCGACGACCACGTCGCCGATGGTGATGGCCGGGTGGGCCTGCCCGGCCGCCCGGCGGATCAGTGACCGCAGCCGGGCCCGGAGTTCGTTGAGCGCGAACGGCTTCACGAGGTAATCGTCCGCCCCGGCATCGAGGCCGCGGACGCGATCGCCGACGGCATCGCGGGCCGTGAGGATCAACACCGGGGTCTTCTTCGTCTTGCGGAATCGTCGGAGCAACTCCCAGCCGTCGACCTCCGGCAACATGAGATCGAGCACGACGGCGTCGTATTCCCAACTCATGGCCTTGCTCAGTCCGTCGGCCCCGTCCGATGCGAAATCGACGGCATACCCGTCCTCGGAGAGCGCGCGGACGACGGCCTGACGGAGGTCCGGATCATCTTCAACGACAAGTACCCGCATCGGCCCCGGCCCCTTACTCCATCGCCCATCTTAGAGGCATCCACAGAAATCACCACGAAGTCGCGAAGGCTGCACGAAGTTTGAGTTCATCTTCGTGCATTGCTTCGTGCCTCCGCGACTTCGTGGTTAACTTCTCACGGTGCCATGCCCGGGCCGCCGCCGGGGGGTGGCGGGGGCGGCGGAGGCGGGTTGCCGTTGGTGCTGCCGCCGGGTCCCGGTGGCGGAGTCGGGTTGCCCGTCCCCACGAAGATGCCGAACATCGGCGCGAGGCCGACGTCGGCCCGCTCGAAGTCGTCGCCGCCGGTGATGGCGATCGGCCGGGGCGGGGTCGTGATCGTCAGCCCGGCCGGCGGGGTCACCCGGATGGCGTAGCGCCCGGTGCGCAGATCATCCGCGATGCCGAAGCTGTAGCGGCCCTGCGCATCGGTCGTAGTGGTGTTCACCACGGTGTTCTCGACGAGGTTGAACAGCGTGACCGTCAGGCCGGCCCGGCCCGGCTCGACGGGGTTCTGCCTGCCGTCGCGGTTGCCGTCGGCGAATACCGTCCCCGAGATGCTCGCCTTGAAGAAAAACGCGTCGCGCTGCAGGTTCACGAGCCCCGTGTTCCGCTGGATCACGTCGGAGAGCGTGGTGCGGTCGAGTTGCTGGAGCATCGGGCCGGCGAACGAATTCTGGTACCAATTCCTGTCGCCGTCGCGGATGCGGGCGAACTGCTCGGCGATGATCCTCTGCAGGGTCGGTCCGACACTTGCGCCGCGGACGTGATCCTCGGCCAGCGCGCCGACCCAGAGGTCGATGTTGTTCACGCTGCCGTAGAGGCTTTGCAGTTTCTGCTGCACGGCCGTGTCCTTGGTAATGTCCGCGAAGGTCATCACTCGGGGCAGGCCGTAGCTGACGCGCGTGGTGTTGTAATCGCTCAGGCCGTGGTCCCGGCCGCGAATGATGTTGAGAGCCGCCAGGTCGAGTCCGCCCGCGCCGGGCGGCCCGAAGAGGAAGTTGCGAACGCTGTCGACCACCTTGGTATCGAGTTCCGAGGCCGGGTCACTGGCAAGGTACTTAAGCACGGAATCGATGCCATTCTGCGTGAGCAGCGGCGGGTTGAAGAACGCGTCGGAGAGCGCGACGGGCTCGGCCGTCTCGAGGCCCTGGTTGTTCAGAAACTCGACGTCGTCGCCCAGCAGGCTGTGCCCGAATCGGAACGCAGCCGTCGAGAACTCGTTTGCCAGTTGCGGGTTCACATTGGGCCGGTAGCCCGCGTAGGGACGGATCGCGTCGCGGCCCAGCACGGCGGGGAGCCACTGGTTGTATGTGATCGCCTGAATCTCGGCGATGACCACGGCCCGCGCGGCCTGGAAGATCTGCTCGTCGGTCGCGCCCGGGTGCGTCGCGGCAAACCGTTGAGCCTGTTGGTTGTGCTCGCGCACGAAGACCGTGTGCAGAGCGGTCAGCTCGATGTTCTCGTTGCCGCGGACGTCGCCGGTGGCGAAAAGTTGGTTGTCGGGCACGCGGTGTGCATCGTTGGCCATTGGCAGCGCGGTGTCGCCGTTGCTGTAGGGCAGCAGGCCGCCCGCGCTGGTCTTCATCAGGCCGCCGGACATCGTGCGCAGTTTGTTCGCGGTCACCGAGTCGCTGCCGTAGACCATCGACCCGTCGAGCCAGGCGGTGATGGTGTTCACCTGCTGTCGGGGGTTGGCCGGGGCGGTTCCGGTCGCGGGGTCGTAGATCGAGCGCGAGGTGTAGATGTATTTCGTGCCGGTGCCGGTGGGGTCGAACGACGGGTCGCCGGCGGGCACACTGATCTTGAGTATCTCGGTGCCGCCCGTCGGAGTCAGACCGATGTCGTGATCGATGAATTGTCCCCAGGCGTAGGTCATGGCCGAGAGCAGGCGGTCGCTGATCACGTCTTCGCCGAGCGAATCGGCCAGCGAGTTGCTGATGACGCGGGGGCTAGGGCGGTTGACGCCGCCGACGGCGGAGATACCGTCGGCGTAGCGGGCGGGCGTGAGACGGATCAGGTCCTGCCCGGCCGAGCCCCAATTCGGGTGCTGCGTGTTGTTGCCCGTGCCGTCGTAGCTGTAGACGGCCGGCGCCAGCCGCTCTTCGAGCAGCCGCAGGGTGAGAGAAGTGCGTCGAGACATGAGATGAACTCCTCGGGCGGAAATGGATGGGGAGCGATGAGAGGCGACGGGATCGTGCGCGAGATGGTGGTTGGATTCGCTGCCGGGCTCCCGATCCGGCAGCAGCCCCTTCCGCACGATGAATTAAGAAGGCGATATATATCGATCAGTCCGCCATTCGCACGGCGTCATTTTTCTTGAGGACTGTCGGCCCGCCCCGCGACGTGACCGTCGACCACTCCAGATGCACGTCGAGCACGCTGCCCGCCCGGCTATCCGCGGGGATGTTGAGTGTAGCCGTCACGGCGTTGCCCGAACGGCGGATGCCCGTGGCCTCGTACGGCCCGACCACGACTCGGGTCGGCACGACCTCGGGAATGCGGGCCTTGCCCGGTTCCAGCACGATCGTCAGTTCGTACGATTTGCCGCGGGAAAGCCGTTCGGGGGTGACTGTAATGGCGTGGAAGTTGTCGTTGGTCCCCGTGGCGTTGTCGCGGATCGCCCCGACGACGTCGCCTCGCATCCGTCGCTCGAACCCCTCGGCCACGCCGGCATAGCCGCCGATGATGTACGGGAATCGTCCCGGCGTCACGTGATAGTGATACCCGCGGTCGGGGTCGAAGTGACCGTTGCAGATATCCAGAGCGCGTTCGCCGGTGACGTCCTTGGCCTCGGTGTTGGCCGACTCGTAGGGGCCGTAGACTGGGTAGCCGTCGGCCGCGAAGCCGATGGGCGGCGAATGTTGCTTGCCGTCGTCGACGAACGGCGACTTCACGCAACTCGGGTACTTGTGGTAGTGGTACACGCCCGTCTGCTGCGGGTGGCCGCAACACGAATCGAGCCACTCGGCATGGTAGCCGTCGATGGCATTGACGCCGCCCGCCTCGAACGGGTTGAAGAATACCACGCCGTTGATCGCGACGCCGATGGGGCCCATCGGCACCCGGCCCACCTTTTCCGCGGGGCGGGGCACGAGCGGTAGCTTGATCCGCATCTTTTGCGGCAGGATCGTGTTCGGGTTCCTGCTGTTCGGAAATGGCGCGTGCGGGTGGTTGGGCAGGTCCTGGGTGTCGAGGATCAGATACTTGTCGTCGTGGCTGACCTTCAGATCCGGAATGCCGTCTCCGTTGCTGTCGCCGGTCTGCGAAAACAGATCGTGGAACATCGCGGCGTCGCGGTAGTAGTAGATCCCGGATCGGAAATACCACCGGCCCGCGATGTGGGTCATGCCCTCGGGCGTGGCCGGCGCGGGGTTCTCGACACCGGTGCCGAAGTTCGCTTTGTCTTCCGGTCGGGAAGGCTGGCCGCTGTCCGCGCCTTTACCCTTCCCTTTGCCTTTGCCCTTCTCCGACTTCTTCGAGTCGCCCTTGCCGCGATCCGATGGCGGCTGGGCCAGGCCGGTGAGCGTGAGGGCCGCGAACGACAAAGTCGCCAGGATCAGGAGTCGTCGCATGGCCGGGGCCTCCGCGGGCGCGGTGTCGTCATCAACCTGGGGAAAGATACCCGCGCGATCCTGAATTCCCCGTGAAGCGTTTTCCGGCCCGGGAAATGGGGCTTCCGGAGGTGGATTCCGGGCCTCGAGGAATCGCCCGGTTTTTCTGCCTGCGGCCGGCCCGGCGTGATACAATCGGTACACTTACCCTCGGTATCATTCCCCCGCCTGCGGCAGGTGCAGTATGTCCCGTCAACCTTCCCGATTGCTTCCTCCGCTCTCCGTTATGTTGCTCGAAGACCGCACGGTCCCCGCGACGGTGAACTGGGTCGGCGGGACGGGCGGCGGATTGTGGTCGGTCGGCAGCAACTGGGATTCGGGCAAGCTGCCTCAGACCGGCGACGATGTCATCATC
>JAIBBI010000182.1 GCA_019694755.1 Gemmataceae bacterium
CGGCCGATCTTGAACTCCCGGCGGGAGCCGTGCTTGAGCAGGTAGACGTAGCCCACGACGGCCGGCGTGTCCTGGTCCTCCGCGACTGCCAGCACCGGCTGAGTCGCGGGAACCTCTCGCCACAGAGCAGCCACGTCGTCGAAGCCCGATGTTGACTCGCAGTAGGCCAGGATGCGAGCCGCCCGCTGCCCTTTGGAGCCAAGTCGCCGGAACACCTTTTCGGACGGGAAGTCGGCGTCGTTCCTGGTTGCCAACAGGAGATCGCCCTGTGTGGGCACGCGGCCCAACCGGCGAGTGAGGGAGACCAGTTGGCCGACCAAGAACGCCTCGTCGTATGCCTCCGACATCCGGTTCGGCTCAAGCCCGGCCTCGCGGACGGCATCACTCCAGCGAGTGTAGTGCTGGCCGTACCAGTCGTAGTACCGGATGCCGGTTTCCTCCTCGAACCGCCGCCAGCCGAGCGCAACGCCGCCGTTGGCTTTCGCTGTGCGTCGAATCTCGCTGAGGATATGTACCTTGTCCATCGCGGCCCCGAAGCCCTCCGCCGCCGAACGTTCGGGCTAAGCTGCCGGGGCGAATCTCGGCAGCCGTTATGCTACACGAAGAGCCGTCAAGCGCCGCGAGACTTGCCCCGGTCAGCTTCAGCCGATGGTTAGGTCTTGCCCGCCCCATAGAGCGCGCCTGCCTTCATGCAATGGAGTTGCATGACAGTCGCGGTCGTCTTACGAACATCGGCTTGGCCAGCCCAAGCGGCGATTGCGCCCGCCAGGCAAATTGCTCCTATCGCCCAGCCAATTGGCCCGGTAAGGACAGCAACGGTCGAAGAGGCCGTCATATATGCCGCGAACGGCAAAGTGACGCCAAACCAGCCGGCGACCGTACAGATGACAACAGACATGGTTGTGTAGAACGCGAACCCCGTGAAATACACGGTTGCCGACAGCGCGGCGAGGGCCGCGGAACCAGACATGGCAGCGATTGCCGCACTGTTTTCGATTTGTCCCGAAGGATCAATTTTCAACAGTAACTCACGGCGTTGATCTTCAGTGAGTTTGTCCCACAGGTCAATGAACTGTCGCTCTACCATTTGCCGTTCGAGGTCAAACGTCGATGTGAACCGGGCTTCATTCTTGGGGATGTTGAGCTTGCCACTGCACCACACGACGAGGTCGTGGTAGTTGATCTGTTCGAGGGACTTGAACGGATAGGTGAAGATGCTCGACGATTTCCACAGAATCTCTCGATGAACTGCCTCCACTTTTGACGGCTTGTTCTTTTCGGCAAAATCGGAGACTTCAAGTGCGCTTCCGACCGGCAAGAGGTGAGTCTCTGACAGGGCATTGATGAACTTGAACAACTGTCCCGGCTCCCATTTTGCACCTTTATCGACGGCAGGCGCGAGGTATGCAAGTTCGTTGGGCCGTTCAGCAATAGCAATTGAATCTGGCGGAATGAACATCGCGCGTGGCGGCGACGGTTCCAACGGCGGAACCAAATCGCCCTTGCGTTGAAGGAATGGGATCGAGGAAGCCACGCCGGCTGCGGCGACGACGACTCCGCTTCCGACAAGAAGCTGCCGACGAGTGAGTACCATAAATGCGACCTCCTGTAGACCTAACAGATCTTTATGTCAACTGCCATGTTACATAAGCGGCTATCGCTGGCTAGCCGGCCGGGCCGGCAACTCCGTATGATTCCCGAGGATTTGCTAGCGTCGGGTCTTGGCCGATACCCGGCAATCGTCAATCGGAAATCCACCCGATGAAACTGCTGGATCAACTTCATGGTGCCTGTCGGACGATGCACTTCGCCCGGGCCACCGAAGAGTGTTACCGATCCTGGGTCGAGCAGTATCTGCGGTTTCACCGCGACCGTGCCGGCCAATGGGTCCACCCCCACGACCTGCGCGAGGCCAACGTCGAGCAGTTCCTGACCCATCTGGCCGTAGATCGCCAACTGGCGGCCAGTTCGCAAACCCAGGCCCTGTGTGCGCTAGTATTCCTGTATCGCGAAGTCCTGAAGCAGCCGCTCGGCCCGTTGTCCGCCATCCGGGCGAAGCGGCCGAGCCGGCTGCCGACCGTGCTGTCGCCCGCGGAGGTGCAACTGCTCTTCACAGCACTGACGCCACACCCCATGCATCGGCTCATGGTGCGTTTGCTTTACGGCACCGGCATGCGTGTCGGCGAATGCTGCGAGCTGCGCCTTATGGATATCGACTTCGACCGACGGCAGATCCTGGTGCGCAGCGGCAAGGGCTTCAAGGATCGCGCGGTGCCGCTGCCGAACGTGTTGACCGACGACTTGCGGCAGCAGGTGGATTGCGTGCGCCATCGCCATACCCGCGATCTCAAGAAGGGTCGGCAGTATGGCTGGGTGCCTGTGCCGACCCCGTTGCAACATAAGCGGGCGGCCGCGGCCCGCGAGTTGGGCTGGCAGTACGCGTTTCCTTCGGCCGTGATGCGGGCGAAGTCGGACCCGGTCCCCGCGGCAGAACCGCATCAGTATCGCGACGCCCCGGCCGCTCACGCGTTGCCGGCAACGACGGACGAACCGATCCCGAGGTATGAGCGTTGGCACATCAGCCGGGCGGTCATGGCGCGTGTGGTCACCGACGCTTCACGCGATGCCGGGCTGAAGAAGCGGGTCAGCTGCCACACATTCCGACACTCCTTCGCCACCCACATGCTGGAAGCCGGGGCGGACATCCGCACCGTCCAGGAACTGCTCGGCCACGTCAACGTCGAAACCACGATGATCTACACCCACGTCCTGAACGCCGGCGCCCGCGGCGTCGTCAGCCCGCTTGATCGGCTACCGGTTACCGGCCATCGGCCATCGGTTATCGGCTACCGGCCAGAATGACCGGACCCACTGACCTCCGACCTCTGTTCCTGACACCTGGCACCTGACACCCGACACCTTTCCGACCTCCGACCTCCGACCTCCGACCTCCGACCTCCGACCTCCGACCTCTGCCATATTGGCAGTCTTCCCGATTCCCGGTTCGCGATTCCCGAGACGCGATTTCACCACAACTGCCTACCAAACAACATCTTAAGGTCCCGCGCATCACCGTGATCCAACTGGTGAAACGAAACGGGTGTGTGTGAAATGAAATGAAATGAAAAGAAACCGGCCGGTGCGGGTCCTCGAACCGGGCTTCCCAAAACCGGGCCGATCCGTTCCAATCGCCGACAACGGCGCGGCTGCGCGCCGCGGCAAGGATGCCCGATAAAGCCAGATTGGAAGGCACGACGCCATGGCCGTTGCCGAGACACCCGTCCGTTTGGAAGTGCGGCTGCCGGGCAGCCGACCCAGCTTCATCGAAGTCGCCTCGGCCGAGTTCCTCATCGGCAGCGTGGCCGGCTGCGACCTCGTCGTCCCCGGTGCCGAACTGCCGCCGGTGCTCGGCGTCATCGCCCGCACGGCCGACGGCCTCAAGCTCCGCAAGCTCGCGCCCAACCTCAAGATGCTGGTCAACGGCAAGGCAGTCCACAACGCCCCGCTCACTAACGGCGACACTATCGCCGTGGGCACCGCGGAAATCACCGTCCACATCCCCGCGATGGCCGCCACCCCGGTGCTCGCGGGTGCGGGTGCGGCCGGGCCACGCAAGCCCTGGTCGTTCCGCGTGCCCGTCGGCGCGACCACCGGCCCCGCCAGCGGACCCGACACCGCGGAAGTCGACAACTCCGGCTCCATGCGGCTCATCCAACAAGAGAACGACCGCCTCCGCCAGCAGGCCCGCGAACTCGAGTCGCGCCGCCTCGCGCTCGAAGTCGAAGAGCAGGCCCGCCGGCAGGCGTGGGCCGAGCGCGAGGCGCAGGTCGAGCAGGAACTCGACGCGGCCCGCGCCCACACACGCACCACCAGCGAAGCCACCCGGCACGAGACGACGGCCCGCGAACTGGAGTTGGAATCGAAGCTCCGCGACGTGGAACAGCGCGAGCGTCAGCAGCAGGCCGACCGCGTCGCGCTCGAAGCGGAGGTCCGCACACACCGCGAAGACCTCGTGCGCATGGAGCGGCAACGGGCCGCGATGGAAACGCGCCTCGACGAACTCGCACGCCGGGAGCTGACCGTCGACCAGACGACGCCGCTGCTCGAAGCCCGCACCCGCGAACTCGACGACCTCGAAACCCGCCTGCGGGCCGAGCAGGACGAGTTGCGCGTCGCCCGGGCCGGCATCGACACGACCAAGATGCAACTCGCCCAGCGCTCGGCCGAGATCGAGCGGCAGGAACTGCTCCTGAAGACGCAGGAGACCCGCTGCGACCGGGCCCGCGAAGACCTGGGGCGATACTCGCACGAACTCGCCGAGCAGAAGGCCCGGCAGGACGCGCTCGACCGCGAACTGCTCCTCCGCCAGAAGCAGCAGGAGAGCAAGCACGCCGAGTTGGCCCTGCGTGAAGAGACCGCCGCCCGAATGTCGGCCCAACTCGAAGAGCGCGAGAACGCCGTGCAGCGGGCCGTCGAGCAGGTCCAGACCCTGAGCCGGGAGATCACCGTTCAGGAAGCGGACCTGAAGTCGCGCGAGCAGCGACTCGTCGCCGAGCGGTCGCAACTCGAAGAGGCGGTGAAGACCCACCGCGAAGACCTCGTCCGCCTCGACCGCTTCCGCGATGCTCTCGAGACCCGCGAGCGCCAGGTCACGGAGAAGGCGGCGACCTACGACCAGCAGATTCGCAAGCTCGAAGATGAAGCCCGGCAACTCGAAGACCAGTCGGCGAAGGCCGCCCTCGCCGAGCAACGCCTCCGCGACGAGGAGGCACGCCTTCGTGCACTTCAGGGCGAATTGGACGCCCAGGCACAGGAACTGGCGAACAAGTCGGCATCCACCGACGGCAACCAGGCGGTGCTGGTCGCCGTGCGGGCCAAGCTGGAGCGACTCCGCGACGAACTCCGCGTGGAAGCCCAGAGCCTCGCCGACGAGCGTGGCCGGAATGCCACCGTCGAGCAGGCCCTGCTCGCCCGCCAGCGGGAACTCGAAGCCCGCGAAGCTGGCCTCGCCGATACCGAGAAGAAGCTGGCGGACCTCCGGCACGAACTCGACGAGCGGACCATCGCCGTGGAGAAAGCCGCCAACGAACTCGCAGCCGAGCGTCAGCAACAGGCGACCGCTTCTTCGACCCTCGCCGAGCAATTGGCCGCCGCCGCCGTGACAACACAGACGAACACCGCCCAGGCCGCGACTCTCCGCGAGAAGGCGGGGCAGTTGCTCGAGCTTCAGACTCGCATCGAAGCCGACCGGCAGAGCATCACCGAGCGCGAAGCCGCGCTGAAGGCGGCCGAGCAGGCCCGCGGCGAACTGCAGGAGCAACTCCTCCGCCGGGCCGAGGAACTTGCCGCGAAGCACCGCGCTGCCGACGAACTCGCTCAACAACTCAGCGACCGCGCCGCGGCCATCTCGCGCGACCGGCAGCAGGTCGATGCCGACCTCGGCATCACCCGCGCCGACCTCGACGCCCGCGCCGCCGAACTGGTCACACTCGCACAGACGTTGCAGGAACGCGAAGACAACTGTTACCGCCTGGCCGACAAGCTCAAGGAAGCGGGCAGGACGATCGCGGCCGAGCGCAAGGCCCGCCACGAGGCCCGCGGCCGCTGGGACGAAGAGTACCGCGCCGCCGCCGAGCAACTGGCGAAGACCCGCGCGGAACTGGAGCATTTCAAGGCCGAGGCGCAGGCACAGGCCCAGGCGATCATTGCCGCGCTGCCCGGCCTCGAGACCCGCGGCACGGCGGCCCTCGACCGGTTGGCCCAGGCCCGCGAGCAACTCCGCCACCACGTCGCGGAGTTGCACGAGTACGCCAAGCAAAGCTACGCCGACCTCGAAGGTCTGCGCGAACAGGTGCAATCAGAGACTGAGCGACTCCGCGGCCAGCAAACCGCGCTCGCGAAGGCCCGCGGCGATCACCGCCACGCGGTCACGGCGTTCCGCCAGCAGCTTATCGACTGGCAGAGCCGGATCGCCGAGATGAAGTCGGCCATGGGTGCGAACGACAACCGCCTGCAGCAGAAGGCCGGCGAACTCGACGAAGCCGCGAAGGAGATCGAGGCCGCGGGCGCACAACTCGCCCGTCAGGCGGCCGCCCTGCAGAAGCAGGAAGAAGTGGTCGCCAAGCAGCGCGGCGTGATGGAATACCACCTCACCGACATGCGCGACTGGTTCCGCCGCAAGCTCCGCGAACTGGCCGAGTCGTCAGTCGGCAGGCTGGCCGTCACCGACTCTGATGCCGCCATCCTCCCCGGCGAATTCGGCTCGAACAACTCCGAAGATCGACAGTCCACAGGCGACGAAGCCGAAGACATCATTGCCATCACGCAGGACCTCGACCCGGGCGACAAGAAACTCGGCGAGTTGCTCCGTTCGATGGAACTGGTCGACAACAACACGCTGACCACGCTGCTCCTCGAAGCCCGTCGCCAGCGGCGGTCGCTCCGCCAGGTACTGCTCGCCAGCGGCAAGCTCACCGTCTACCAGATGGCGCTCATCGAAGCGGGCAACGTGGACGGCCTGACCATCGGGCCGCTCGGCGTCGTCGATCGGCTGCACGCCACACCGTACGAGGCGGTCTACCGCGTGATCGACCCGCGAGACGGCAGCACGACCGGCCCGGCCGTCCTCCGGCACCTGTCGGACTCGGTCATGCACGATGCCGTGAAGCCCGACGAGTTCCGTCAGCGGTTTGCCGCGCTGGTCCACCTCCGGCACCCGCACGTCGCGGCGACGATCGAGACGCTGGAGTTGCTCGGCCGACCGGCCGCGCTGCAGGAATGGCTCACCGGCCTGCCCTCGCAGGAATGGCCGAGCCTCGCCGCCGCCCCGGGCGTCTGGTATCGGCTCACCTGTCAGGCGTTGCTGGGATTAGCCACAGCCCACCAAGCGGGGTTGGTCCACGGTGGTATCGGGCCGCACTCGGTCGTGCTGACCTCCGACGGTCTCGTGAAGATCGCCGGCGTCGGCGAACCGGCCTGGCTCACCGGCGCGGACCCGAACGCGACCGCCCACGACGACGTGATCGCACTGGGTCAACTGGCTGCGAATTGGGCTGCCCTGACTCCGAAGCGGAAAGTGACAAAGACCCCGCGACCACTGCCGACCGCACTCCGGCAGACGCTCGACCGCTGGGCGGCCGGCGAGTTCGCGACGGCCGGCGACGTCCTCGACGCACTCGATCGGGCCGGCCAGAATATCCCATCCGGCGCGGAGACATGGGACCGCCTGATGCGATATGCTGGTGCCAACGCCACCGACGGCGTCGCCTGGCGCAAGTCGGCGTGACCTCGATTATTGTGGGAGCTCGCCCGCCGTGACTCGCACCGTTGCATGCGATCAATGCTCGGCAACACTCCGGTATGCCGAGTCGATGATCGGGAAGACTGGCGTCTGCCCGAAGTGTTCCGCGAGGATCACGTTCCCACCGGACGAGCCGGCCATCGGCTTGGCGGAAGAAACCGTTGAACACGTCTGCCGTCGCTGCGGTCGGCCAGTCAAGCCCGGCGTCAAGAAGTGCAAACAATGCCGGGATGAGGCCAGACTTGCCCTCGAATCGAGGATGAGCCAGGAGCGTGACTTCGACAGCATGGAGTCGAAGCGCGCCGCGATCCTGCTGCAGGAAAAAAAGTCGAGCTTCCCGCACCACATCTATCTTTGGCTCATCGTCCTCACGGCCGGCGCGGCCGCCCC
>JAIBBI010000183.1 GCA_019694755.1 Gemmataceae bacterium
CGTGTAGATCAGGTCGAGGTACCGGTGGCGGAGGCGGTACTCTTCGTCCGCCATACCGTAATAGTCGGTCGGGTGCGGCTCGAGTGACTTGGTGAGGAACGTCAGCGATTCGGCTCGCACGGTCGGCTCGCCCATGCGCGTTCGGCCGAAGATGCCCTTCACGCCGACGATGTCGCCGAGATCGAGGTCCTGCGCGACCTGCCGGCCGACGTCGCCGACCTGCTTCTTGCCGACCATGACCTGTACCCGGCCGGTGAGGTCCTGCAGGCCGAGGAAGTGGACGTTGCCCTGGATCCGGCGGAAGACGACCCGCCCGGCGACGGTGGCGGCTTCGGTCGGGTTCTCGTCGAAGGAGACACAGTTGCGCTCGCGCACGGTGGCGATGCGCTCCGCGCCGTCGAACCTCGCGCCCCACGGGTCGAGGCCGAGGGCTTCAATCCGGCGGAGCTTTTCGAGTCGGTTGGCGGCAAGATCGTCGGTCGGTTCGCTCACGGGTCCCCTCGGCGCAGACTCTCAGTGCGGGACGATTGTAACCGCGGGGGGGGTGGCGTCAATGGGGAAAGCCCACCGGCCGGGGGCCGGTGGGCTCGGGGTTTTCAGGCCGCCATCACCGGCTCGGCCGCCCCTTCGAGGGCGGCCTTGAGCCGGTGCCGGGCGGTGTGCAGCCGCCGCTTCACCGTCCCGAGGGGGACGTCGAACCGGTCGGCCATCTCGCTGAGGCTCTCGCCCCGGAGGTAGAAGGCCTCGAGGGCCGCCCGGTCGATCGGCTTGAGCCGACGGAGGGCGGACCGCACGGCGGCCTTGTCCTCGGCGAGCACGACCGACTCGTGCGGGTCGGTGTAGCCGCCGGCGAGGGCTTCGAGGGCCTCGGGCGAGCCGGTGGGGATACCCCGCCGGGTCAACCGGTTCACGGCCATGCGGGCCGTGATCCGCCGGAGCCAGCCGGCGAAGCACCGCGGGTCGCGGAGCTGACCGATCTTGCGCATGGCATGCACGAACACTTCCTGCGTCAGCTCCTGCGCTTCGTGGGCGTCGCGGACCCGGCCGAGGGCCGAGGCGAAGACCGCGCCCCAGAACCGCTCGACGAGTTCGCCGAAGGCGGCCCGGTCGCCGGCCTGCGCCCGATGCACGAGTTCACTCACTTCCGTCCAGGACATAGTCATTCATCCGATATCCGATCCCTGGTGTGCGTGATGCCGGGCATGTGCGAAGTCGACCGGCCCCGGATCGCGTAGTGGGGCCGGCGGCTGTTCGCACCGCCGAACGGGGCCGAAGTGGTGGGCCGGGAAACCGGGCGACCGCGCCGCGGGGAGTTCTCCGCTCCCGGCTGGCCGATCAACCCGACTGCACGAGCCGGACGGGGAAGCAGACACACGCAACCGCCGACGTGTTTCCGGATCGCGATGTTGCGACCTGGAGAACCGTCGGCACGAGCGGCGTGCAGCCTGCGGGTGACCCCCGCCTGCGTCACTTCAACCGATGGACAATTCCGATGGCGTCACTTTCCGACGCCGGCACAACCGAGCCGCGGTCGCCACGAGCGTGGCAACTGGTGGCTCGGCCCGCGTTCCTGCTGTCTGCCCGACCGACCGGCCGGTTGCCCGAGGCGATAACTCGCCGCGGACAAACACATGGCATCGGTCGTGGGGCGCAGGTCGCGCGCCGGAAACGGAACCAGAGACATCGAGGTCCGCTGGCCGACGTTTCCTGTCGCGACGCACGGGGTGCCGACCGCAAATGATTTGCGATTCAGCGTGCCCGCGGGCAGAAGCGTGTTCAGGATGTTCGCGGTCATGTCAGACCTCCGATGATGGAAAAGGGAGCGGCCCATAGCGGGGTCGCCCGAGTCGTCCGAACTCTCAATGCGAAAAGGGGTTAGAAACGCCCTCCTCGATCATGGCCGATGCGGCGGCAGCCCGGGACCGTCCCGAAGCCCGCACCGCGGACCATGAACCGACATTGGTTTCTATCACTCAGACGGCCGAAACGCGAGGGAGGTTCACGTGAAAATGGAAAAAAGTCAGAAACCCGGCCAGCCAGCCCCGTTCTCGACCGCCAGTTGCCGGAGGGCGGCGATCCAGGCCGGGTGATCGTTCAGGCACCGGCATTGATGCAGTTTCCCGCCGCCCGCCTCGTGGAAGAGTTCCGCCGACTCGTGGCCGATCTCGTCAATCGTCTCCAGGCAGTCGGCCGTGAAGCCGGGCGTGATCACGAACACGTTTCGCTTCCCGGCCTTCGCCAGACGGGCCAGCGTGTCGTCGGTGTACGGCTTCAGCCAGACCTCGCGTCCGAACAGCGACTGGTAAGTCTGCGTCCACAGCGAACGCGGCCAGCCCATGCGCCGCACGAGGCCGCGGGTAGTGCGGACAACATCGGTCGCATACGGGTCGCCCTCGACGGCATAGCGCCGGGGGATGCCATGAAAGCTGATGACGAAATGGTCCGGCGTCCAGTCGATGCGCTTCAACTCATCGCGGACCACGGCGACGAGCGCGTCGAGATAGGCCGGGTGGTCGGCATACGGCGGCACGATGCGCACAGCGGGCACCCGGCGGATCTTCTGCAACGCGGCGAACAGCACGTCGGTCGCGCTGGCGGTTGTCGTGTCGGAGTATTGCGGGTACATCGGCAGCGCGACGATGCGATCGACGCCGGCCGCGATCATCTCGTTGACCACGTCGGCAATCGGCGGGTTGCCGACCTGCATGCCGAACCGCACGACAACGCCGGGCAGTTGCGCGGCCAGCAACGCAGTCTGCCGGCGGGTGTAGTGCATGAGCGGCGAACCGGTAGCGGGGTCCCAGATCCGGCGGTACTTTTCCGCCGACTTGGCCGGCCGGGTGGGCAGCACGATGAGCGGCAGAATCACTTTGCGAAACAACTTCGAGTCGATAACCCGCGGATCGGAAAGGAACTGCTTGAGGTACCGGCGCAGCGCGGGCGTGGTCGGCTCGTCCGGCGTGCCAAGCTGAATGAGCAAGACGCCTGCTCGGCCACCGGCCATCGGCTTTCGGTTCTCGGCCAGAGGGATGATGGAATCCATGCTGTCATTGGTAGGCGCAGAGTCGTAAAAGGGCCGCTTCGCATCGCATATGAACCCAGCGCGGGGTACAACGGCAACATGTCCGACGTTACCCAATTGCTGGAAGCAGCGTCTGCCGGCGACCGCCAGGCGGCCGCGGCGATCCTGCCGTTGGTCTACGATGAGCTTCGGAAACTCGCCGCGGCGAGGATGGCAACCGAGTCGCCGGACCAGACACTTCAGCCCACGGCACTGGTACACGAGGCCTATCTCCGCCTGCTCGGTCCCGAAGAAGACATCCGCTGGGAAAACCGCGGACACTTCTTCGCGGCGGCGGCCGAGGCCATGCGCCGGATACTGGTGGACAATGCACGCCGGAAGGCGGCCGCACGGCACGGTGGAAAACTGAATCGGCTGGAACTCGACCCGGACATGGCGGACTCGCGCGAACCGCGGGAGGATCTGGTCGCCCTCGATGAAGCCCTCGATCGACTTGCCGGAGAAGATCCGGTAAAGGCTGAACTTGTCAAACTCCGCTATTTCGCCGGACTCACTCTGGCGGAAGCCGCGACGGCACTGGGACTTTCAGAACGAACGGCCGGGCGGCACTGGGCCTTCGCGCGCGCGTGGTTGCGCCAGGCGGTGGAAGGACCCGGAGAGAGTTCCTGACATTCCCTGGCCAGCTTTCCTGTCGGATTTCGCATTGGGGTTGTGACCGTCTGATCGACTCAACTGTGGAGGCCCCGTCATGAAAGTGGAACAGGTATTTCTGGCTGCGCTTGAGTTGCCCGATGCCGATGCCAGAGCGCTCTACCTCGACAGGACGTGCGTCGATGACCAGGAGTTACGGCGGAAAGTCGATGAGTTGCTGGCCAGCCACTACCGCAGCGGCGAGTTTCTGGACGTCCCCGTGGGCGAACGGTTGATAGCAGGGGCCCATGAAGACAAAACGATGACCATGCAGGGGGACTCCGTGCAGGCCGCTGGCGACTCGGACGATGAAGCGGAGGACTTGTACTTCCTGAAGCCGTCGAGCCGCCCGGATTCGCTCGGGCGGATCGGTCATTACGAGGTACTTCAGGTCCTCGGCAAGGGCGGGTTTGGCATCGTTTTTCGTGCCTACGACGAAGTGCTGCAACGCGTAGTCGCAGTCAAGGTGATGGCTCCGCAACTCGCGGCAACGTCGCCGGCCCGGAAGCGGTTTCTGCGCGAGGCTCGGACCTCGGCCGCGGTCCGGCACGAGAATGTCGTGCATGTCTACGAGGTCGGCGAACAGCCGCTGCCGTATCTGGTGATGGAGTTCATCCCCGGCGAGACATTGCAGAACCGGCTCAACCGGACCGGGCCATTGGATGTGGCGGAGACTTTGCGGATCAGTCGCCAGATTGCCGAAGGACTGGCCGCGGCTCACGCGAACGATCTGATCCACCGCGACATCAAGCCCGGGAACGTGTTGCTCGAAGGTGGGCAGCAGCGGGTCAAAATCACCGACTTCGGCCTGGCCCGGGCCGCGGACGATGCGAGCATTTCGCAGAGCGGGATCATCGCGGGGACGCCGATGTACATGGCCCCCGAACAGGCGCTCGGGCGGAAACTGGACCAGAGGGCCGACCTCTTCAGCCTCGGATCGGTGATGTACCAGATGGTGGCCGGGCGACCGCCATTTCGTGCCAATGGCACCGTCGCCGTGTTGAAGCGGGTCGCCGAGGACACGCCACGGGCGATTCGAGAGATCATCCCCGAGATGCCACAATGGCTGTGCGACGTTATTGCCAAATTGCACGCCAAGAACCCGGATGACCGCTACCAGTCGGCCCGCGAAGTGGCCGACGTGCTCGCCGACTGCGAGGCTCAACTCAAAACCAATTCGCGATTGAAGGACTTTTCCCGCATCCCCTCCCGGGGAACGGCAACTGCATCGGGAATGTGGAAGTAGACGGCGGCCGCCGCGGTGTTGCTGCCGCTCATCGTTGTCGCCCTCGCAGAAGCGGCCGGGTTGACGCAACTGTTCCAGCGGCAGCAGTTGATTTCCGGGCCGGGCAGTTCTGGAAGTGACGTTTCAGTACCCCGGAAAAATCAACCGGAGCCAGCCTCCGAGGGATGGGTACAACTCTTCAACGGAAAGGACCTGTCCGGCTGGAAGGTGCATCCCGATCTGCGCGGACATTGGGAAGTGAAGGACGGAGTATTGGTAGGCAGCCGTAGCCAGGGCTTTTTGTTCACTGAGCGGGGCGACTACCAGAACTTTCATTTACGAGCCGAGGCAAAGATCAATCTGGGTGGTGACAGCGGCATCTTCTTTCATGCGGGCTACGGGATTTTGCGGGGAGGAAAGTCCTGGCAATTCGGCCCGGCGGGCGGATACGAAGTCGAACTCCACAAAAACCGGAACCATACACGACCTACCGGCAGCGTGGCCGAGGTCCCAGGTGATGCTCCACCGGACCTGCTTGGCCCTCCGGCAGACGGGTCGCTCACCGAACCGGATCAGTGGTTTACCATGGAGATCATCGTCAATCAGAACCGGTTCATCACCAAAGTGAATGGCCTCGAAACGGCGGATTGCACCGACCCGCTCGACCGGCACCCGCGGGGGCACGTGGGGCTGCAGGTGTGGGATCGCAATACCGTCGTGCGATTTCGCAAGATCGAGATCAAAGAATTGCCGGCGAGTACGCCGCCTGCCGAAGGCACCCCGGTTCCCGACACCAAGGCAAAATCATGACCGACGCACAATCGATCGGATAATCAACGAAAAGAGGCCGCACGCGAGTATCGCATGCGGCCTCTTGTTCTGGCGGAAAGCGGATAGCGGACTGCGGAAAGCGGCTTACGCTTTCTTCTTGCAGCCCGGGCCTTCTTTGGCATCGAGCTTTTCGGTGCACTTCGCGCCGGCGGCCTTGAGTTCCGCGCCCTTGTCCTTGTTGATCTGGATCCAGTTCTGCCACTGGGCCGGGACATTGGCTTCCGCGAAGATCGCCTCGACGGGGCACTCCGGCACGCACGCTTCGCAGTCGATGCAGTCGACGTCATCGATGTAAAGCATCATGTCGTCCTGGTAGAAGCACTCCACCGGGCAGACGACGCAGCAGTCGGTGTACTTGCAGTCGTGACAGGGTTCGCAGACGGTATGCGTCATGGGTGAGGTCCTTGTTTCGTGGTTGCGGCGCGGATGCCCCGCGAGTCTCGCACATATTAACGTCCCGGATCGGACAAGGCTAGCGTTTTCGAGAGGAAACTTGCCCATTTTCACTAGTTGAGATTGTGTCTCAGCAACATTCCGTTTCAACGCCCCTTACTGCCTGATTCTGTTCGATGTAGTATCACCTCAATCCCCTTTCCCCGAGGTGTCCCGTCATGTTCCTCCGCGTGATCTTTGCAGGTCTTTTGGGTGGCGCGATGATCTTTGCCGGCGGCTTCATCGACCACATGCTGCTCAACTGGGTCGGCCGACACATGAAGCACCCCGCCGAGGAAGCGACGCTGCCCGACGCTCTCAAGAAGCATTTCCCCGAAGCGGGGGCGTACGGCTACCCGCACCCGCCGAAGGGCGCCGAGAACTTGAAGGGCGAGGATTACAAGAGGGCATTTGAGGCAACGGCCGCCGAATACAAGAAGGGCCCCGCCGCGTGGGTGATTGTTCCGCCGGCGGGTCAGGCGATGATGTCGGGCGAAATGCTCGGCATGGAGTTCGCGTCGAACGTGATTGCCGCGCTGCTGGCCGCGATCGTCGTGGCGACGACCCGGCCGAGCATCGGGTTCGTCGGCCGATTCCTCGTCGTGGTTCTGATCGGACTGATCACGTGGTTCTCGGTGAACGCGTCGTACCACATCTGGTACCGGTTCCCGTTGCCGTGGGTGCAGGATGAGCTTTACTGCGCGGCCATGGAGTGGGCGATGGCCGGCGTGCTGATCGCGGCGATCGTCCGCCCGCGGGTGGATACGGGATTCTAAACGGGTGACGGCCGCGGCGTGCAGCACTCCGCTGCGCGCCGCGGCTAACGAATTACTCTTTCCCGCTTTCCTCGGCCTCTTCGGCCGGGGCGGGCGGGGGTGGGGCGGCTTCGGCCAGCGGCATGATCTGATTGATAAGCTGTCCGAGTTGGCCCAGCTTCATGCCGAACCTGTCAAGGAACTCACCCAGGGCGAACTCGTTGTCGATGGCCTCGTCGTCCTGTGTCAACCGTTCGGTGAGGTCGCGGAGTGTGTCGAGGTAGGCCCGCTCGATCTGCGGCAGCACGTATTTGCAGGCCGCTCCCATACCCGGGTAATCGGATTCGTACTTGGCGAGGAAGTTGCGCCATCGCTGGCCACCGTCGTTGGCCATGGCCACGGCGCGGGCGAGGTTAAGCTGTTCCTTCTGGATTTCAAGGATCTGCCGCAGCAATTCGAGATGATCCGCGGGGACGGACTGCGGAACCGCGGGGTGTGCGACCGGGCCGGGGCCGGAGACGTCGAATTGAAACACGGTGCATGCCTCGGTGAAACAAGCTGCTACCACTGTAGCGGCACGGGCCGCGAGTCTCAAGCGGTGGGAAAAAAAGAAGGCCGCCCGCGGGGGTCGCGGGCGGCCTGAAGATGGGAGTGTCGAGGGGATGGGGAGGGGATAGGGGGAGGAGTGTTCATTCGGCCCGCGGCGGGGGGAGCCGCGGGTCAATCACC
>JAIBBI010000184.1 GCA_019694755.1 Gemmataceae bacterium
GCCGCAGGGCCCGCTAGTTTCGGAGTTTCGTCGTGGCGAAAGCGCCCCCGCCGGTCGCGCCGCTCGCGCGGCTCATGCCCGGCGATGCGGGGACGTTCTTCGCCCAACTCGCCGAGAAGTCCCGCCGGCAGCACGCCAACAAGCCCTATTACTATTGCGTCTTCCGCGCGGGCGAAGCGTCCCGCGCGGCCGTGCTCTGGCCCGACTCCGTTCACTTCGCCGACTGCGAGCAGACCTGGCAGCCGGGCCAGTGCTACAAGCTCTTCGCCGACCTCGTCGATTTCGAGAAGTACGGCCCGCAACTCGTCATCCACAAGATCCGCCCCGTCCGCGATGCCGACCGCGACGACGGCTTCGACCCGCTCGCGCTCGTCGAGCGCACCCGCTTCGACCCCGTCGCGATGTTCGCCGACCTGCGACTGGTCGTCGAGACCATCGGCAACGAACCGTTGCGGTCCCTCGTCCTGCGCGTCCTCGATAGTCACAAAGACCGCCTGCTCGTCGTCCCGGGCTCCGACCACCGCTACTACCCGTTCGCGGGCGGTTGGCTGGAGCACACGCTGAGCGTGGTCCACACCTGCCGGCAACTCGGCGACAAGTACCGCGCGTATTACCCCGACCTCGTTCTCGACATGGACCTGCTGCTGGCCGGGGCGGTGCTGCACGACGTGGGCCGGGTCGCGGAGTTCGGCGGCCTGCTGGGCAACGAGCCGACCGTGCCGGGCCGGTTGCTCGGGCACATCACCCTGGCGCGGGACATCGTCCGCGAGGCGGCCCGCGACGTGCCGGGCCTCGACCCGCAGACGCTGCTGCTGCTCGATCACCTGATCCTGAGCCACCTCACGCTGCCGGAATGGGGCTCGCCGCGCCTCCCGGCCATCCCCGAAGCGCTGATCCTGCACCACGCCGACGACCTCGACGCGAAGATGGAGATGTACGCACGCTGCCTGTCGCGCGACGCCGGCCCCGGCCCGTTCACGGAGCGCGACCCGGTCTTGAACCGCCCGTTGTTGAAGGAGCGCAGAGTTACAGGTTAGCCGCGACGCGAAGCGGAGCGCGAACGCCGCCCGACAACGTACCCTTCGATCCCTCCGGGATGCAAACAGCGGGGGGATGCGTCGCAACCCGGGGTTCGCGGAGTACCGCTCACCCGCGGGCTATTAACCTTCGACGCCTCCGGCGTGAAGACCGGGCAGCCAGTTCGCCAACGTGGTATACATCGATCGCATCAACCACATTCGCCATCGCGTTAGCCGCGACGCGACCGCTCGGGGGAGCGGAGCGCGGACGCCGCGCCGCCGTCGGCCCCCACTTTCATCCGGCCCGCCCACCGGGTATCATGCCGGCATGCCGTCGAGGCCCACCGATGCACTGTCCGCGACGAACGCCGACTCCCGCCCCAGGGCCCCTGGCCCGTCACGATCGCGCGCTCCGAGGACCGCGACGCCATTTGTCGCTCTACCGTCGAGCTCGACATGCTTCAGTTCAAGAGAACGCTTGTTGCCCCACCCAATCCGCATAGGAATCACGGAGATCGTTCCCTTGAGGGCACCCGCGCTTGGCGTATTGCTGGGACCATTTAATCAATGACCTCCCCCAAAATTAGCGTAATTGGCTCCGCATATGACCGATTTTGCAAGGAGCGATTTCCTTTGCCTTCGGAGTCGGAGGTTGTTGACTTTGAGAGGGGCCTTGGTGTTACTTTGCCAAAGCACTATCGCGACTTTATCTTGAGTTACAATGGCGGGTTATTTTGTGACCCTTACATAATAGGCAACTCGCCGACGTTCCCCATCGACCAGTTGGCCGAGTTGTTTGGTATTAGAGCATCGTTAGACAGTTTGGAACTAGCCGCACCATGGAGGTTAAGCCTTTTTGAGGATAACCACCCGCTACAGGTTCTACCAATTGGCGGCACGCCAACCGGCAACTTGTTGATTCTGATAACGCGGCCGGACCCAAATGAGCGCGGTGCGGTTGTTCTCAAAATGGCTTGGAAAGACGAATGTCATTTCCTGGCAGACAGTATGGAGGAGTTTTTTGGGCTCCTCGATGCAAACAGGCCCAGCACCAAATAGTCCCCACTGCACCGGATAACGCCCTGATAGCTCCGGCCACTTGCGAATGGCAGTCCCCGATCGGGTAGAGCAGCGAATGATGAACCAGTGTGCTGTCAGGTGCGCCGGCACGGGTGCCATGCTTCCGCGGAACCCGCGTGACCTCGTTCCTCCGGCCCATGGCCAGTTTCGACGCGACAACGCGGAAGCATGTCGGCCCGCGAAATCATGCTTCCGCAAAGCCGGAAGCATGGCACCCCACGGGTTCGTTTCTGGCGGAGAGCGGAAGGCGGAAAGCGGATTCGCTACGCTCCGGCGAGCAGTTGCCGTAGTTGTTGAATGTACTTCGGGATCGCTACCTTCGGCTCCTGCGAGCCTTCGTATTCCAGGGCGACGTAGCCGCGGTATTTGGCCGCCCGCAGGATGTCGATCGTGCGCGGCATGTCGATTTCGGTCTTCGGTTTGCCGCCGATCATCACGTCGGTCTTCATCTGCACGACGACGGCATGCGGGGCCGCCTTGGCCAGGTCCGCGTACGGATCGGCCGTGTGGAAGTTGCCCGTGTCGAGGTTGATGCCCAGCCAGTCGCTCTTCACGCCGTCGAGCAGCGCGAGCACCTGTTCGGCCGTCGCCGTGATGCCGCCGTGATTCTCCACTGCGACGACCACGCCGTGCTTCGGCGCTTCTTCGCAGAGTTTCTTCAGGCACTCGATGCTGCGCTGCCGGGCGACGTCGAGCGTGTCGCCCCTGGGCGCGACGCCGCCGAACACCCGCAGCGTCTTGGCCCCGAGATACTCCGCGACGGCGAGCCAGTTGCCCGCCTTCTTCACCTCGGCCTCGCGCTTGGCGGGGTCGGCCACGCAGAAGTCGGTGTTGGTGGCCAGGCCCGAGACGTCGAGCCCGCGCCGCGTGCAGTGCCGCTTGAACTTCGCCAGCCAGGCCGGCGTCGTCTCGGGGATGTAATAGGTGGTGACTTCGATCGCCCCGAGGCCCAGGTCGGCCGCCCAGTCGGCGAACTGGAAGTAGTCCATCGGCTCGGCCGGCGGCTTCTTCAGGTCGAGGTACTTCCGCATGCCGTACGCCGCGAGGCTCAGCTTCATGCCGTGCGATCCCGCGGGGGTTTGGGCCGCCCGGCCCGTCGCGACCCCGGCCAGGGCGATCGCCGCCGTGCCCATCGCCGTCCTTCGCGAGATCGCCTGCATCGTTATCGCTCCACCGCGGTGAGTCTGGTCGCGCCGCCCGTCGCCCGGCGGTCCGGGTCATAGTACTCGTACGCCCGGGCCGCGTCGGCGGACACCTCGACCGGCATCGTCGCCCGCAGGCGGTAACCCAACTCGACCGACTGGCCCGGCTCGAGCGCCCGCAGGTAGATGATCACCTGCCGGGGCGTGACCTGGAACTTGTCGATGCGGTTGGCCCGGACCAGTGCGTGGAAGTCGTTGCTGTCGATGGCGAAGCCGCCGGGGATCGGCAGGTCGAGCATCACCATCGGCGCGACTTTCGTGCCGGTGTTGCGGAGCGTCGCGGTCGCCCGCAGTGCATCGCCCACGGCGATCTGCGAGCGGTCGTACTTCACGCCGACCTCCAGTTGCGCGGGCGGCGGCGGCGGGACGGCCCCCGGCACGTGGTGCCGGGCGACAATCTGGAACCCGCTGCCCGTGCCGCTCAACTCTTCAATCGTCACCTTGTTCGCGCCGGTCTTCAGCGCCGCGATCAGGTCGCCGCGCTGGACGACCTCGATCTGGTCGCGCGGCACCGCCAGCGTGCGGGTCTCGTCGCCGAGGCGGATCGTGAAGCTGCGGTCGCGGTCGCCGTCGAGCTTGCCGGTGGTCGCCATCGTCAGCGCCTGCAGCGCGAGCACGGTCGCCTGCGTCGAGTGCCAGGTGCCGGCCGGGTCTTTCTCGGCGACGAGCCAGCCCAGTGCGGCTTTCGACACGCTGCCGTGCTTGCCGAGGCGGATGAAGACCTGCACGGCGAGGGCGGTCGCCTCGATGTCGGCCGACCGGCCCGAGGCGTAGAAGCATGTCCGCCGGTCTTTCGGCTGCTCCCACCAGATCTGTTTGCCATCTTCCGACGACTTCTTCTGAAACAGCAGCCGTTCCAGGTACTTGTCGATCATGGCCGGGTCGGCCTGTGTGACCCGCAGCGCGTCGACGACGAGCGCGAGCGTGTACGGGTCGTCGATGCTCTCGGGTGCGTGGCGGAGCAGGAAGTCGCGGGTGGCGGCCGCCTGCAGGTCGTCGCCGCCCGAGAACACCGCCCGGGCGACGTATGCCGTCGAGCCGATCGTCGCGGCCCCCGCCGTGTGGAACTTGCCCGGCTTCCAGCTTCCGTCGGCGTCGCGCTGCTTCAGCAGCCAGGCGCGGGTCCGCCGGATCAGCTCCGGGTCGACGTCGTGGACCCGGGCCATGTCGGTGAACTCCATCAGCCCGTAAGCCGAGAGCGTGACGTCCGCGGGGGCCCGGCCGTACCAGTCGAACCCGCCGCCGGGTACTTCGAACCCGACCAGTCGCTGATACCCGAGGGCGATGTATTGCCGGGCCTTCGCTTCGATCTCCGGCTTGGCCTGACCCGTGCGCTTGATGTAATCCAGCGCGAGGATGTTGGGGTAGGTTGTGCTGCTCGTCTGCTCGAAGCAGCCGTACGGCATGCGGAAGATCGCGTCGAGCCCGTCGAGCAACTGGCTGAAAGTCGAGGGGTAGAGCCGGATCAGCAGCGACGCGCTGTCCGGGATCATGTCGGCCGGCAGCGGCACGTCGAGCGACGCGGGCCGGTCCAGCGAGCCGCTCTGGACCAGTTCCACCGGTCGGCCGTCGGGCACGATCGTGATCGGGCGACGAACGGCGTCAGCCACGCCCTGGCCGCGGGCGGTCACTTCCAGTGTGTGCCGGCCCGCCTTCGTGACCGTCAGCGGGAACTTCACCGAGCGCACGGCCCGCGGCGGCAACTCCACCGTCAGCGTCGCCTCCCCCTCGCGCTTCGCCCACGGCAGGTCCGCGAGCGTCACCGTCACCGTCTGCGGCAGGTCGAGGAAGTTCGACACCACCACCGGCACGGCGACTTTGTCGTTGCGGGTCAACGCGACCGGCAGATCGAGGTCGACGAAGAACGGCTGAAACACCCGCACGCCCGACTGCATCGCGCCCAGCCGGCCGTCGGCCGCGACCGCGCTGGCCGTCATCCGCCAGGTCGTGATCGAGTCCGCGAGTGGTACTTCCAGCTCCGCATGGCCCGCGTCGTCGGTAATCAACTCGGGCTTCCAGAGCAGCGTCTCGGGGAACCGGTCGCGCACCCGCAGCGGCGCGTCCTCGCCACCGGTGGCCTTGGCTTCCCAGATACCTTCGGATTTGGGCGAGTCCGCCAGCCGCCGAGCGGGAACTTGCATGCCTACTGCGTCAAACATGCGATCGCGCATTTGATGCGGAAGCAGCAGGGTGCCGACGCCGAGCGCGCCCAGGAATGCCGTGGCCGCCAGCACTCGAAAAGTGCCAATGAGTTGACACAGCCCGACGTACCCCGCGAACAGCCCGGCGATGCCCAGCGCGATCCACAAGCGCATGACCTGTTCCAACCGGCCCGACCGCGTGCGTTCGAAGTCTCGTATCTTGCCCGGCAGGCTGGTGAGCATCAGCGTGTGCGGCGACCTCGCACCGCTCGTGCTGGTGTTGGTCGGGGCCAGCGTCCGCGCCGTCGTGGAGAACAGGGCCATCTCGAAGAGGTCGCGGTCGGCCGGGGGCAGTGGCGCGAACGGCGACCACGGGTACAGCGTCGCTACCGGCTGAAGCAGTTCCTGCTCCAGAAGATAAAACGCCTGCTCGAGTCCCGGCCGCTGTTGCAGCACGGCGAAGACTGCCTCGTCGACCGCCGCCAGGCTGAGCGCGCCGGGCGCGGGTCGGCCTTCCGCATCGGTCAACTCGAACTTCAGGCGGGCCGACTCGCCCGGGCGGTACTCCGGCTTGTCGGCCTTCATCTTGATCCGCAGTCCTTCGGGCGGCCGGACCACGAGCGTGCGCAACTTCCGCACCGGCAGGCCGTCGCCGGTGATGCGATACGCACACAACTCCAGCGTGCCGGCCAGTTCCGCGGGCAGGTCGAACGCGGCCGCACCTTTGCCGTCGGCCAGTTCGATCGTCTCGGTGCGGATGGTCTGCCCGTCGCGGATAAGGTCGACGAACACGGGTTGCTGCCCGGAGCCGAGCACCGACACGGTCATGGTCTGCCCGGCGTCGTAGACGGCGCGGTCGGTGCGGACGAGGAAGTTGCCGTTGATATCGACATCGGGCCGGACGGACCGGCTGCCGGTCTTCCCGTCGGCCCCCCGGGCGGTGAGCACGACGCGGTCGGCGGCGGGGTCCGGCTTCACGCCGACGACGGCCGCGCCGAGGTCACTCGTCGTTACTTCCTTGCGTTGCTCGCCGTAGACCACCGAGACGGTGGCCTTCACCGGCGTACCATCCGGTGTCGTGACATACAGATAAATCAGATTGTCGAGGCCCGGCACCAGCGGCCCGCCCTCGGGGATGGCCTCGACGTGCAGGTCCTGGGCGGTGATCAGCCGGGAAGCGGTCTTGCCGCTCTCCTGCCCGGCCGTGTCGGTGAGCACCGCGGCCAACGTAAAGCGGGCCGCGCCATCGTCTTGCGGCCGGCCGGCGAGTCGTGCCGGCAGTGTGAAGTCGATCGCCGCCGTCCCGTCGGGGCCCAGCGTCACGGTCCGCTTGTCGAGCACGGGCCGGCCCGGCTCTTCGCTGCGGACTTCTGTTTGCAGCGCGCCGCCGGCCACCGGCTGACCGAAGAAGTATCGGCCGGTGACGACGCATTTCACGGCCGACCCGGGCCGGTAGTACGGCTTGTCAAACGCCACATCGAGCTTGAACTTTGGCAGGACGTACTGCCGGACGTCGATGTTCGTCGACGACGACACGCTGCCCACCTGGCACGTCAGCGTGTACGCCCCCTCCGCGAGTTCCGCGGCCAGCGGGCAGTCGGTGGAGGTGATGCCGAACTTGCTCGTCGGCTTCACCTGCTTGAACAGCACATTGCCCTTCGGGTCGGTGAGCGTGAACGTCGCGGGTTGCTCGGCGACGGGCTTCAAGTCGGGCCGGCGCAGCGCGAGGCCGCGGGCGTGGACCGTCTGGCCCGGCTGATAGACCGGCTTATCGGTCGAGAGCATCAGCCGCATGTCGCGCTTGAGTACGACGGGTTCACGTAGCAGGTCGCCGTCAGCCGTGTCGGCCGAGACGACGAGCGTGTACCGCCCCGCGGCCCAGTCGGGCGTGCGGAACCGCGGCGTGCCGGTGCCGGATGCGTCGGTCGTGAACTGCGCGAGCGGCGTCAGTTCATCGCCCTTCGCCATGGCCACGCGGACCGGCACGCCGACGAGCGGCTTCTGCGATTTCGCATCGGTGACGCGGACGCGCAGCGACCCCGGCGCGTCGGCAAGCAATGCCTGCTGCCCGAGCAGTTGCACGTTGACGTGCGGCGGCGCACTATTGGCGATCGTCGCCTGCACTGCGAGCAACACGCTCGCCGCCAATGTGAACGCGCCGACCACGCCGAGCCAGTTGCGCCGCTTCTTCTGCCGCCGGGTGCGCTCCGCG
>JAIBBI010000185.1 GCA_019694755.1 Gemmataceae bacterium
GAGGACTCGTCATGAAGAAACTGTTCTCCGGTACCGCCTTCGCGTTTCTCCTGGCCCTGACGGCGCTGTCGGCATCGCCGGCGACGATGGCTCAGACGAAGGGTAAGACCGATCCCCCCAAGAAAGTAGAAAAGGCCGAAAAGGCCAAGGTGGCCGCGGGCATCTCGGTCGAAGTGTACAAGGACTCGGCCGGCGAATACCGCTTCCGGATCAAGGACGGCGACACTCTGCTGGCCACTTCGGGCAAAGGCTACGAGAAGAAGGCCGATTGCCAGGCGGTCATCGACAACCTGAAGACCAACCTCGGAAAGGCCAAGGTCGAAGACAAATCGTCCGAGAAGTCGAATTGACCCGTCGCGGGACGATTTCACCAAGCCGATAGACTCGGTCAGAATATTCCTGCAACCGACCTCGATCCAGCGGCTCAGGCCGTATAGGATTCCTGTGCCCGATCGATGACTGGGCGACATCGCCGGGCGGGCTCGGGAGCGATCCCGAGGCCTTTTTCATGCGCGTCGGCTCACGAAATGCCACGGGTTCTCTGGCGCTTTCGAATCATGGCCCAGGATCTACCGGATTGCCAAGAATAACGGTTCGTTCGTCCGACGCCGGGCCGGCCTTAACCGGCGGTTCCTCGTGGGTCAGGGTCTTGGCCAGAGTCTTCAAGAGAATCCGATACTGCTCGTATGCCTGACGCTTGCTGAGCCCGCCGGTCAGAACCCGGCGTCGGATCTCGCTCCATGGCTCCATGTTCGCGTACACCTCGGTACCCTCTGCGGCCGGATGATGGCTGCTCTCCGTAATCGCAAATTACCGCAGCGCGTTTTATGATTCTTCAGTCGCCGACTCACTGCCTTGGGCTGCACCATTGCCCTCCGCACCCTCGTTGAGCCAACTTCTTCCTTCGGCAGGATACAAATTCAGAAAACCGGAGAGAATCTCCTTGACTTGGTTGCCGTTCGAGGATAAAAACAGACATCAACATGTGATTAGTGACTGCTGATCATGCTTACCAAGACCGGACTGCACGCGATTCGCGCGATGACGCTGCTGGGCAGACTGGCCGAGGGTGAATATGTCGGGACGCCGGTGATCGCGAAGTCCATCGGCGCGCCACCGAACTACCTCGGCAAGTTGCTGCAGGCGTTGGCCCGCGCGGGATTGGTGACATCGCAGAAGGGAGCGGGCGGCGGGTTTCGCTTGGCCCGCCCGGCTGAGAGTATCCGATTACTGGACATCGTCGAGCCAATCGAGCATGTCAGTCGGTGGACGAATCGCGGCACGGACTGGTCCCAATGTCCCGAAGCCGACCCGCTGTTCATGAACGACCGTTGGAACAGAATCCGCGACGACTACGTCCACATGCTCCAGAGCACATCAGTGGCCGACCTGATCACTGAAGGCGAACCGGTACCGGCTGCCGCGAATTCGTCCGAACGATACACGATGCCCTAAAACCGTATATTCGTATGCGATTACCGTTTGAGTGAGGAGAGTGGCATGACGACGACCCACCCCGACCTGCTCGACGCTAACTCCCTGATTCCCGACCTCCTGGTGTCCTCGCCGCAACTCCGGGGCGTGCTCGATCGGTACGGCCTGCGTGGCTGCGGCGGTCGGCTCGGTCCGTACGAGACGTTGGGTTTCTTTGCCCGGGCCCACGACGTGCCCCTGCCCCGACTCCTTGCGGACTTGCGGTTGGCCCTCGACAACGACCCGCCGGCTACTGCGGTTGCCCGCCCGGACGATGCGATCTATCGCCGGTTCTTCCTGGCCGGCATCGCCGTCGTCCTGACTCTCGGCGCGAGTTGGGGTGCTTGGCTTCTGCTCAAGATTGCGTGGAACGGTTCGTTCCGCGCAGCCGGTCTGCACGCGATCAACGCCCACGGTCACGCCCAGATATTCGGCTGGGTCGGGCTGTTCGTCATGGGATTCGCCTACCAGGCGTTTCCGCGATTCAAACACACCGACCTGCGCTGGCCCACCTGGGCGTTCGCCAGTTGGTGGTTGATGCTCGGCGGCATCATCGTGCGGTCCGTCTTTGAACCGTTGGCCGCGTCCGACCCGACTTGGATCGGCCTCGTGCTGGCGGCCGGCGCGGCTGAGGTGCTGGCCATCGCCATCTTCGTCGGCGTGCTCATCGGCACCTGGCGTCAGTCGGCCAAGCCGTTCGTCTATTACGACGCTTACATCGCGTCCGCATTGGGCTGGTTCCTGGTTCAGGGCATTGCCGACGCGCTGTATGCCGGGGCGACTCTGTTTGCCGACGGCGCGGCGAAGACTACTCTGGTCGCGACATGGCAGGCACCACTCCGCGACATACAGATCCACGGCTTCGCCATGCTGATGATCCTGGGCGTCAGTCTGCGGATGCTGCATCACGTCTACGGGTTTCGAGAAGCGAGCGCCAAGCTGTGCCTGATCGCCTTGCCGCTTCTGAACCTGGCCGTTATCGGCGAGGCGCTGGGACTGATCCTGATGCGGCTTGTCAGCCCGGCCTTTGTCGCCCTGTGGTACGGTTCGGTCATCGTACTCGCGGCGACGGCAGTCACGCTCGTGGTCCATTGCCGGCTGTTCGGTCGGGCCCCCGAGGCTGACAGAACCCTGAAGTTCGTTCGTGTCGCATACGCCTGGCTGCTGATTTCGCTCGGCCTGACGATTCTCATGCCGGCTTACCAGTACGGCCTTCTGGCCTGGTTTGCAACCGAGGGCGCTGCCGCCAATGCGGGTTTCTCGCACGCGTTCTACGGTGCGATCCGGCATGCGATTACAGTCGGGTTCATCAGCCAGATGATCGTGGGCGTGGCGGCCCGCGTGGTGCCGACGCTGAATGGCCTCGATGGCAAAAGCCTGCCGGCCCTGTGGTTGCCTTTCATACTGCTCAATCTCGGTTGCACCCTGCGAGTTGCCGGGCAGGTGGCGACGGACTTCTCGGGGTCGGCATTCCCTGTCGCGGGGGTCAGCGGAATACTCGAGGTCTCGGGCCTCGCGATCTGGGCCGTCCATCTGGTGCGGATCATGCTGGGGCTCGGTCGCCCCATCGGCGTACCGAGCCGCGACGCGGTGCCGATCATCCCCGGCAAGCCGCTCGTCGGCGTACACTCCGTCGGCGATGTTCTCGATATTTATCCGCACCTGCTGACGACGTTTGTCGAGGCCGGCTTTCGGCCGCTCGCGAACACGTTCGTCCGGCAGCGACTCGCACACGGAATCACCATCGACGGCGCGTGCCGACTGCTCCAAGTCGACTCAACCGAATTTTTGGGCAAGCTGAACGCTCAGTTGAGATTGCCGGGGCTGGCGTTACCGGTTGTCGAATCCGCGCCGAGTCCCAAAGTCGTCGCCCCGTCGTGCAGTTGCTGCGCCGAGCGTGCCGCTCCGGCAACTACCGGTGATCTCGCGACCCGATGAGCCCACGCAATGGAGGAGGGAGCCATGTTGGCCAGCGTTTCTCTCGATGTCCTCGAAGGGCCCCAGGCCGGGGTGACATACCGTCTGACGGTGCCCGGCGCATGCACGATCGGTCGGGCGTCGGACTGCGACTTCGCTCTGGTCGGCTCCGCCAGTGAAAGGACCATTTCCCGGCACCATTGCCGACTCGAAGCCACTGCCGATGACGCCCGAATCTGGGACCTCGACAGTTGCAACGGAACCTACGTCAACGGCGATCTGGTGGGGAAGCGACCCGTCCATTTTGCAATTGCCCGCGAAGGGCATTCGGGAGACGGGCGAGTTCTGTTGCACGGCGACATCATCCACGTGGCAGGAGTCCGTCTCCGTGTGACCATCACCCACGAGTTGTTGGAGAGCGAACCGGCCGCCGAGCGGTCGACCGTTCACTTGGACCGACACATCCCCCAGGGAGCGATGTCATGGTGACCAGGGTTTCAATGATCCGGGCGTCCGCCGTTCCGGGAGCAGGGCTTGTTTCAAGCTTGGGCCTGGCGTGGCTCCTGCTGACACCGACGACCGCACCGGTGATCGGGCAGGCAACCAATCCCCCCGGGAAGGCTCTGTATCAGACCCACTGTGCGGCGTGTCACGGCGACCTGGGAGACGGCAACGGTATGGCCGCGCGGTTTCTTTACCCGCGCCCGCGCGACTTCACGGCCGCCGAGTTTCGTCTGGTGTCGACGACCAATCTGCTTCCCACCGACGAGGACATGATGCGGGCCATCACCCGCGGCATGCCCGGCTCGGCCATGATGCCGTTCGGGCACCTGCCGGAATCGGAGCGGAAGGCCATGGTCGCCTACGTCAACGAATTGACCCGCGAGGGGATGATCCGCCGGGCCGTGCAGGATGCGCGGGGTCGGGGCGACACACCCGACGAGAAGGAACTCCGGCGCGAAGTCACCGAGTTTCTCAAGCCCGGTGAGCGATTGCAGACACCCGCGAAGTGGCCGGCGGCCGACAAGGCGTCGGTTGAACGTGGCTTGGCCCTGTACACGACGAACTGTGCCACGTGTCACGGCGCGACCGGCCGGGGCGACGGCGCTCAGGACCAGAAGGATGCGAATGGCATGCCCACCCGGCCACGCGACTTCTCCCGCGGAATCTTCAAGGGCGGGCGCGAGCACGAGCAACTCTACGCCCGCATCGTCCTCGGGATGAAAGGCACGCCGATGCCCGGCAACTCGGCCCTGAAGCCCGACGAGGTCGGAGACATTGTGAACTACATCCAGTCGCTCGCACCGGCCGACGCGCAGGCCAAAGTCGAACACAAGCGGGTCACGATCACGGCCCGCAAGGTCTACGGGTCGCTCCCCGACGACCTGACCAGCATTTGGAGCGCCACGCCGGCGACGCCGATCGTGGTGAGCCCGCTCTGGTGGCGCGAGTGTGCGGAGCCTGACTTCCGCGTGCAGGCCATCCACGATGGCAAATCAATCGCCATTCGGTTGGCGTGGAACGACGCGACCCGCGACGACGAGACCACCGGGCCGGACCAGTTCGAGGACATGGCCGCCGTGCAGTTGTTCCGCGGCACCGTCGAGCCGTTCCTCGGCATGGGGGCCGAGGGCGCGCCGCCCGACCTCTGGCTGTGGCGGGCCACTTGGGGCCGACCGAAGGAAGACCGCGGCCCGCTCGACGAGTACCCTTTCGATACCGCGTTTTACCGCGAACGGTTGAAGGGACAGGCCGTGCCGGACTTTGCGACGGCCCGCGCGGCCGGCAACCCCCACACTCATGCCGACGCTTCGCAGTCAGCCAGCAACCTTGTTGCCAAGGGTGTCGGCAGCGTCACGTTCCGCCCGAAAGCGTCGCAGGTGGTCAGGGCAACCTCGTCGTGGTCCAACGGCCGGCGCACGGTCGAGTTCCGTCGACCGATCCGCGTGCCGACCGACGCCGGCGTATCACTCGCACCAACCGAATCGGCGTCAATCGCATTCGCCCTGTGGGACGGCGCGGCACGCGACCGCAACGGACAGAAACAATCGTCTATCTGGCACGACCTGCGCCTCGAGTAAGTGAGCCGAATTCGGCCACGAGAGGAGACCGATCATGGAACGTCGAGATTTCCTGCGGATGGGTCTGGCGGGCGGCGCGGGTCTGCTGACGCCCCGCCTCTGGGGGTTCGACCCCGTCAGCGTCGATAACCCGCTCGGTGCGTACCCCAACCGCGGTTGGGAGGAACTGTACCGGGATCAGTACAAAGTCGATCGTTCGTTCATGTGGGTGTGCGCTCCGAACGACACCCACAACTGCCGGATGCGGGCTTTCGTCCGCAACGGCGTCGTCCTCCGGTCCGAACAGGACTACGAGGGCGGCACATGCGGCGACCTGTACGGCAATACCGACACGAAGCACTGGAACCCGCGCGGCTGTGCCAAGGGGTTCACGCAGCAGCGTCGGCTCTACGGCCCGTTCCGACTGCGCCAGCCGATGATCCGCAAGGGCTGGAAGCAGTGGGCCGACGACGGCTTCCCTTCCCTGTCGGATAACCCCCAACTTCGCGACAAGTACAAGTTCAACACGCGCGGCACCGACACGTTCGTGAAGGCCGGCTGGGACGAAATCTACCGCTACCACGCCAAAGCGGTCGTCGCCATTGCCAGAACCTACAGCGGTGCCGACGGCGAGCGACGGCTCAAGTCTGACGGCTACGAACCGGAGATGATCGAAGCCTGCCACCACGCGGGCACCCGGACCGTGAAACTCCGCGGCGGCATGGGCCTGCTCGGCGTCATCGGGAAGTACGGTCTGTACCGCTGGTCAAACATGCTCGCGCTGGTCGATCAGGCGGTCCGCAAGGTGGAGCCGAAAGACGCGCTCGGCGGTCGGCTCTGGTCCAACTACACCTGGCACGGCGATCAGGCACCCGGGCACCCGTTCGTTCACGGCCTGCAAGCGGCGGACTGCGACTTCAACGACATGCGGCACGCCAAGCTGCACATCCAGTGCGGGAAGAACCTCGTCGAAAACAAGATGCCCGATTCGCACTGGTTCATCGAAATGATGGAGCGGGGCGGCCGGATCGTCGTCATCACCCCTGAATACTCGCCGGCGTCCACCAAGGCGGATTACTGGATCCAGGTCCGCCCCGGCTGCAGCGATACCGCCCTGTTCCTCGGCGTGGCCAAGGTCATGTGCGACCGCGGCTGGTACGACCGCGACTTCGTCAAAGGCTACACCGATTTTCCGCTTCTGATCCGCAAGGACAACCTCCAACGGCTGCGGGCGGCCGACGTGTTCCCCGGCTACAAGCCCGGCCTCAAGAAGGACGGCCCCTCGTACACCACCCAGCACCTTACCGACGAGCAGTACGCGAAGATCGGCGGCGACTTCGTCGTGTACGACGAGAAACAGAAACAGCTCCGGCCGCTGACCCGCGATCAACTCGGCCAGCGCATGGCTGACGACGGGATCACTCCCGCGCTCTCCTACGCGGACAAGATCAAGCTGGCCGACGGCAGCAGCGTCGAGGTGGTCACGCTCTGGGACGCCTACCTGGTCAATCTGAAGGACTACGACCTCGAGTCGGCGGCCGAGATCACCGGGGCCAACAAGGACCTCATCGAGCGGCTCGCCAAAGACATCTGGGATACGACCAAGGCCGGCCACTCCGTCGCCATCCACGTCGGTGAAGGGATCAACCACTGGTTCCACGCCACGCTGTGCAACCGGGCCCAGTACCTGCCGATCATGCTGACCGGTCAGCTCGGCAAACCCGGGGCCGGCTGCTTTACCTGGGCGGGCAACTACAAGTCCGCTCTGTTCCAGAGTTCGCCGGAATCCGGGCCGGGCTTTGCCGGGTGGATCGCCGAGGATCCGTTCGCCCCGAATCTGGACCCCAAGACCAACGGTAAAGACATCAAGGTCCTGAAGACGACCAAGGACGAAGAGCCGGCGTACTGGAATCACGGCGAGCGGCCGCTCATCGTCAACACGCCGAAGTACGGCCGGATGTGTTTTACCGGGCTGACCCACATGCCCACGCCGACTAAGTTTCTCTGGTTCACGAACGTCAACCTCTTCAACAACGCCAAGCACGCCTATGAGATGCTCTTCGTCGTGAACCCGAAGATCGATTGCATCGTCGCCCAGGACGTGGAGATGACCAGTACCTGCGAGTACTCCGACCTGATTTTCCCGGCCAACACCTGGATGGAGTACCAGACCTACGAGACGACGGCGAGTT
>JAIBBI010000039.1 GCA_019694755.1 Gemmataceae bacterium
CTCGATCACGACCTCGTCCGGCTTCATCCGTGAAGCTCCCAAAAAACACCATTTCAACATGCCGCAGGCGGCCAGTCTCGACAAAACTCGTCGTGGCGTCAACTGCGGTTTTGGGATAGGCTCTTAGGTCGTGGTGGCAGCACGGCACGCTCAGGAGCAGCCGGGCCTCACCGCTCACCGCTCGGGCGATCGCGTCGTCGGTGGCGGTGTC
This sequence comes from Gemmataceae bacterium, assembly GCA_019694755.1. Lineage (GTDB taxonomy): Bacteria > Planctomycetota > Planctomycetia > Gemmatales > Gemmataceae > JAIBBI01. The sequence goes on from JAIBBI010000039.1 coordinate 212, forward strand.
GCAGGCGTGCAACGCGACGACGATGTCGGGCCGGCCCGCGGTGTCGCCGATGGGGCCGCACGCGAACGCGACCCCGTCGGCCCCGAGGTGGTCGGCCCGCCCCGCGCTCTTGCGGATCAGTTCGTCGTTCACGTCGACGCCGGTCACGCGGGCGGGGATGCCGAGCACGTCGTTGAGGTAGTGGTGGGCGGCCAGCGTGAGGTAGCTGGCACCGCAGCCGCAGTCGAGGATCTCGACCGCCCGGCCCAGCGACCGCAATCCCGCGTCGTCGAGGACGTGCGAGAGGTGCTTGAGAAACTCGTTGATCTGCGTGTACTTCGCCCGCATGGCGGGGCGGACCCGGCCGTCGCGGGTCAGGATGCCGAGCGCGTCGAGCAACCGGTCGGCCTGCCCCTCCGGCAGCGGCACGTCCTTGACGTGGTTGTGGGCCGGCGACGGCTCCGGCGGGGCATCGTCGACCTTCCGACGACCGACCAGGAACTTACCCCGTTTGGTCGTGCGGATGTCGATCTCGTCAGCACCGGTGGCCAGGTGAATGCCGGCGTAGCCCGCGGCAATAACCTCGCGCAGCCGTTCGCCGACCTCCCGCCCGCGGGCGTTCTTGGTGACGTTTTTCCGGGCATCGAAGTAAGAGAATTGACAGTATTCACCGTCGCGCAGCCGGACGGGCCGGACGACGACGCGGACCCACGGGGTCGGCTGGGCACCGCGCTGCGTGCCCCCGAACGTGGCCCGGCGGAAGCCCGCCCCGAGGACGGTATCCGTCACCAGCCGGTGCAGCGACTCGCGATCGAGGTCGGCCATGCCCATGCGGTTATGGTAGCGGGCTGCAAGTGACACGGACTTCACGGAGGATACGCCCTCTTCTTGGCGAACAAGGCGGGAGTGACAGCCGGGCGACATTACTGACCTGCAACCCACGTCGTTCGGGTCTATACTGCCATCGGGGCCTTTATTCGCCACGCACAACCTCTCCTCACGGGTTCGAGAGTGCCGGTTCGCAATCACCTCCACTTTCGACCTCGCCGGGTGGCCTATGTGGCGCTGGGATGCGTTTTCGTGGCGCTGGGCGTTGTCGGCGCGCTGCTGCCGGTCATGCCCACGACGCCGTTTCTGCTGGTGGCCAGTTTCTTCTTCGCACGGTCTTCCCCGCGGCTGAACCGGTGGCTCCTTCACTCACCATTTTTCGGGCCGTTCTTAAGAGATTGGGATAAGCACCGGGGAGTCAGGATGCGGGTGAAAGTGGTGGCCGTGGCGGCAATGTCCGCGGCGGTCGCCGCGAGCATCGTGTGGGGCAATCTGACGTGGCCGCTCCTCGGACTTCTTCTGCTGGCCGCGATGGTCGGCCTCGCGGTTGTATACAAACTGCCCGTCATCCGCGACGCCGAGCCTGCTGTCGAAACAGAATCCTGTCCCGTCGTGCGCTCGTAGTCGCGACCCTCCCGCCGGCTCGTCCGCGTATTGATCGCCTCACGGCCGAAACGGCTCGAACGCCCGGCCGTTGAACTTGTACGCGCCACCGTTGAGGGTGCCGAGCCACAGGGTGCCGTGGTTGTCTTTGGTGATGGAGAACACTCGGACTTTCGTCAGGCCGTCCTGGATGGGGTAAGGCACCAGAAGCTTGCCATCGTAGGAGATTGCTCCGGTACCAAGCTCTGCCAGCCAGAGTTTCCCGTCGGCCGCTTCGACGATCGACATGGCGGGGATGATCCGGCCCTCCTTGCCGGGCAATAACCGGCCGAAGTCGCGGACCGGCCGGGTGCCCTCGAAGCTGGCGTGGCCGCTGTAGCTGAACCAGAAGTTGCCCTTGCTGTCTTCGAATATCGACCGCACCGGCGCTTCGGTAAGCTTGCTGTCCGTCAGCCAGGTGAACGACTTGCCGTCGTACCGGCAGACGCCGACGCAGGTGGTGCCGAACCACAGGTCGCCCCGGCTGTCGCGCAGGATGCAGTACACGTCGTACGGGTTGTATTTCGCATTCGGAAACGTGTCGCGGGGCATCCTTACGAAGTGCTCGTCGCCGAGCCTGGTGCGCGGGAAGGCGAGCCGGTGCAGCGTTGCGCCGTCGTACCGGAACACAACGCCGGCGTCGGGCGGGCCGACAAACCAGAGGTCGCCAGGTTGCTTCTTCCACCCTTCCGGCGACACCTCGGCGGAGGCCTTCAGCGTCGTGAATGCCCGCCCGTCGAACTTGCTGATGCCTTCGTAAGTGGTGAAGTACACGTTCCCGGCAGCGTCTTCCTGTACTCCCCGGATGCGGTGGCTGCACAGCCCGTCTTTCATCGTGAAGTGGACGAGGGTCTTCCCGTCGTAGCGGTACACGCCGGAATCGTCGCTGCCGAACCAGTAATCGCCGTTCTTACACTGGAAGACGTACCAGATGGCCTTGCTCATCTCCGTGACGACTTCGCCCCGGGCGGCGGGTGCCCTGTCCTGCCCCGCGAGACCGGCGGACAGCACTGCTCCTATGACACAAGCCATCCACATGGCACGGATCGGCTGCATGACAACTCCCGGGTTCGGCGTGCGCCGGCGGGTCACGGCTTCAGGATGTGTTTTCCCTCTTCGAACTGCTTATGGCAGGCGTTGCAGTGGTTGAGCATCGCGTGGTAAGCCTCTTTGGCCTTCGCGAAGTCCTTCGCCTTGCCGGCCTTCACCAGAGCGGCCCCGGCATCGCGCGAATCGACGCTGTACTTCGTCCATTGGTCCACGTTGCTGTCCGGCAGACGCATGAGCAGCAAGTTGCCGCCCTCGGCGAGGATCAGCGCGTCGGAACGGATCGCCTTCCAGCCGGCATTGTCCTTCGGCTCAGCCGCCATCGCCGCCTTGAGCCGCTTGTAGGGCGACTGGAACATGCCCTCCATGAAGTCGTGCATGTTCACGGGGACGGGCTTGGCCTGCGACTTGGCGGGCTCCCGGTCGGCCGCGCGGGCCGCGGCACGCTCGCCGGACATGCCGGTCGCGAAACAAACGAGTAGTGCTGGAAGCACGGAGACGCGAAGTCGCATCGTTCACCTGTTGCAAATGGGTGCGGGAGCGGGCCGGGACAATTCTACTTCCCGCCCCACCCGCGGCGAACGGCCGTTACCCGGGAGTGACAAACGCGCGTGCCGATCACGGCATCGCGACGTTGTGGTAGATTTCCTGCACGTCGTCGCAGTCGTTCAGCATGTTGAGGAACTTCTCGAAGGCCGCCTGTTCATCGGCGGTGAGCGTCTTCGTCGATTGCGGGAAGAAGTTGATCTCCTGCACATCCAGTTCCAGGCCCGGGAACGCTGCGAGGAGGGCCGTCTTGGCCTTGTAGAACTCGGTGGGCGGGGTGAAGACGGTGACGGTGCCGTCCTTGCACTCGACCTCTTCGATGGCGACGTCCGCGGCGAACAGCGCCTCCATCACCTGGTCTTCGTTGTCGCCCTTGAATGAAAGCACCGCGAGGTGATCGAAGTTCATCACGACGGACCCGCTGGCCGCCAGCTTGGACCCGGTTTTGGTGAAGCAACTGCGGATGTCGGAGATCGTGCGCGAGTTGTTGTCGGTCAGGCAGTCGATGATGACCAGCGCGCCGCCGGGCCCGAACCCTTCGTAGCGGGCGGGCTGGAAGTCTTCGCCGCCCGCGCCCGCGGCCTTCGCGATCGCCTTGTCGATCACGTGGCTGGGCACGTTCTCCTTCTTGGCCCGTTCGACGAAGTTGCGCAAGACGGGATTGGCGTGCGGGTCGGGCACGCCGTTTTTGGCCGCCATGTACAGTTGCTTGCTGTACTTGGAATAGAGCTTGGAGTTCTGCGCGGCCGTCTTGAAGATCGAGTGCTTGCGCTTCTCGAAAATGCGTCCCATAGCGATCCTGCCTCGTGTCGAGTCCGGGTGCGGCGGGGCATGCTCGGCCCCGCGCCGTCGACAGGTATCTTATGACCCGCGGTCCGGAGGAAGGTATCAGCCGCGACCGGGTTTCTGCCGCCGGGCCTGGGTCGCGCGGTTCGGCCGGTAATCCGCGCGCCCGCCACGCCCCGTTACGCGGTTTCGTCCCTTGCCCCGGTATTGCGATTGTGAGGTGCTGGTTCGGGTGATGCGCCCGGCGCGGGCTTCATACGGCGGGTTGGCCGGGATCATGGCATCGCAGCGCTTACCGATCAGGTCACTCCGCATCAATCAACTCGTCGCGACCGTGAAATGATTCTCCGGGTTGAACAATCGAATCAGGGTCCACTTTACCTTCCAGAATCGCGATGCGGTGGGCGTCCGCATCGACGTCATATCACACGGTCCACGCCGCTCGTTCTCGGGTTCCTACTCCTTGGCGGCCGCGGCCTTTTTCTTCGCTTCCTCAAGCTTCTTGATGTCCTCCGGCGTCAACTTGGGCGGATCGACCTTCAGAGTAATCTTGTTGATCTTGCCGTTAAACTTGAACGGCGACTTGTAGTCTGCGTCGTTCACGCTGGTGAGCGTATCGGAACCGATGTCGAGTCCCTCATCCAGGTTGAGCATGAATGGAATGGTGTGCTCCATATCCTGCCGGGCGACCTCCTTACCGTCCACCTTGAGGATCCCGGTGCCGCCCTGACCGACGCCGGATGGGCTGCCGAACATCAGTGTTCCCATCCCCAGGCCCTTATACGCGAAATCGAACTCGATGACGTGTCGTCCGGGCGCGAGTGCCTCCCGGCCTTCCCACTTGATGCGTTTCAATCCGGCCAGGTTCCACAGGAAGACCGGCTTGCCCTTCAAGAGGTAAAAACCCCAGCCCCCGAAACGCCCGCCCTCGGTGATCAGCATGCCTTCGGCCGAACCCGCTGGAATTTCCACGTCAGCCTTGATGGAGTAGGAGGTATTCAAGATTGACGGTGCGTCGCCAATCGGGACACCGGTCAACGGCCGCGTCCAGGAAAATTCGGTTCGACCGGCAGTAAGGCTGGGTCGTGGCGTCAGGAGCCGAGACACATAGGAGTCGTCGATGGGCAGCACCTGGTACTTTTTCGCTTCTTCCATGAACATGGCTTGAAGCTCCTTGAGCTTCTCGGGGTTCTTGTCCGCCAGGTTCGTGGATTGCGAGTAGTCGTTGGCAAGGTCGTAGAGTTCCCACGGGTACTCCATGACGCTTTCCTTCGGCACCACCTGGACCCACGGCGGCCGCATTACTTTCGTACATGCGAACCAACCCTCGTGATAGATCGCCCGGTTGCCGAACATCTCGAAATACTGAGTCTTGTGGGTCGACGGTGCCTTCGCGTTCCTGGCGTCAAACGTGTACATCATGCTGACACCTTCGATTGGGCTTTGCTTGATGCCGTCCACCTGGTCGGGCTGCGTGATCCCGGTCGCCTCCAGAATGGTCGGCACAACGTCGATGACGTGGTGGAACTGGTGGCGGATTCCGCCTTTGTCCTTGATGACCTTGGGCCAGGAGATCGCCATCCCCTGCCGGATTCCCCCCAGGTGCGAAGCCACCTGCTTGGTCCAGGTGAACGGCGTGTCGAACGCCCACGCCCACGGCACGGCCATGTGGTTGTACGTCTGTTCAGTGCCCCAAACATCGTAGAAGTACTTGAGTTGTTCCTCGACGGGAACAACCACACCATTGAACATCGCGATCTCGTTGGGCGTACCGACCAGAGTGCCTTCGGAGCTGGTGCCGTTGTCGCCGCAGATGTAGATGATGAGCGTGTTATCCAGCTTGCCCATGTCTTCGACAGCCTGAATCACGCGGCCGATCTCATGGTCCGTATAGGCCGCGTAAGCGGCGAACACGTCCACCTGCTTCAGGAACAACTTTTTCTCGTCGGCCGAACACTGGTCCCAATCCTTGAGCATGTCTTTCGGCCAGGGAGTCAGCTTCGTGTCCGGCGGGATAACGCCCAGCTTCTTCTGGTTCGCAAAGATGGTCTCGCGAAGCTTGTTCCAGCCCTCGTCGAAAAGGTGCATTTTGCTGATCTTGTCCACCCATTCCTTGGTCGGGTGGTGCGGTGCGTGCGTACCACCTGGCGTGTAATGGATGAAAAACGGCTGGTCCGGGTTGATGGCGTTGATGCTGTTCATGTACTCGATGGCATCATCGGCCATGGCCGTGGTCAGATTCCAGGTGCCCGGCGCCTTACCTTCGAACGGATAGATCTGCGTGGTGTTGCGGAACAGATTCGGCTGCCATTGGTTGGTATCGCCACCCATGAAGCCGTAAAAGTACTCGAATCCCATGCCGACGGGCCACTGGTCGAACGGTCCGTTCTGGCTGGTCTGGTACGAGGGAGTGTTGTGCTCCTTGCCAAACCAGGATGTACGATACCCGTTATCCTTGAGAATGCGGCCGATGGTCGCTTTGTCCTTGGTGATGATGCTGTCGTAGCCGGGGTAACCGGTCGAAATCTCAGAGACGACGCCGAAGCCAACCGAATGGTGATTCCGCCCGGTGATGAGGGCGGCGCGAGTCGGCGAACAAAGCGCGGTCGAATGAAAGTTGGTATAACGGAGGCCGTTGTTGGCGATGCGGTCGAGATTCGGTGTCGGGATAACGCCGCCAAACGCGCTGGAAACGCCGTAGCCGGCGTCATCAGTCATGATGAGAAGCACATTGGGGGCGCCCTTCGGTGGCACGACGCGCGGCGACCAGTAGGGTTTTGACTTCGAAGCAACTTCATCGATCTTCCCGCCAAACTTCGCCGGCGGCGCGGGGAGTTGGTTGCCGGGAATCGTCGCCGTCGCGGCAGGAGATCCGGGTGGCGGGTTGGCGTCACCGGCTACGAACGCAGTTAGCCGCCCGGATCCGGCGAGATAACCGGATACGGCGCACATCGCGACCGCGAGCACCGTCAATTGCTTCGGATACTTCACCATCACTCAAACCCTCCGCGAGAACATCGGACCGACAATCACCCGGGATCTCGCGACGGGTTTCGTTTCTTGACCCGGCGATGTGCAGATTTCCGTCCCGGCCGATAGCCCTGGTTCGGCAAGCCTCGTTTACTTGTTTTGTCACCTTTCGCCGTATTGGCAACGGCGTGGTAATGCTCGTCGTCGGCTGAAATGGCGTGATTGACCCGCCGTCGTCTCGCCTCGATCGCCTCTTTCGGCGGGTTGGACGGGATCAGAGCGTCGCAGCCCGAGCCGATCAGGTCGCCCCGACCCGCCTCGATCAGAGCCTCGCGTACCGTGAAGTAGTTCTCCGGTTTGAAGAACTGCATCAGGGCCCGCTGCATCTTCCGGTCGCGCATCGCCCGGGCGATCTTCACCGGCTTCTTCGTAAACGGGTCCATGCCCGTGTAATACATGCACGTCGCGATGTCGAACGGGGCCGGGATGAAATCCTGCACCTGGTCCGGCTTGTAGCCGTTGCGCTTCAGGTACACCGCCAGGTCGATCATCGCGTCGAGGTCGCAGCCGGGGTGGCTGGCGATGAAGTACGGGACGAGGAACTGCTTCGGCTTGCCGGCCTCCGCCGACGCCTCTTTGAATTGCTTCGCAAATGCTCCGAAGTTGTCGATGCTCGGCTTCTTCATCAGGGCGAGCGTGCCCGGGTCGGCGTGTTCCGGCGCGACTTTCAGCCGGCCGGGCACGTGGTGCTCGGCCAGCTCCGCCACATACTCCGGCGAAAGCTGCGCAAGGTCCATCCGCAGGCCGCTGCTCACCAGCGCCTTCCGGATGCCCGGCACGGCGCGGGCCTTGCGATACAACTCGATGAGCGGCCCGTGGTCGGTGCCGAGCAGCTTGCAGATGCTGGGGTGGACGCACGAGAGCCTCTTGCACTTCGCCTCCACTTCCGGGCGGGTGCAGCGCATTTCATACATGTTGGCGGTGGGACCGCCGATGTCGGAAATGGTGCCCTTGAAGTCCGGGTCGGCCGCGAGCTTTTCCACCTCGCGGATCACGGAGTCCTGCGAGCGGGACTGCATGATCCGCCCCTGATGGGCTGTGATCGAGCAAAACGTGCAGCCGCCGAAACAGCCACGCATGATCGTGACAGAGTCCTTGATCATCTCGTAGGCGGGGATCGGCTCGGTGTAGCCGTGGTGTGGCCGACGGGTATACGGCAGGTCGTACACCGCGTCCATCTCCTCCTGCGAGAGCGGCAGGTCGGGCGGCGTGGCTACCACAGCCTCGGCCCCGTGAAACTGCACCATCGCCGCGGCATTGAGCGGGTTGGTGTGGACGTGGATGATCCGCGTCGCCTCCGCGAACGCAAGCTTATCGGCGACGACGTCCTCGTAACTGGGGAGGGTGATCGCGGGGAAGCCCAGGGGTTGCAACCCCTGGGCCTCTTTCGCTCCGAGGCGATACGCTACGCCGCGCATGTCGCGCAGGTCGCGTACGGTCTGCCCGGCGGCCATTCGCTCGGCGATGACGCGGATGTTGCGCTCGCCCATGCCGTAGACGAGGAGGTCGGCCTTGCAGTCGAGGAGGATCGACTTGCGGACCGTGTCACTCCAATAGTCGTAATGGGCGAGCCGGCGCAGGCTGGCCTCGACGCCGCCCGCGATCACGGGCACGCCGGGAAACGCCTCGCGGCTGCGATGGCAGTACGGCAGTGTAGCGCGATCGGGCCGGAGGCCGATGCGGCCGCCGGGGGAATAGGCGTCGTCGTTGCGGACCTTCTTGCTGGCGGTGTAGTGGTTGATGAGAGAGTCCATGTTCCCGGCCGAGACGGCGAAGAACAGCCGGGGCCGGCCGAACTGCCGCCAGGGCTCGACGCTGCGCCAGTCGGGCTGCGACAGGATCGCGACGCGGAATCCCGCGGCCTCCAGGACCCGCCCCAGGATCGCCATCGCAAAGCTGGGGTGATCGACGTAGGCATCACCGGTGACGAACACGACATCGACGGCGTCCCATCCGCGGGCGCGGACCTCGGCCGGCGTCATCGGCAGCGGGGGAGCGGCAAACTGCCCGGTCCAAATCTCGAGCGACATTCGCGACATGACAACATGATAGCAACGAGTGCCCGCTTCAGGTCGCGACGCCGGCCGCCAACTCGAGCAGAAGTTGCCGGAGGCCCGGCTCGCGCACCCGTTCGGCCGCCCGCCCCGGCTCGAGCCAGACCCGCTTGCGGAACTTGCGTTCCGGCCAATCAGCCTCGACTCGGGTCACAATCAGCAGATAAACCCGGGCGTGGTGGGTTAGCCCGTTCTTCTCGTAATAAAACTCGCCCACGCACTCGGTCGAGAGTTCGCCGGAAAGCCCCGCCTCTTCCCACGCCTCGATGACAGCCATCTCGGAGGGCGTGCGACCGGGATCGATCATCCCCTTGGGCACGACCCATCGCTTCCCGGACCGCGACCGCACCAGGCAGACGCGCCCCTCGTGGAGGGCGATCACGGCCGCCTGGGGTATCGATTCGGAAGCATCATCCATGGCTTCGGCCCGGCAGAGAGTTCGGGGCTACGCGTCAGTGTCGCAAGCGGCCACGCCAATATCAAGTCAGGGAGGGCGATTCTCATGAACCCACTTGATTCTTTCATGTTTTCCGGTGAAACTGCTCCGCCTGCCGAGACCCCTGCCGGATGATGATCTCGACTCCCGTGCCGGTCGAGCTGACGCTGCGATCGGTGATGACGCCCGAGCCACTCGTGGTCGGCCCCGACACGCCGATCCGCGACGCCGCCCGGCAAATGAACAGCCGGCGGGTCGGCGCAATCCTCATCGCCGACTCCACGGGTCTCATTGGCATCTTCTCCGAACGTGACCTGTTGAGGCTCGCGGCCGGCGACGAACCGGGCTGGCAGGATCGGCCGCTCCACTCCGTGATGACGCGAAACCCCTACCGCATCGGCCCCGAAGCCGGATGGGAAGACGCCGTCACGCTGATGGAAACCCACCGCGTCCGCCACTTGCCGGTGGTCGAAGGCGAGCGCGTCATCGGAATCGTTTCGTCCCGGCAACTGATGGCCCGTCGCACCGATCACCTGAATCAACTCGTCGACCGCCGGACTTACGAACTTTCCGAGCGCGACCGCATCCTGCAACACCAGCTTCGCCTGGCCGGCGGATTGCTGGAGCGGGCTCTTCTGCCGCAACAACCACCCGGCGGCCCCGACCTCGCCTGGGCGGTGCGCTATCTGCCGCTCGACTCGCTGGGCGGCGATTACTACGACTTCGTGACCACGCGGAAGAACATGCTCGGCGTGCTGATCGCTGACGCGGCCGGACACTCGGTGGCCGCGGCCATGGTCGCGGTCATGGCCCGGATCGCGTTCGCCGAGGCAGCCAGGGAGGTGACCCGCCCGGCCGAAGTCCTCGCGCAGATGAACGACCGGCTCACCGGCTTCAACGGCGAGCGGTTCGTCACCGCGTTTTACGCCCGGCTCGATCGCCCGGCCCGAAGAATGATCTGCGCGAACGCCGGGCACCCTCGCCCAATTCACTACTCGGCACGCACCGGACAATGCGAACCAATCGGCCCGACAGGTCTACCGCTCGGGGTGACGGATTCCGTCGCCTACACGGAATCGATGGTCGAGCTCGACCCCGGCGACAGACTCGTGTTCTTCACCGACGGCGTTACGGACGCGAATAATCCGAAGGGTGAATCCTTCGGCACAAGACGACTCGCCGCCGTCGTCGCCGACGGCGCACACGACGACGCGCAACAGCTCCTCGAACGTATCAAGAAGGAACTGACAACCTTCCGCGCCGGGACCGCCAACGAGGACGACATCACAATATTGGTAGGCGAAGTCCGTTAGCCGCGACGCGCAGCGGAGCGCTGCACTCCGTGACATCAACGCTTGTGTTACGGGCATCGGATGTTGGGAACATGCGGCGGGCTGTCCGCGCTCCGCTGCGCGTCGCGGCTAACTCTTACGTCAACTGCCAGCGGAGCATCTTGAAGGGGTCGGTCCACTTCGGGTTCACGCCCAAGGCGGCCGAGGGTTCGTAGCCGCAGTGGACCATGCAGTGTTCGCAGCGTTTGTCCTTGCCCCGGCCGAACTTGGTCCAGTCGGTCTTGTCGATCAGGTCGTCGAACTTCTCGTGGTGTTCGTCGGTGATCAGGTAGCACGGGCCCTTCCAGCCCTTCACGTTGCGGGTCGGGTTGCCCCAGGCCGTGCAGGACAGGTCGCGCTCGCCGCGGAGGAACTCCAGGTAGATCGGCGACGTGCCGAGCCGGTACTTCCCGAGCACCCGCTCCGCCTCCTGAAACTTACTGATGATCTGCTCGCGGGTCAGGAAGATCTCCGACGCGCCGGTCGGGTTCGTCTCGCACACGGCCGAGTAGCCGTAGGCCGGTGACAGCATGAACGCGTCGACCCGCAACTTCGTGAGGTACGCATACAGCCGGTCGATCTCGCCGAGGTCGGTGTCTTTGTAGATCGTGGTGTTCGTGCAGACTTGGAAGCCGGCCTTCTTCGCGGCGATGATGCCGTCGACGGCGGAGCGGAACACGCCGGCCCGCTCGACGGCGCGGTCGTGCGTCTCTTCCAGACCGTCGAGGTGGACGTTGAAGTAGAACCGCGGGCTGGGCCGAAACTCGTGGAGACGCTTCTTCGTGAACATGCCGTTGGTGCACAGGTAGATGTGCCGCCGGCGGTTCAGGATCTTGCGGGTCAGTTCGCCGATCTCGGGGTAGATCATCGGCTCGCCGCCGCAGATGCTCACGACGGGCGTGCCCGCTTCGTCGACGGCCGCCAGGCACTCGTCGACGGTCAGCTTCTCCTTGATCGTCGAGGAATATTCTCGAATCCGGCCGCAACCGGTGCAGGTCAGGTTGCACGCGTGGAGCGGCTCGAGCATCAGGACGAGCGGAAACCGCTTCCTGCCCGAGAGCTTGTTCTTCAGGATGTACGACGCCATCGTCAGCGTCAGCGTCAAAGGAAATCGCATACGACCCTCGGTTAGCGACGCTTCGGAGAAGCGTTCGAGTATCGGCTGAGCGCCATCAGGGGGAAATAGAGCGAATAGTAGTGATATTTCAGATAGAAGACCTTCGGGAATCCGGTGCCGGTAAACGGCTCCTCGGCCCAGTTCCCGTCGGATTGCTGCGTGTCCATGAGCCAGCGGGCGGCAGCATGTGCCTCGTCGGAACCCGCCTCGCCGGCGGCGACCAGCGCGAGCAGGCCCCACGCGGTCTGCGATGCAGTCGGAGCGCCGACGCCGATGTAGGCCGGGTCGTCGTAGCTCCGGCAGCTTTCGCCCCACGCGCCGGACGGCTGCTGGGCGCCCTGCAACCACGCGACCGCCCGGCGGACCATCGGGTCGCCCATGTCAAAGCCGATGGCCCTGAGCCCCTGAAGCACCTGCCACGTGCCGTAGAGGTAGTTCACGCCCCATCGGCCGGGCCAGCCGCAGTCGGGCGCCTGGGTCTTCCGCAGAAACGCGATCGCGCGATCGACCGCCTCGTGGCCGGGCCCGTAACCGAAATGGCCGAGTGCTTCGAGCACGCGTGCGGTAATGTCCGGGCAGCTCGGGTCGAGCATCGCGTTGTGGTCGGCGAACGGGACCTTTTCGAGCACCTCGCGGTTGATGTCGCGGTCGAACGCGGCCCAGCCGCCGTCCTGATTCTGCAACGCAAAGAGCCAGCGGATCGCGCGGTCGCAGGCCGGTCCGTCGGCGGGAGCTTCGTCGGTGAAGAGCCCCGGCATCGCCGCCCGGCCCATCGGCGCATTGCGACTGCGGGCAAGAGCCATCAGGACCATCGCGGTGTCGTCGGTATCCGGATATTGGGCGTTGCGGTATTCGAAGAACCAGCCGCCCGGCTCGACCCCGCGGACAGACTTGCACCAGTCGCCCGGCCGGCGGACTTCCTTCTCCAGCAGCCAGTCGATGGACTTGCGGATGGCCGGGGTGTCGGGCGCGAGCCCGGCATCGGCCAACGCAATCGTCGAGAGGGCCGTGTCCCAGACGGGGCTCAGGCACGGTTGCAGCCGGAGCGTGTCGCCGTCGTAAATCTTGAGGTCATCGAGTTGCTTGTGGGCCCATTGCACCTCGGCGTGATCGTCCGGCACGCCGAGGCACCGAAGGGCGATCACCGTGTAAATCATCGGCGGAAAGATCGCGCCGACGCCGTCGGAGTCGTCGTAGTGCTCGCGCATCCAGGCGACCGCCTTGCCGAGCGCGTGCGTGCGGACCGGCCCGAGCATCCAGCCGAGCTTCTTGTAGAGCCAGTCGCACCCGATGAAGAAGTTGGTCCAGGAGAACGGCCAGGCGGTCGGCTTGGCGGCGAGACGCCAGGCGAACGGACGGCCGCGGAACAACTCGCGGATGCCGCGTTCGGCGGGAATCTCCGTCACCGGCTTGTGCGCCGAGACGATGCTGAGCGGCACGACGATCGTCCGCGTCCAGCTCGACATCGCGTACAGGTTTACGTACGCCCAGCGCGGCAGCAGCATCAGCTCGGGCGGCACCGACGCACAGCGACGGTACGGAAACTGCCCGAGCAACGCGAGGTAAAACCGTGTGAAGCTGTTGGATTGCTCGGCCCCGCCGAGCTGCACGACCACCTCGCGGGCGCGGGCCATGTGCGGGGCATCGGCCGGGTCGCCGGCGAGCTTCAATGCGAAGTAGGCTTTGACGCTGACGCTGACGTCCGGCGGGCCGTCGGGGTAGTTCGACCAACCGCCCTCGGGCTGCTGCTGCGATCGGATGTAATTGGCGAGTTTGGGGAAGTCGGGGTCGTCGGTCCGACCCAGAAACGCGAGCAGGATCGCGTATTCACTCTCGAGAATGGTGTCGCCCTGGAGCTCGCCGCACCAGTGGCCGTCGGCTCGTTGCCGGGCGAGGAGCGCCTGCCGGGCCGCGTGTACCGCCGAGCGTTCGCGCGACATCCGGGCCGGCGCGGGGCGCAATGTCGTCGGCAATCCTTGCACAGGAGGTCCCTCTCAGGTGCGGTCCGGCCTCCAATCCTAACCCGGCCAATTCGCACCGGGCAAGATCAGATTCCCCTTGTCATAGCCATTTCCTCTGCCGAAACCACCCGATCGCCTCGATCAGAGACTCGGTCACGGGCCGGGGGGCGATGCCGAGTTCCGCCAGACTGCGCGAGGAGTCGAACTCCATCTTGCGGCGAGTGAGGCGGACTCCGGTCATCGACGCGGCCGGGATACGGCCCGTGAACACGTCGGCGATCCACTCGCTGACCATCGCCGTGGCCAGCGCGACGGGGTACGGCACGGCAATGCGCGGCGCGGCCGCCCCAGTCTGCCAGGCCACCCACATGAACAACTTTTGAATCGACCAATTCTCCGCGCCGAGGAGATACCGCCGGCCGGGCCGACCGCGTTCCACGGCCGCGATCATCCCGGCGGCCACGTCACGGGCATCGATCAGGTTCAACTCCGCATCCAGATAGAACGCCCGGCGACCGAGTGCACAATCGAGGATCATCTGCGTCGGCGGCGACCGGCCCACATCGCCCGGCCCCACCGGTAGCGTTGGGTTCACGATCACCACAGGTGCGCCACGCCGGGCCAGCGCGAAGGCATACTGCTCCGCACGCCACTTCGACCGACAATACGGCCCGATCACCTCGGTGATCGGCACCCTCTGATCCTCGCCAATCGGCCCTTGCTGCCCCGCCAGCGTCAGGATGCTCTCGGTACTGCAATGCAGGACACGCTCCGCACCGGCTTCGAGGGCCGCTTCGAGCACGTGGCGGGTGCCGAACTCGTTGACGGCCGCGAAGTCGCCCTTGCGCCGGGTCCAGAGCTGCGGGTTGGCCGCCAGATGGTAGACGTGGCGACAACACTTGGCGGCCCGGCGGACGGCGTCGCGGTCGCGGATGTCAGCCGCGATGAACTCCACGCCTGCCGGAAGGTCTTCGGGGCTTGCCCGGTCGAGTACCCGCACCCGCTGCCCCGCGGCGACAAGTTGCCCGACGAGGTGCCGGCCGATGAATCCGGCCCCGCCGGTCACGAGCGCGTCGGTCACAGCCCGGCCTCGCTGATCGGCTTGCCGGCTATCAGCGAGATCGCGTCGCGGACCTGATCAAAGCCGGTCTTGAGCAGGAAGTTCGGGTTGCGCCCGAAGCTCTTCGCGCCTAGTACATAGAAGTTCGGCTCGCCCGTCTTCAAGCTGGCCGGTCCGCAACTGGTGAAGCTCATCAGATCCGCGCCCGCCTGCCGGGCGAGTGCGGAGCCCATTGCCGCAGGGCCCTCGGTCGTCGGGCATTCGCTGACCTGCAACTCGCCGTAGATCGATGTATCAGGTCGGTAGCCCACGCTGCCGATGAGGCGGTCCACATCCCACGCCCGGAGTTTCCCGCCGATGCGGGCGGTGACTTGAAAGCCCTTGTCCGGCCCGAGCGTGACGATGCGCTCGACGACGGCCGAGGGGTGGAACTCGCCGTTTCCGTCGCCGCGGGTCGCCAGGGCGTTGGCCCGGGTGGCGATGCGGTCGCGCTCGCGGAGCGGGTCGTTGGCGATGCGGACGAGCGGTTGCGATCGCGGCCCGCGGGCCAGCCAGACCACCCACGTTTCGGTGGAGGATTGTGCGAGTTCCGCGAGCAGGCTCACGTGCGTGGCCGCGGTATAACCCGCGCCCACGAGCAGCACCGTCTTGCCGGCATACTTCGCCTTCTGCCCGCCGAGTATGTCTTCGACGCCGACGGCGATCTGCGGCCGGGCGACCAGTTCACCCGCGGCCGGGAGTCCGCCGTCGCCGAGGTTCCGCGGGTTTCCGAAGGTGCCGGTGCAGTCGAGGACGACGTCTGCCTCGGCCGTGGTTTCGTTGCCCTTGCCGTCGCGAAGGAGCAGACGGAATGGCACGCCGGCCCGCCTCTCCGCGTTGCCCTCCGACTTGAACATCCCCGCACGGCTCACGCCGACGACGGTTTGATCCGCCTTCACGCAGTCGGCCAGGAGCGGGCTGGTCGACAGCGGCGTCAGGTACGCGGCAACGTGTTCCCGGCCGGTGATCAGGTCGCCGTCGCCGGGCAGGTCATGGGTGCGGTGCGAAGTGCGGACGACCTCACGCCCCCACGGCGTGCTGTTCATGCCGAACGGCGAGAACAGGCGGAGGAAGCCCCAGCGTTCGAGATTTTCGCCGACCCGGCCGCGCTCGTACACGGCAACCGGCCAGCCCTGACGGCGGGCCAGCACGGCCGCCTCCAGGCCGATCGGCCCCGCGCCAAGTACCGCGACCCGCGGCGATATCCGGGCCATGCCGTCTCCCTGAATGGAACGTGGCTCATCCTAAGGCCATCGTTGCCATGGGGAAATGCCGATCGGCTCGTGACAATCGGGTGCTGGCCTTGCCCCCGGAGATCAGGTACTATTGCTGGGGGTGAGATATTCCTCACCCGATTCCACGGCCCAGGGGGGCCGGCCATGCGGACTTTCGCCGCCGTTTTCTCTGCCAGCCTCTGTCTCAGCGCGGTCGCGGCCGAAGCGACTCAGGATGTCCCGCAACTCGTGACCCGGCTGGGTGCGAGCGCGTACCGCGACCGCGAAGACGCCTACCGTGCGCTCGACAAACTCGGCGACGCTGCCCTGGTGCCGCTCCGCGCCGCCAGTGTCTCCGCAGACATCGAAGTCCGTCAACGGGCCGTCGACCTGATCCGCCGGATCGAGCAGCGTCAGATCGCGGCGCGGATCCTTATGCCGACGCTCATCGAGGTGGAATACACCAACGTCCCGGTCACCGACGCGATCCGCGATTTCGCAAACCGCACGGGTCTGCCGGTCGTCGCGACCGGCGACACGTCCCGGATGAAGAACCGCAAGGTCACCTACAAATCGGGCAAGGTCCCGGTGTGGGACGCGCTGGCCGGGTTCATCGCCGCGGCCAACCTGACGGAGTGGGACGGACTGACGCCAATGCCGGGCCTGCCCGCGCCGCTGATCAACAGCGACGCCCAGGCGCGGATCATGATGCGCAATCAGATCGTGTTTTCGGCAAGCGGGCGTACCAGGGAGATCGCCCCGGCCCGGCAGGTCTTCGTGTACGACGGCACCTCGACCCCGCCGGCCACACGGCACATGGGCGCGGTGCGCGTCCGCGCCCTGCCCATCGGCACTCCGCTGCCGGGTGGACTCGCCGATCCGGACGAAGTCGTCGTGCCGCTGCAAGTGGCGACCGAGACGAAGATCCAATGGCGTTCGCCGCCGACGGTGAAGATCGGCAGCGCGACCGACGACCGCGGCCAACACCTCACCGCGTCTGTCATCGGCCTCGCCGGCCCGCCGGTCGACGAAGACGACATCATGATGATGAACGGCCTGATGATCAATCCGATAGGCATGGCCAACGTCGGGCAGACGTTGCCGAGGAATCAGTATGTCGCGCTCCGCTTCCGCCGGGGCGAGTTGCCGGCCCGGCAACTTCGCGAGATTCAGGGCACGCTCACGCTTCCACTCCGGGTGTCCGGTGAGGTCGCCGCGATCGAGCAGCCGATGGACAAGGCGGGGCACTCGGCCCGCGCCGCCTTCGGCAACCTGACCGTTCACGCCATCGACCGCGGCGACGAAGGCGTCGTCAAGCTCGATGTCGGGATCGAATGCGGCAGCGAGACCCTGTTGAACCAGCCCGCCGGCTTCGGGACGGGGATGAAACAAAGTGTGCAGATCGTCGGCGGGGCCGCCATGCATACCATGACGGCGACCGGCTACAGCGTCGACGGCAAGTCGACCGAGTTTTACGGTCTCTCGCTCGCGGACCAGCAGGGCCGGAAGTACGTCGTCTCCAAAGTCGGCAGCATTAATCAGATGTTCGGCAACGAGGGCACGAAGGTCCGCACGACGATCACGTTCAAGCCCGCCGGCGCGGCCGGCCCCCCGGTCCGGCTCGCGCTGGCAGCCCAGCACCCCGCGTCGGTCGAGCTAGCCTTCACGTTCAACGACATCCCCCTGCCCTGACCCGCCCGCGAGACGAGCATGACTACCATCATTCGGACCCTGGCCGCGGTATCGCTGGTTGCCGTGCTGCCCCTGTTGGCGCAGGACTCGCCCAAAAACAAGGACGAAAAGAAAGAGAAGGCCCCGCCGGCGAAGCAGTACACGCACGCGGGGAACTCCGCCGGGAAGGTCGTGTCTCTTGAAGACGGCAAGCTGACGATCACGGTGAAGATGAAGTCGGGCCGGCGGACGCAGGACGAGAAGGTCGATTTCGACGTGGCCGAGGACGCGAAGTACCGCATCCTCAATCTCCCCGAGCGGCTCGACGAAAAGCACAAGCCGATCCCCTATACCGCGCAGGAGAAGGCCAAGCTCCGCGGGCCGGACACCAAGCTGCCCGGTTACACGGCCGAATCGAGTGCGGTTAAGAAGGGGCAGATGGTCGAGGTGACGTTGGGCAAGCTCAAGCCCGCGCCCGGCACGCCACGGAAGAAGCCCGGTGAGGAAGCCGACAAGCCGGTCGTCACCATGATTGTGATCCTCGCCGAGGAAGTTCGGCCGATGGACAAGAAGAAGTAACACCCCGCATGCAATCCGATCTCGTCGTCGCCATCACCGGAGCCAGCGGCTCGCCCTACGGCCTGCGGTTGCTCGAGGTCCTGCTCCGCGCGGGCCGGACCGTCCACCTCTGCATCAGCCCGGCCGCGACCGTCGTGCTCGACCGCGAAGCCGACCGGAAGGTCGACCTGTCCCGTTTCCAACCCGCCGACCTGCTCGGGCCGGTGGCTTCGGAACTTCCGCTCGACCGCTTGAAGTACCACGACTATCGCGACTTCACGGCCGGCATCGCCTCAGGCTCTTTCCTCACCGGCGGCATGGTGATCTGTCCGTGCAGCATGGGCACCGTCGCGGCCGTCGCCCACGGCACCTCCGACAACTTGATCCATCGGGCGGCCGATGTCCATCTGAAGGAACGACGCAAGCTGGTCCTCGTGCCGCGGGAAACGCCCCTCGGTATCGTCCAGTTGCGGAACCTGACGGCGTGCGCCGAGGCGGGGGCGGTCATCCTCCCGGCGATGCCCGGCTTTTACACCCGCCCGCAGTCGCTGGCCGACGCCGTGGATTTCATCGTCGGCCGGGTGTGCGACCAACTCGGCGTGCCGCACGACCTGTTCCGCCGTTGGGGCGAGGGTTGCGGCCCCGCGGATACCGCCGTAAGGTGAACGGTGTCCCGCGGACCCGAGCATGGCGATTCTCGAAATCTACAGTCGCGACAAGTCGATCTCCTGGCGGGTCCCGCTCACGACCAAACCGCTGCGCCTCGGGCGCATGCCGGGCCTCGCGGACATCGTGACGCCGCCGGCCGACAACTTCATCTCCAAGGTCCACGCCACCATCGCCTTGCAGACCGACGGCCGGCTCCGCGTCGTCCGCAATGCCGAGGCTCACAACCCGATCTATTCGTTGGAAGCCGGCAAGCCGCCCGCGACTGCCGACGACTTTCTGGTGGCAATGGGCGACAGCTTCCAGATCGGAAGCACCATCTTCCGCCTCTGCGACGACAGCCGCGACGGCACCGACACGGCCGACGATGCCGGCGTGGCGATGGCCAGCGAAAACACCTACGCCCCCGAGAAGGTCCGCGAGTTCCGCTTCGTCGACGCCAACCACCGCGTCGAAGCCCTGGCCGATTTGCCACAACTCATCCTCAGCACGCAGCATGAGCGGATGCTCGAGCAGTCCGTCCTCGACACGATGCTCAAGGGGATTCCCGAAGCTGATGTCGCGGCCATCGTCCGCCTCGACCCCGACTGCAAGGAGAACGACCCGCGGATCCAGGTGCTGGCTCAGAAAGCCCGCGAGACGCTCCGTGGCGAGGGCGACGGCCACAGGCCCAGTCGACGGCTGGTCCACAACGCGATCCGCTACCTGACGCCGACGCACCACGTCTGGCAATCCGGCGGCAGCGCGGACGCCGGCTACACGGTCACCGCCGGGATGGATTGGGCGCTGTGCGTGCCGATGCCCGATCACATCGCGCCGGACCTCGGGCTCTACGCCTCGGGCCGGCTCCGCTTCACGCTGCCCGGTGCGCAGGCCGACCCGAACAAGGACAAGCAGTATCAGGGCGACGTGAAATTCGCCCAACTCACGGCCGACATCTACGCCTCGCTGCGCCGTACGATCGAGTTGACGAACCAGCAGCGGACCATCGCCCGGTTTCTGCCCATGCCGATCGTCGCTCAGATGGGCCGGCACACCGGCGATTTCGACGAGTTCCTGCAGGCCCGCGAATGTGACATGACCGTACTCTTCTGCGACTTGCGCGGTTCGTGCAAGATCGCCGAGAGCGGGTCCGACGATTTGCAGAAGCTACTCGGTCGACTCAGCGACGCCCTGGCCGTTATGACCGACAACATCGTGAGCCGCTGGGGCGTGATCGGCGACTTCCAGGGCGATGCCGCGATGGCCTTCTGGGGCTGGCCCGCGGGCGAACGGCAGATCGAGCGGGCGGCCGAGAGCGCGCTGCATATCCAACGGCGATTCCGCGACCTGACCGGGCGGACCGGCTCACTGCACGGCATGGCGTGCGGGATCGGACTGGCGCACGGCCGGGGCCTCGCCGGTCGACTCGGCACTCCCGACCAGTACAAAATCGGCGCGTTCGGCCCCGTGGTCAATCTCGCCAGCCGACTCGAATCGTTGACCAAGTATTTCCGCGTGGGAGTGCTGGTCGACGGCGCGTTTGCGGCCGGGCTGGGCCCCGACCTGCCGTGGTGCCGGACCCGGCGTGTGGCCCGGATTCGCCCCGCGGGCATGACCGTATCCGTCGACGTGTGCGAGTTGCTCCCGTCGGAAGCCGAGGCGGGGGCGATGCCCGAGCACGTCCGCCGGAAGTACGAGCGCGGGCTCGACGCCTTCATCGCCGGCCGTTGGACCGAGGCCAACAACCTCCTCGCGACCATCCCGGCCGACGGCCCGACCGACGTGGTCCGGCAGTACATTGCGGAGCACGGCGGCACCGCGCCGGCCGGTTGGGACGGCACGATCGTCATGGCCGGGAAATAACCCCGGAACCCGACCGGGCCGCCCGTTGCTCCCGACCCCGACATGCGGTACGCTTGTATCGTTCCCCGGAGTCACTTCGTGCGGCGACTGTTGTCCCTCACCGCGTTGGCGGTAATGCTCGCCGTCTGCCCCGCGGCCGACCCGCCGGCCCGCCCGGGTTACGTCGGTGTCGGGGGCTGTGCCGCGTCCGGGTGCCACGGCGGGGGCGATCGCGTCGGCGTGGCCGGCAGCGAATTCACCACCTGGGCCACCGCCGACCCGCACCACAAGGCCTACGCCGTCCTCCTGACAGAAGCCGGCCAGCGGATGACCCGCCTTTATCGTCGAAACCCCGCCGCCGACGCCGGCACCGACGCGGCCTGCCTCGCCTGCCATGCCCCGCAGGCCAGCACCGACATCAGCCTGCGGACCGACGGCGTCGGCTGCGAAGCCTGTCACGGACCGGCCCAAAACTGGCGGACGACGCACTACCTCAACGACTGGCGCAACCTCGACTCGGCCGCGAAGGCCAAACAGGGTTTCATCCCGACCCGCGACCTCACCGGCCGGATTCAGGCCTGCGTCGAGTGCCACGTCGGTAAGCCAGGCATGGAAGTCGATCACGACCTCATCGCTGCCGGGCACCCCCGGCTCACCTTCGAGTACGCGGCCTACCACGACATCTACCCGAAACACTGGGTCGAGCCGGCCGGGGCCAACTTCGCCGTCAAATCCTGGGCGGTCGGTCAGGTCATCACGGCCTCGGCCCAGACCCGACTGATCGCCGAGCACGCCAGGAGCAAGCGTGGCCCCGAACTCGCGGACCTGAACTGCTACAGTTGCCACCGCGGGCTGACCGGTGAAGCGACCGACACGACTACCCGCCCGCCGGGCGCGCTTTCGGCCAACGACTGGGCGTTCGCCGGGCTGGCATCGGTCGGCGAACTCGGCGGCGCGTTCGCGCCACCCTCACCGGTCGATGCTCAACCGCTGCTCAACCTCGTCGGCCAACCCGGCTCGAAGCCCGCGGACGTAGAACAAGCCGCGGCGAAACTCCAGACCGCACTCGATAAGTGGGCCGCCGAACTTGATAAAGTCCCCGCGGCAGACATCGCCGGCGCTCGCAACGTGTTTACCAGGCTGGCCGACACCCGTGCGACCAACTGGGACCGCGCCGCCCAGACCTACCTTGCGATGACCGCGTTGCACCGGTCGCTGCCCGCCTCGCCCGGCCGGCAGGCGTCACTGGGCCGGGTCCGCGACACGCTGCGATTCCCGCACGGCATCAACAGCCCGGCCGGCTTCTCGCTGAATGCGTTTCACTCCGCGATGAAGGGAGTCGCACCATGACGCGATTCCTCGCACTTACTCTTTCACTCGCCATACCGGCGCTTGCAGCAGCTACGCCGCCGGTCACGGGCGAAACGCAGATCGTCCACAGCGCGACCGATTGCCGGAAATGTCACGAGAAGGCCGACGCGGAGTATCGCGCCAACGGCGTCTACGACATTATCGTGCCCGATGCGGCCGCCATCTGGGCCGAGCGCGACCCGCACAGTAAGGCGGCACAGGTCCTCGACAAATCGAACCCGCTCGCCGCCCGCATGAGCGCGGCCCTCGGTTATGATGTCGCCCGGCAACCCGAGTGCCTCGCCTGCCACGCAGTCGATGTCACGCTGAACGCCCCGCTCGCCGAGAAGAAGTTCGCGTGGAAGCACGGCGTCGGCTGCGAGGGCTGCCACGGCTTCGCGGCCAAATGGTTCGGCGACCACACGCTGAAGACCTGGCGCGAGGTCGAGCCGGTCAAAAAGTCCGAGTTGGGCCTCGTCGATCTCCGCGACCCGATTACCCGAGCGGCCAAGTGTGCGACCTGCCACGTCGGCAACCTGGCCGAGGGCAAGTTCGTCACCCACGCCATGTACGCGGCCGGGCACCCGCCCCTATTGCCGCTCGAAGCCGCGACCTTCAACCGCGATCAACCCGCCCACTGGAATCCGCCGGAAGACGTGCCGTACATCAGGTCGCTGCCGCCCGAAAAGGCAGCAAAGTTCTTCCACGCCCCGCCCGGCCAACTGACCGCGCCGCGGTCTGTCGCCACCGGGGCCGTCGTGACCCTGCGCGAGTCGGCCAAGTTGCTGGCCGCCGACGCGGAGCGGGTCGCGAAGGACGGGGGCCTGCTCGACTTCGCGCATTTCGATTGCTTCGCCTGCCACCACGAACTTCAGGTTCCGAGCCACCGCCAGAAACGCGGCTACCCCGGCGTGCCCGGCCGACCGACCGTCCGCCAACTCCCGACCGACCTCGTCGGCTCCGTGCTCGCCCACGCCAGGACCACCGGCACCCCGGACCGCCAGCCGGAGTTGAAAGCACGCCTCTCTGCACTCAATAGCGCGTTCGACCAGCGGGCGTTCGGTGAACCGGCCGCGATCGCCTCGGCCGCCCAGCAACTCGTGACCGCGTGCGACAACTGGCTCGGCGATGTACGACTCGTCCGTTACGACACTGCCGGCCGCGATGCCCTGCTCGCCGCCATCCGCGCCACCGGCAACCCTGCCGGTTGGGATTACGACGCGGCGCAACTCCAAGCCTGGGCCGCGCGTGCGCTCATTGAAAAGTCGGTGGCTCCCGGCGTATGGAACAGCGTGCTGCCGACCGCCGGGATCGACCCGAAGTCGGGCTCGGTCGACACCGCCCTCAAGAGCCGGCTCCGCGTCCGTAACAGCTTCGACCCCGCCCGATTTGCGGAGGCGTGGCGCGGACCGGCGCCGAAGTAAGTACTGAAAATCACCAACCGTACATCGTCGATCGCATCCAAGTGTGAACTCTCGCTGCGACGTTACTTCTTAGCGAGGGAAATCCCGAACTCACGCTCGAAGAGTTTGAGACCCTGTTCGAGCGCATTTCTCGCTTCGGTCCGCGCCTGCGGAAGGTCGCCGTTGCCACCTGCGGGTTCATGACCGGTACCGTGCCAATCATTCATAGCCGATTCGTCGAGCGCCCTGACTACCTCCAACATGCAACCCTCGCACCCGGCGAGGTGAGACTTCTCGGCGGTAGTGAGATGATCGCCCGCTGTCATCTTTTGGACCAACGTGCCGCACTCCTGGTCCTTTTCCTGCACCGGCATGTTGAATCCTCCCGGTCGTTTACTGGGCAATTTGGAGACTGCTTCCATGCTGCTGCAGAGCTTGAATCCACTCGCGCACTGCTCGGGCGAAGTATTCCCGCATCCGTTCTCTCAGTTCGGCCGTCGTGGACGGGTGCGGCTCACTGAATAGTAGGCGGACAAGTACCGGCTTGGGAGCCACCCGTTTGGCCGGTTGCCCACGCAGGCCGAACCCGCTCCATAGTAGGCCGCCCATGACCTCGTCCGCTTCGTTCGTGGACACCCATTCCGTCAGGACGCATCGGAAAGTAGAATCAAATAGCCAATCTTCGGCTATCGACTGTGCATTGCCGATCATGTGTTGCGGGAAGTAGTGTTGCGGCATGGCCTGCCCGCCAAACCACCTGTCGTTCCAGACAGCCATCTCCCCTCCCGCCTGAATCCTCAATCTTCAAGGTAACATCACTCCGTCACGCGGTCAACAATCGGCATCGACGACGAAGTTGGAACTCCGCATCTTTCGCGGACACGTTATTTCTTGAACTCCCGCGGTTCCGGGAACACGTCGCGGTCTTTCGGGTCGTCGGTGACGCCCCAGACTTTGCCGTCGCGCATGTAGAGCTTGCGCTGCTCCGCCTTGTTGAGGGGTCGCGCCCCGACCCGGCCGAACACCGCGATCTGGTTGCCCGTCTCGTCGACGGCCCGGTCGCGGTCCATGCCCTTTGCCACGTTCAGCGCGTGGCCACCGTGCGGGATCTTGTACGTTGCCACCAGTTTCGGGGTCGGTCTCGGGCTGAAGCCGTCGTTGCCGGGCGTCTCCGGCCCCGTCAGTTGCACGACCCGCAGTCCGTTCTTCCCGTCCGCCAAGTAGGCGAACTGGCTGACGTAGGTGATGCCCAGCTTCACATCGTGGCAGTCGTTGATGCAGCCGCCGGCGTCGAATTGCTGATCGAACTTCGGGCGGTCGGGCACGGTGATGTCGAGGATGACCAGCCCGCGCGGGCCCGCCGCGACGTAGGCGTACGTCCGCGCCAGATAGATCGAGTGCACATCGTGCAACTTGTACACGGCCGCGGGTCGCGGGTGCGCGAGGTCGGACACGTCGAGGATCTTGATCCCCTCCTCGTCCCACGCGTACGCATACCGGAACTGCACCTGCACGCCGTGCGCGTGCTTCAGAAACTCGTCGCCGATCAGGTGCGTGACCTTCGGGCACTTCGGGTCGTCGATGTCGACGACCACGAGGCCCTTGTGGCAGGTCACATAGGCGTAATGGCCGACGATGATGACATTGTTCGCCCCGTCGAGCAGGCCGTCGGGGTTGAAGGTCACTTCCCGTTTCAGGAAGTTGTTGGCCGGGTCGCCGTCGATGGCCGGGGCCGCGCCGATCAGGATCAGCCCCTCGAACTTGTCGGCCACGTACAGGTAGCCGAAGAGCCCGTGGACTTTCTGCTCCTTGTTCTCCGGCGAGTGCGTGCGCGTGGGGTCCGGCGCGGGCGTACACGGGGCGGCCACCGCCATCGCGTGCTTCGTCTTCGCATAGAACTTCTGGCCGAACGGCGATACCGGCGCGGTGGTGATGCGCTCGCTGAACGCCTTGTCGTCGATGAACGCGATGTCGTAGATGCGGACTCCCGCTTCGCCGCACGCCGCGTACAGGTACTCGCCGCGGTTCTGCACCTGCAGCACTTCATGCTTCTTGAACGGCTTGAGCGTCTCGGTTGCCACGTCGGGGCCGGGGTGCTCGTGGGCGTGCTTCAGGAAGCCCAGCCGTTTCAGGTGCTCGGCAAACTTGCTGGGGAATGCCATGCTGTGCAGCGTGCTGCCGATCACGGCCTGCGGTTCCTCGCGCTCCGTGACCTCGACGCCGTTGAGCCCGTGGCTCCCGGCCGCGACCCACGCATACCGGCCGACGAAATTCACGCTGTTAGTCCCGTGCATCAGCAACTGGGCCATCGTGGCATTGTTGTCGTTGCGGACCGACACGTGGCAGTCGGTACACTGCTTCGTCTCGAACCTGCCGGCCCCGCGTACCGTGTGCGGCACATTCGTGCTGAAAGCGAGACCCGAGAATCCTTCCGCGCTCACGGTCTGCTGCTGCACGTAGATCGATTCGCGGTTCTGGTTGTACGAGCCGACGTGGATGGCGCAGCTCGAGCGCGAGGGCCCGATGCGGTTGCCCGTGGCATCGCCGTCGCGGGCCAGCATGTACACGTCGTCGCGGAGCGTCTGGAAGCAGTACGACGTGTAGTTGCGCGACACGTTGCCGTCCCAGTGCAGGCCCGGCATCTTCATGTTCGCCCGCTGCGGCAGGTGGCAGCCGAAGCACGACGGGTTCCAGCTCGAATGGCACGCGATGCAGTGCATGTTGCTGTTGTCGTGGGCGTAGTCGCAGTTGCCGGGCGTGTCGCCCCACGCCAGCTTGCCGCCCTCGAAGCGCACGGTCTTCGCCATGCGCGATTTCTCGTTGTAATGGCGATGGGCGGGGTCGAGCGTGTCGCGGACCTGCTTCACCTCCCAGCGGACGCCCTTCTCCACCATGCTGTTCTGAAACACCTGCTCACCGACGACCTCGAACCGCGGCTTGCCGAAGGGCGTGCGCATCTGCCGGAGGTCCCGGCCGCCCTCGGCCGACGACGTGTACGAGGCCGGCCCGCTGGTCTTGAGCGTTGCCCGGGCCTTCGCGCTGCCGTGGCAGTCGATGCACTGGATCTCGCACGCCGCGCGGACTTCCATGTGCAGCCGGCCGTTGCCGTGAACGTCCTGCACGAAGTGGCAGTCGACGCAGTGCATCCCCTTCTCGAGGTGGATGTCCATCATGTGCACGGGCAGGCCGTCGCGCGACTTCTTGAACTCCTCCTCCGCCGCCCGCAGCTTTTCCAGGTCGTCGGCATCGCGGTACAGTTCCTTCGACCGCTCGGGCACCTTCACGGCCGCCTGGAGCATCTCCGGCTTCACCTGGCTGACCGGCTCATCGCGATGATCGAGCAGCCGACCCTGCTTGTCGTGCTTGAATACGGCGCGGAACACCCAGCCGTGGCTGTGGAAGTCGGCGAACTGGGTCTTGTCCATCTTCCCATTCAGGTCGGTGAGCTTGGCGAGGAACTGTGGGTCGGACCAGTTGCCGCGGAGGGCCGCCTCGTCCGGGTTCCGCATCTGCACGCGGACGAACTCCTGGGCCGAGTGCTTCTTCTCCTTCTCCGGGTACATGTACTTGCCTTCGGTCTCCTCATCCCACCACATGTAGCCGCAGTAGCTGTTCATCACTGTCGTGCCGGGGTGAATGTGGCAGACCATGCACTGACTCGTCGGGATGCCGCTCGTAAACCGGTGGTCGATCGGGTGGCCCGGCTCCGTCTTGCAGATGGCCGGGTCGCCGTTGGCGGTCGCCTTGCCTTCATTACCGTGCTTCGCGAACGGGCCCGAGTGCACGCTCGAA
Source organism: Gemmataceae bacterium (assembly GCA_019694755.1). GTDB lineage: Bacteria > Planctomycetota > Planctomycetia > Gemmatales > Gemmataceae > JAIBBI01. The sequence continues at coordinate 27,546 of JAIBBI010000039.1, forward strand.
CGGTCGTTGGCATACACGACATGGCACGCGCTGCACCCGGAACTGCGGTAATCGCCCGGGTGATCGTTGGTGCCGAGGAAGTTGAGCGTGTCGAACAGCCGGGTCTTGTTGAGGCTCACCAGCACCGGGTCGGTGCGGTTGCCGGTGCCGAGTCCGCGGTCGGACAGGCGCGTCCGTGGCCGGCCGGGCTCTTCGGTGCGCTCCGGCAGGCCAATCTCGTTGCGGAACCGGCCCCCGCGCTCGAAGATCCGCAGGATATTGCCCGGCTGCGACATCTCGAATCGCGGCAGCGGGTCGAGGAACGGGACGACCCCGCGCTTCATCTCCTCGTCCGTGGGCGGCGGCACAGTCAGCGCCCGCAACGGCGTGCCGTCCATCGCATAGAACTCGCCGTGCCGGGCCCGCTTGTACGGGACCGACCCGTTGTTGTAGAGGGCCGCACCCCAGAGCATCGCCCCGCTGGTCATGATCTGCTTGCGGTTGGTGTGGACTTCCTTCGGGTGACAGCCGACGGTCCCGCAACTGATATGGGCGACGCGGAGGTCGCCGGGGTTCACGAAGCGGATGTACTCGGGTGACTCGTGGTTGAGCAGCGTCCAGGTGCGCTCGGGGTTCGCGGCCGAGGGCCAGGCCTCGGGAAACCGGCTGGCGACGTGGGCGGTCAGCTTGTCCGCGCTGTTCGGGTCGCCGCCGTGGCAGTCGGTGCAGCCGATCCGGAGCGTGTCCTTGTAATGCGGGTCGTGGGAGTTTTGGTGGCAGACGATGCAGCCCGCGCTCTTGGTGTGGGCCTCGGCCGCGGTCTGCTTGAGCAACTCGACGCCAACGAGTTCGGCAGGAATGGGGAACGGGTCGCCGGCGGGCGTGGGCGTGCGGTTGTCGGCCGGGGGCGCGTAGTACGGCGTCTGCCGGACCTGAGCCGTCGCCATCCAGCCGGCCGCCGCCAACACTGCGATCGAGAGTATCCACTTTCCACGCACGGCCGGCCCTCCGTGGCCCATCTCGGCGCGCAGCCTCGGCGCCCGCAAGTCACGCCCTGTCATACCCGCGATGCGTCAATCTGGGCAAGGTCAAGAAACTTGGCGAGGTAACCGCCTGGCTACATCAGAAATCCAGCCCGAACCGGAATGTCACCGCTTCCATGCTCAGGTCGCTGACTTTGCGGGTCCGCTTGCCTTCCGCGAAGTCGTCGAGGAACGAAACGCTTTCGACCTGGTTGAACCAGTGGCTGAGTTCGTAGCCGAGGCTGAAGTGGAAGTTCCGCCGGGTCCACGTCAGGCCGGTGGCGATATCAAGCACCGGCACCACCTTCGTAAAGTTGTCGCTGATGTCGGTGACGAGTACGTTGCCGGCAAAATTGGTTTCGGTGTTGTGCAGGCAGTAGTCCGCGACGAGCAGGCTGCCCCGGCCGCGGGCGTACGCCGACCACGCGCCGCCGAGCCGCCAGCGGCCCTCGCCGCCGATCGACAGGCCGCCCGCGTCCATGGTCAGGCGCTGGCGGGCCGACGCCTGGTTGGCGTCGAGGCCGTTGTAAGTCGCCTCGAGCACCTGGCCGATGTTCGCCGTTCGTGAGCCTATGAACATGCGGGCGTCGAAGGTCTCGTCGAGGTGGACGGTCTTGCCGAAGTCGATGTCGAAGACGTTGAAATTGAAGCTGGAGAACGCCGTGGCCGTGCTGGCCGTGTCGATGACACCGGGCCGGGTGAGCGTCGGGTACAGCAGCCCGCCCTGGGGCGCGCCGATGCTCGCGCTGTCCTGGCTGTAGGCGTACATGTAAGTGAAGCTGATATCTGTCGTGCCGCCCCGGGGCCGCCAAGTGAAGCCGACGCGGAACCCGCTGTCGGTCCGCCAGTCGAGCCCGGCCGTGTTGCCCTGCGGGATGAAGTCGTTCCGGGGATCCACGATCGCGTAGTCGAGGTCGCGGCGCGTGGGCCGGAGCAGCAGGTATTCGAACGACGCCACGAACGGCAGCACCGGCTCATTCGCGGGCACGATCTGCACGCTCGGCGGGGGCATCACCTCCGGCGTGACGTCCACGACGCCGGGGGGATACGCGGAGGCCGGCGGCGGCAGGTGCGTGCCACCGGGCACTGGCGCGACCGGCGGCGCGGCCACGGGCGATTGGGCCGTCGCCGAACCCACGGACATCAGTATCGCAGCAGCAAACCAGCGGCGCAGCATCTCCCACCCTCCGGCAATCAACGCGGGGACATACCGGCCCCGGACCCCGCCCACAAGGTCAATTGATTTCACCCCGGGCAAAACAGTACAATTCGCCCTATCCCCCGGAGCCAGCAACTACTTTGATCATCGACGCCGGCCATATTCGCTGGATCGCGGGCACCGGACTCGCCGCCGTCGCGTCGTCGATCCTCTACGTCTGGGCCGACCGCACGACGCCCGGCGGCCTCCGCGGCGGCACCACCGCGGGCCTTTGGTTCGGCATTGCCGGCACCCTGCTCATGGCCTTCGCCGGCGCGCTCTCCGCACTCCGCAAGGTCCCCGCGTGGTGGTGGATCGGCTCGCGCAAGGCCTGGCTCAAGGGCCACATCTGGCTCGGCCTGCTCAGCGTGCTCCTGATCCTGTGCCATTCCGGATTCCGGTTCGGCGGCCCACTCGAGCGCGTGCTCTGGGTCGTCTTTGCCACCATCGTTATCAGCGGCATCGTGGGCCTGCTGCTCCAGCAATCGCTGCCCGGGTTGCTGGCCCGCCGGGTCCACGGCGAAGTCTCGTTCGAGCAGTTGCCCCACTACTGCGGCGTGCTCCGCGGCCGGGCGGATGATCTTTGCGACGCGCTCAAGCTAGCAATCTCCCCGGCCGACGACGCCGCCGGCCGGTTCTATTCCGCGTACGACGACGACGTCCGCCCGTTTTTCGACGTGCCCGCCCCGCGCCGCACGACCTTCATCGACGAGCATGCCATCCGCGTCTGGTTCGACCGCGTCGGCGAAGCCCTGCGGATCGGCGCGGCCGGCGACGCGGAAGCCGCGGCCGCGCTCGTCAATGATCTCCGCCCCACCATCGACCCGGCCAAGGCGAAAGAACTGCTTCCCCGGCTCGACAAACTGGTCTCGGGCATGGATCGGCTGTTTGATACCGTGAATACCGCGGGCCTGCCCGCAGCCGCCCAGGCATCGTTTACTGAACTGCGGACATTGGCGACCGGCGCGCCCGAGGTGGTGCCGGCCGTGATCAGTCAGGCGGCGTCGGCTTGGATGGCCGCGATCGAATCGCTGGTCACCGAACGGTCGGGCCTGCGGTTCCAGGAGCGGGTCCACCGCTGGCTGCACGGCTGGCTGCTGATCCACGTGCCGCTCTCGGCCGCGCTCCTCGCTCTCACACTCGCCCACATCGTGATGTCGCTTTACTACTAGCGGACCGCACCATGGATCCCGCCCGCGACCCGAAGACGCTGACCGACCGGCTGGAAACCGATTATTACCAGCGGCCGGGCACGCTGCGGCGCGGCAAATGGTTCTGGTCCGTCGTCGCCCTCGTCGTCTCGACTGTGCTCGTCGGCGCGCTCATCGCCATGCCGCGCTGGCACTCGACCTTCCAGGCCGGGCCGGTCTCCTCGGCCCATGCGGTCTTCGGTGCGGACTGCTCGCAGTGCCACGACAACCACTTCGCGACCGCCGCCCGGTTGATTCCCGGAATCACCTCGAGCTCCGTCAGCGATGAGAAATGCCTGAACTGTCACGGGGCCGGGCGACACGACCCGCACCAGACCACCAACACGAGCATGTCCGGCCACTTCGCCGCCAAGTGCGTGAGCTGTCACATGGAGCACCGCGGGCCGCACCTCGCCCGGCTCAGCGATCAGACCTGCGTTCGCTGCCATGCCGACATCAAGACCGACGACGGCAAGACCCGTTACGCGGGCCAGATCCAGCACTTTGCCCACGGTCATCCGGAGTTCGGTTCGTGGCGGGGCAAGCCGGTCACCGACCCGGCCGGCGGCAAGTTCTTTTTCAACCACGAGCGGCACCTGAACCTGGCGAACGACCTGAAAGACCTCCCGCCCGACCGCCGGCCCGCCCTCGCCGCCGAGTTCGCCAGGATGCGCGACCTCGACTGTGCGTACTGCCACACGACCGATGCCGACGGCAAGCGAATGCAGCCGATCCGGTACGACGCGCATTGTGCCGCATGTCACCCGCTCACCGTCGCGCCGCAGCCGGCCGGGATCTGGCCCGACGACGTAGCAGCGAAGTTCCTCGCGGAGCCGTTGAAACACCCCGGCCCGGATCAATCGCCGGAGCTGATCCGCTCGCAACTGCTGGCCCGCTACCTGAGCGTTGCTGACAAGGCCAAGTCGACGGCAGACCGGCCGATAGTGCAACCCAACGTGTTGCAGCATGCCGATGAAGCCGTCGCCGCGGACCGCGAACGGCTCGCCCTCGATCGCACCCGGTTGACCGAGGGGCAACTCTTCGACCGCAAAGGCGTCGGCTGCAACATGTGCCATGCGAAGACGGGGACGACTCCGGACGGATTGCCGACGCTCGCCGCACCGTACCAGCAGCGTGGCCGGTGGCGCGACGAGATTGCCAGTTGGCCCGACCCCGAGCGGTTCCGGTCGCCGGCCTATGCCGACGCCGCCAACCGCTGGTTCCCGCTGGCGACCTTCGACCACCGGGCCCATCGTACTTACAAGTGCACCGACTGCCATGCGGCCCGGACGAGTTCGAAGACCGAAGAAGTGCTGATGCCCAACCACGCGAAGTGTGCCGAGTGTCACAACGGCGGCAGACAGTCGGCCCGCAGCGACTGCCTGACCTGCCATACTTATCACGACCGCAGTCAGGAACGCGCGCCCGCCACACTCACCCGACCGGCGGAACCCGCCAGGGGTGGACCATGAGCGAGAAGAAGCCCGACCCGCCGAAGAAGGACCAGCCGCAGGGCCCGCCGGTCGACGTCTCCTGGGCGGACATATCGCTCTCGGAGATGCTGCGCGAGCGGTCGGAAGACGCGTCGAAGGTCGCCGACCCGCCCGCGCCGAAGAAGCCGGACACCACGCCGGTGCTGTTCGGCGACGATTCCGTCGACGGCGAGAAGAAGCCCGCGCCGCCGCCGGCGAAGAAGCCGGACACCGCGCCGATCGTTTTCGGGGACGATTCGGCTCCGGGCGAGACGAAGCCCGTCGAAACGCCCGCCGCAAAGCGGGCGACGCCGATGATCGTCGGCGATGATTCGTTCGACGGCGCACCGATCAGCACGGGGCAGAAGTCCCCGGCCGCCCCGAAGCCGCCCGCGAAGAAACCGCTGCCGGGCGGTAATCAGCCGTCGTTCGCCGAGTTGGATCTCGAAAAAGTCCTGACGCCGAAGCCGTCGCCGACCAAAGCCCGGCCGCGCGACGACATGATGTCGCTGCTCGACATTTCGCTTTCCGACTCCGTGCTCCAGCAGATCGCGAAGCGGGCCCCGGCGAAACGGCCCGACGAGTCGAAGCCGCGCGATGACATGTCGTTTGCCGACTTCGCGCTGCAGGAGATCGAGCAGAAGCAGGAGCTGAACGCGGCCGCCGCGATCGCCGCGCCGCCCGCACCCGCGCCGGCCCCGCCGCCGGAGAAGCCGGCCGAGAAGGTGAAGGAAGTCGCCGTCAACCGCGAGGCGATGCTCGAGCCCCGGCGGAAAGACGTGCAGATTCCGGTCGACAAGCTGGTCGCTTTCCGCGACTGCATCGGCCTGTTCAGCCAGCTCAAGAACAAGCCCAGTGTCGAGAAGTGGCCCGGCACGCTGGTGCTCCGCCGGTATCACCCCGGCGAGCCGGTCTTCCGCCAGGGCGAGGCGGGCATGTCGGCGTTTTACGTGCTCACGGCCGCCGACGAAGACCGCCTGCGGGCCGCCAAGCTGATCCCGCCGCAGCGGACCATGATCGACCTCGAAACCTCCGCCGAGGCGCTGGCCGTCCACCTCGCGATCGCCCGGCCCGTCGTGAAGCAGGAATCGTGGGTCGATCGGCTGGCCAACTATTTCGTCAAGAAGCCCGAGGTGAAGGCCCAGCCGAAGTTCATCCCGATCGACGCGCCGGTGGGCGTCGAGTACGAATCGCGGCGGGCCGTGCTCTCGGCCGGCGACCTGTTCGGCGAGATGAGCTGCCTGTACCGCACGCCGCGCTCGGCTACCGTCGTCGCGGAGCGCGATTGCTATGTCGTCGAGCTCCTGCGCAACGTCCTCGATCAGCTCAAGAAGGACCCGAAGTTCAAGGAGGAGATGGACAAGAAGTACAAGGAGCGCGTCTTCGGCCTTCAGGTACTCAACCTGCCGATTTTCCGCGGGTTGAACGAGGAACTCATCACCTGGCTGCGCGACAAGGCGACCTTGAAGAGCTACCGCGCCGGGCAGGTAGTCTGCGACGAACACGACCGCCCCGACGACATGATGATCATCCGCGGCGGGCTCGTGAAAGTCTGCCAGGGGGTGAGCAACCTTTACGGCCGGTCGGACGTGCTGAGCTGGACCGGTCTCGCGGCCAAGCTCGTCGCCGCGGCCGAGGGCACGCCGCTGGCCCGCGTCCGTGCGACGCTCGGCCCCTCGGCCGACGAACGCCTGGCCAACGAGGCGCACGATCCGACCGCCCTATCGGCCGACCAGTGGCAGGAGGTGCTCTACGAGCTGAATGATCTCGTCAAAGGCCCGCCATTGGGCGAGACCGATGCCGCACTCGCAGGCCCGCAATACAAGCTGCTGCTCGCCACGCTGCCCAAGGCGGCCAAGGACCGGTCCGAGTCCGACGCCCGCCGGCTCAACCGCACATTCCTCGACGAGTTGCTCGGCGGCGCGGTGCGGGCGAAACGGCTCTCCGCGGGGCCCGAGTCGATCCTGCAATACGCCAGCCGCGGCGACCTGATCGGCGAGATGGGCGTGGCCATGAACCGCCCCCGCAGCGCGTCGTGCCTCGCTTACACTCACCCGCGGTTCGGCCAGGCGCTCGAAGACGTGAAGAGTACGGAGGAAGAAACCGTCGAGGTGGTCCTGCTCCCGGCCGCGGCATTTCGCGAGCTCCTCGACAAGCCCGGCGCGGAATCCGTCCGCGCCCACGTCGAGCAACTGATTTCGACGCGACAGCGGTCGGACCTGCTCCGGCAGAAACTCGCGCCCGGCTCCGATTCCGGCCGGCGGCTCTCGCCCGAGTTCGAGAAGCTCGGCCTGATTCAGGGCCAGAAGCTGATGCTCATCGACCTCGACCGCTGCACGCGCTGCGACGAGTGCGTCCGCGCGTGTGCCGACGTGCATTCCGACGGCCGGAGCCGGCTGTTCCTCGAGGGCCCGCGGTTCGAGCGGTATCTCGTGCCGATCACCTGCCGGTCGTGCCTCGACCCGGTGTGCCTCATCGGCTGCCCGGTCGGCAGCATCCACCGCGGCGACAATAAGCAGATCACCATCGAAGATTGGTGCATCGGCTGCGGCCTGTGCGCCCGGCAGTGTCCGTACGGATCGATCCTGCTGCACGACATCGGCCTGATCGCCAACGGGGCGCGGGAGTGGTCGTTCAACTCGGGCGAGGTGGATCCGACGAAGCGGCCGGGCATCGCCCACTGGCCCACGGCGGCCGCACCCTTTCGCCTTTCGCGCGATTTCCGATCGCGGGTGAAGCCGTCGACCGTCTACTGGTTCGCCCGCACGTTCGACGTGCCGGCCGACCTGCTCCGCGACCACGTCTTCGAGATGGAGTTGACCGGACTCGACCCCGCGGCCCAGATCTACATCAACGGCACGGAGGTCGCCACCAAGGAGCGGCTGAAGAAGGACAAGCGGGCGTTCCCGATCGCGGAGCCCGAGAAGTTCCTGCGGGCAAAGAACAACATGATCCTGGTTCGCGTCTCGCCGAAGGAGGACGAAGCCGGGGTGATCTTCGACCTGCGGCTGGACGCTTCGCCGCGGCCGGTCCGGGCCGAGGGCGCGGCCATCGAGTACACGGAGAAGGCCGTCACGAGCCGGGCCGTCGTGTGCGACCTGTGCAGTAACCTGCCCGGCCAGGTCCCCAGTTGCGTGAACGCCTGCCCGCACGACGCGGCCATGCGCGTCGACGCCCGCACTGGGTTCCCGACGCGGTAGAGGAGTCGGACGGCGGACAATTCGTCACTCGAATCAGAAGGTTCCGCGAACGTAGTGGTCGTGGTTGATGGCAAAATCCTCGGGGAGGTCACACGGCTGCTGTTCGCAATACTCCGCGAACTGCCGCATTCGCTCCCCTACCGAGGGAACATCCGATTCGCGAGACCTGACCGGGCTGATTCGAACTTTTGTTCCTTCGGGCAACGAACACTCGCCGTCCGGCACGGCGACTCCGTTTTGAATAGTTCCTTCAATCTCCACCTTGCGTTCTCCTCGGGCATGTTACAGCCAGAATGTCGGTCTCGCCAAAACGCTGACAGACAACACCGATTCTAAGAATCTCCGGTCTCCAAGAGAATCAGATGGAATCCGGGGAAGTGTGGCGACTTCATTGTCTTGGACATCGTCCTCGCAAGGAAGTGGTGAGTACGACACTTCCGGCAGCTCTGGCATTTCCAAGAGGGCTGCGCAGGCATGCGAATATTCACATAGACTCGATTTTCAGCAGGTCCGAAGGACCGACCTACCTTAGCCCGGCCCAGCGGGCCGGGTTTTCGGTCAATCAGTAGAACGGCGGCCTGAAGGGCCGCGCTATTTGGATCGCGGCCCTTCAGGCCGCCTTCAATCGGCACCAAACCCCAGCCCTGCGGACTGGGCTAAGGAAGGTTGGCCCGTTGGGCCAAGACCTCGCGAAGTTCGACGAGCCGCGTCGGCCACAGTTCTTCCCCATCCCGGACGCATCACCGCTAACATCGGCGTTGATTGCTGACGCTACACAAAGACTCACCGATATCTGCACCAATCGAAAACATGCAATCTCGTGAAACGGGCCAATCGCATTCACTCCTCTCGGTGTTTCTCCACCGCCCGGCGGACGGGCTTCGCGGAGAACACATCCGGGACGTGCGGGCCGCCTTCGGTGTGGTACGGCCCGGGGTGTGGTTGTCGGACGCAGTCCGGATACCAGTTCAGGAAGAAGCGGTTGGGTCGCCAGCCGTGCCCGACGTAGTCGAATCCCCACGTCCCGTCGCCCGGGCCGGCCGGCACGCCGCGACGCACCGCTCCGCCGCCCACCTGCCCGCCCGTCTCCTTCGGCGACCGGCCG
>JAIBBI010000040.1 GCA_019694755.1 Gemmataceae bacterium
GCGGGGGCCGGCAGCGCGCCCGCGGCCCGCCTGCCGCTGCGCAAGATCGTGCTCTTCTCCTCCGGCGTCGGATTCTTCCAGCGCGAGGGCGAGGTCGACGGCAACGCGAAGATCGACCTGACCTTCCCGGCCGGCGACGTCAACGACCTGCTCAAGAGCCTCACCATTCAGGACCTCGGCGGCGGCCGGGTCCAGGCCGTCGGCTACGACAGCCACGACCCCATCGAACGCACCCTCCGCAGCTATGCCATCAACCTCGCCGACAACCCCAGCCAGGCCGACATCCTGGACCGCGCCCGCGGCGAAAAGGTCGAGGTCACGCTCGTCGCCGGCGGCAGCGCGGTCACCGGGTCCATCCTCGGCATCGAGAAGCACGAGCAAGCCGTCAAGGATGCCAAGACCGTCGTCGAGTCGCTGAACCTGCTCACGGCCGAGGGCATGCGGTCGATCCGCCTGCCCGACATCGCCCGCGTCCGCTTCCTCAACCCCGCCCTCGAAGCCGAGTTGAAGCGGGCCCTCGACACGCTCTCGCTCAGCCGGGATACGCAGAAGAAGGCCGTCAGCCTGAAGTTCGCCGGCACCGGCAAGCGGCCCGTCCGCGTCAGCTACGTTGTCGAGAATCCGATCTGGAAGACGAGCTATCGCCTCGTGCTCGACAAGGAGGGCAAGCCGTTCCTGCAAGGCTGGGCCGTCGTCGAGAACCCGACGGACGAGGATTGGAGCGACGTCCGCATGGCCCTCGTCAGTGGCCGGCCGATCAGCTTCAAGATGGACCTGTACTCGCCGCTCTATGTGCCGCGACCCGTCGTCGAGCCGGAACTGTTCTCGTCGCTGCGACCGCCGACCTATGACGGCGCGATGGACCGCCGGCGGGCCGAGGGCGGCGAAGGCGCCCCGGTCGTCGGCAAGTCGGGCACCGGTTTCGCGGGCGGCTTAGGAGGTGGCGGCGGCGGGCCGATGGCACCGGGCGCACCTGCCGCCGTGCCCGAATATGCGGCCAAGGGGCGGATGAATCGTGGACTCGTCGACCCGGCGCCATCCGCCGACAAGTCCGGCGAGTCAATGGACCTCGCTCAGGGCGTGTCGTCGGCCGCGCAGGGGGCGCAGCTCGGCGACTACTTCCAGTACACGCTTGAGGATGCCGTCACCGTCGGTCGTCAGAAGTCGTCGTTGCTGCCCATCGTCAATCAGGAAGTCGGCGGGGCCCGCGTCTCGATCTACAACCCGCGGACGCACTCCAAGTATCCACTGCTCGGCCTGCGGTTCAAGAACGCGACCAACCTCAGCCTGATGCAGGGCCCGGTGACGGTGTTCGACGGCACGAGCTATGCCGGCGACGCCCGCCTGCCGGACCTGCAGGCCGGCGAAGAACGGCTGGTGAGCTATGCCATCGACCTGGGCACGGAAGTCGAGTCGCAGGTGAAGACGCCGCCGGTCGTGTACTCGACGCTCAAGATCGTGAAGGGTGTCCTGCACAGCACCCGCAAGATCCGCGAGGAGCGCACCTACAAAGCCGTCAACAGGTCGAAGACTGATCGCACGCTCTTGATCGAGCACCCGTACCGCGCCGAGTACAAGCTCACCGGCACGGCCAAGCCGGCCGAGCGGACCCGCGACCAGTACCGCTTTGAGGTCAAACTCCCGGCCGGGGGCACCGGCACCACCGAGGTCGCCGAGGAACGCGATCTGGAGCAGGTCGTCGAACTGCTGAACACCAACGAGAACCAGATCCGATTCTACCTCCGGCTGCCCTCGATCACCCCCGCGGTGAAGCAGGCACTCGAAGAGGCGATCAACCTCCGCGGCAAGCTGGCCCAGGTGCAGAGCAGCCTCGCACTTGTCAACAAGCAACTCGACGAAATCACCAAGGACCAGGCCCGCCTCCGCGCTAACCTGAAGGAGCTGCCTCCGACCGCCGCGGCCTACAAGCGTTACCTCGAGAAGTTCGATCAGCAGGAATCGCAGATCGAAAAGCTCCAGGCGGAGCAGAAGAAACTCCAGGACGCGGAGGTTCAGGCCCGCGCCCGGTACGAACAGTTCCTGACCAACCTGAACGTCGAGTGACGTCCTCGCCTTGATCCGGCCGGGCCGGGCGCGCATCATAATGGGTACCCACCCTCCGCGCCCGAGTTCGGCCGACAATGCTGCGCTGTCTCGTTCTCATGCTCGCCCTCCCGGCGGTCGCCCGCGCGGCCGACTTCCGCACCGACGTGATGGCCGTGCTGTCGCGGGCAGGCTGCAATCAGGGTGCGTGCCACGGCAACGCCAACGGCAAGGGCGGCTTCAAGCTCAGCCTCCGCGGCGAAGACGCAACGGCCGACTACAACGCCATCGTCCGCGACCAGTTCGGCCGGCGGTGCAACGCCCTCACCCCCGACGAGTCGCTTCTGCTCCTCAAATCCGGCGGCCGACTGCCCCACGAGGGCGGCGTCCGGTTCAGCCGATCGTCTCCCGAATACAAGATCCTCCGCGACTGGATCGGAGCCGGCATGCCCGACGCGCCGACCCCAGCCCTGCGTGAGCTGACCGTATCGCCGGGCGAAGCGATTGTCGTCGCACCCACCGACCGCGTCGCATTGAAGGCCGTCGCACACTTTGCCGATGGTGCGACCCTCGATGTGACATCGCTCTGCACGTTCGAACTCGGCATGGCCGGCATCGCGACCGTGGACGGCAGCGGCCTGGTCACGCGGATCAAACCCGGCTCGGTGCCGGTGCTGGTCCGCTTTCTGGATCGGCAGGTGCCGGTCATGGTGTCGTTCGTGCCGGACCGGGCCGCGGCCTGGCCGGCCGACGCGGTGGCCGAGAATGTCATTGATGAAACCGTGTTCGCACGCCTGCGCCGGCTGCACGTCGCACCGAGCGGGCGGGTGGATGATGCCACGTTCCTCCGCCGCGTGTTTCTCGACACACTCGGCATCCTGCCCACGGTCGACGAGGCACGCGCTTTCCTCGCCGACCCGGCCACGGACAAGCGGGCCCGGCTGATCGATCGACTGCTGCGCCGGCCCGAGTTCGACGAGTTCTGGGCCCAGAAGTGGTCCGACGTACTGCACAACGAGGAGCGCACGCTCGATGCGAAGGGCGTGTCGGCCTACTACCAGTGGTTCCGCAAGCAGTCGGCCGACAACGTGACGCTCCCCGAACTGGCCCGCGCCGTGATCGCCGGGCGAGGCTCGACGTATGCCGACCCGCCGGCCAACTTCTACCGCGCATTGCGTGAACCATACGCCCGGGCCGAGGCGGTCGCGCAGGCATTCCTCGGCATCCGCATCCAGTGTGCGAAGTGCCACAACCACCCGTTCGACCGCTGGACGCAGGACGACTACCACAGCTTTGCCGCGCTGTTCAGCCGAGTGAATTACCGCGTCGTCGAGAATCGCCGGACGGACCCGAACGATCACCACGCCTTCATCGGCGAGCAGATCGTCTTCGAATCCCCGGTCGGCGAACTGAAGCACCCGCGCGACGGGGCGGCCGTCGTGCCGCGACTGCTCGGCGAGGCCCGCGCCGTCCCGCCCGACGCGCGGTTGCAGACGCTGGCCGACTGGATGGCCGACCCGGCCAACCCGTTCTTCGCCCGCACGCAGGTGAACCGGATCTGGTACCACTTCTTCGGCCGGGGCATCGTGGAGCCCAGCGACGACTTCCGCCTGGCCAACCCGCCCGCTCACCCGGAACTGCTCGCCGCGCTGACCGCCGAGTTCCGTAAGACCGGCGGCGACCTGCGACACATCGTGCGCCTGATCCTCAACTCGCGGGTCTACCAGTCGTCGTCGACGGCGAACGAACCGAATTCCGACGATGCATCGTTCGCGCGGTCGCTGGTGCAGCCATTGGAGGCCGAGCAATTGCTCGACGCGATCGGCCAGGCGCTCGGCCGGCCCGCCAAGTTCGATAACTACCCGGCGGGCCTGCGGGCCGGGCAGATCCCCGAGTTACCCGCGCCGAGCCGACGCAAGGAGTCGGATGCGGCCCGCTTCCTCCGCCTGTTCGGCAAACCGGACCGCCTTCTCGGCTGTGAGTGCGAACGCACCGAAGATGCCACGGTGGTCCAGGCGGCGCAACTGCTCACCGGCGACATCGTGCAGAAGGCGATTGCCGCCCCCGAAGGCCGGCTGACCGCGTTGATGACTCAGGGCAAGTCCGACACGGAGATTGTCGAGACGCTTTACCTTGCGGCCCTGTCCCGCTACCCGACCGACGCGGAACGCTCGGCGGCCGGGCGTTATCTGCACGGCCGGGACCGCCGGGCCGCTCTCGAAGATTTCGCGTGGAGCCTGCTCAACACCAAGGAGTTTCTCCTGCGCCGCTGATCCATACACCAGCGGGGTGCCGCTGCACTTTCGGGAGTCGTGCCGATGAAGTTCCTCGCGCTGTGTCTCGTACTGCTGCTCGTCGTGCCTGCCGTCGCCGACGAGCCCAATCCGAAAGTCGTCGGCAAGGTCGACGGGCAGGACGTCCACGAGTTTACGCTCTCGGCCGGCAAGATCACGATGAAGGTGCTGAGCTACGGCGGCATCGTCCGCGAACTGCACGTGCCGGACAAGGCGGGCAAGACCGCCGACGTGGTCCTCGGCTTCGACACGGTCGACGAGTATGTGAAGAGCAGCCCGTACTTCGGCTGCCTCACCGGCCGGGTGGCCAACCGGATCGCCCGCGGCAAGTTCACCCTCGACGGCAAAACGTACACGCTGGCCACGAACAACGACCCCAACCACCTGCACGGCGGCGTGAAGGGCTTCGACAAGCGGGTCTGGGCCTGTAAACAGGTCAAGCCCAACAGCCTGCAACTGAGCTACTCGAGTGCGGACGGCGAGGAAGGCTACCCGGGCAAGCTCGACGTGACCGTGACCTACATGCTGACGCCGGAAGGCGAATGGCACATCAATTACGAGGCGAAGACCGACAAGGCGACGCCGGTCAACCTGACGCAGCACGCGTACTTCAACCTCGCCGGCCACGCGGCCGGGACGATCCTCGACCACATGCTCGAAATCCGCGCCGACAGCTACACGGAATGCGACGCGACGCTGATCCCCACCGGTGAATTGAAGAGCGTGAGCGGCACGCCGTTCGACTTCCGCGCCCCGACGGCAATCGGCAAGCGGATCAAGGAGACCGGCCTCGAACCGGCCGGCTACGACCTCAACTACGCCCTGTCCCGTGGCCCGTCGCTCGCACCGAAGTGCGCGACTGTCAGGGACCCGAAGAGTGGCCGGGCCATGGAGGTTTACACGACGGAACCAGGCGTTCAGCTTTACACCGCCAACCATCAGACCGGCCAGACTATCGGCAAAGGCAAAGTCGCCTACCCGCAGTACTGCGGCTTCTGCCTCGAATGCCAGCACTTCCCCGATGCGATCAATCAGCCGAAGTTCGCCTCGGTGGTCCTGAAGCCGGGCGAGACCTACCGGCAGAAGACGATCTACCGGTTCCTGGCGGAGTAATCCGGTGGACCATCAGGCCATGCTCGCGGTCGCCATTGAGGAAGCCCGCCGGGGGCTGGCTGAGGGCGGCATCCCCATCGGAGCGGCCCTGTTCCGTACCGACGGCACGCTGCTGGGCAGGGGTCACAACCAGCGCGTGCAGCGCGGCGACCCCAGCGTCCACGGCGAGACCGACGCCTTCCGCAACGCGGGGCGGCAGCGGAGTTACCGCGACACCATCATGGTCACGACGCTTGCTCCGTGCTGGTACTGCAGCGGCCTCGTCCGCCAGTTCCGCATCCCCACCGTGATCGTGGGCGAATCAAAGACGTTTCAGGGCGGGATCGACTGGCTCCGCGAGCACGGCGTCACCGTGATTGACATGCAGTCGAAAGAATGCATCGACCTGCTCGGCCAATTCATCGCCGCCCACCCCGAAGTCTGGAACGAGGACATCGGGGAGGAGTAGTATCTAGACCGTCTCCAGCGGCCCGAACGCCAGGCTGGTGGCGTTTGTCAGCGGATACCGGTCGAGCACCTGGCGGATGGTCGACAGGTCGACTGCCTCGAACGCGCTCAATTCGTCGTCGACGCTGCGGTATTTGCCCAGATAGGTCCAGGCCATGCCGAGCGCCTGCAACCGGCCCATCGGCCGTTCGCTGCCACGCACGACCCGGCTGAGCACCTTGCTCTTGGCCTGCTGCAACTCCTCAGCCGAGAGTCCGTCTTTCTGGACCTCGGCAAACACTCTCTGGACGCGGGCCAGGTTCTCGGCCGTCTGCCCCGGTTCGCCGCTGTATGACGTGTAGAAAATGCCCGTGCCTTCGTACTCGTGGTAGCTCGTGTCGGCCGACTCGGCATAGCCGGGGTCGACGAGTTCCCAGTAGAGTCGGCTCCCGGAATCGTCGCCGAGCGCGGTCGCCAGCAGGTCGGCGGCATGGCGGAGCGGATCGTCGGCCGCGGGCGCCGGCGCGAGCAGGACGACGTGCTCCTGCGTGACAGTCGCCTTGGTCACGGTCTTGTGCGTGCCCGGCCCCTTGGCCGGGCGGATGTTCTGCCGGCCGACCGGCCCCGACTCCCATTGCCCGCACGCCTTCGTGACCAGCGCGATGAGGTTGTTCCAGTCGTAGTTGCCGGCCGCGACCACGGTGATGTTCGGGGCGACGTACCGTCGGCGGAAGTACGAGTGCATCCGGTCGCGGGTCATGGCGCGGATACTCTCCTGCGTGCCAAGCACGGCCGGCCCGAGCGGGTGCTCGCCGAAGTAGTGACGCTTCGCATTATCGAACGTCGCCCAGCCCGGCTGATCGTCGTACATCCCGATCTCTTCGAGGATGACGTTCTTCTCCATGTCGAAATCTTCGTCCCGCAGGCTGGGCCGGAGAATGTCGGCAAGGATGTCCGTCGCCTGCGGCAGATACTCGGGCAGCACGGCCGCGTAGAAGACGGTGTTCTCTTCGCTCGTGTAAGCGTTGTAATTCGCGCCGATGCGGTCGAAGTCCTTGTTGACGTCGAGGGCGGTCCGCCGGGGTGTCCCCTTGAAGACCATGTGCTCGAGGTAATGCGACAGGCCGGCCTCTTCGGGCGACTCGTCGCGCGACCCCGTCCGGACGAAAAAGCCGATCGCCACCGACCGGGTCTGCGGCAGTATCTCGCCGATAATGGTCAACCCGTTGGGCAGCGTGTGCTTCTGAAACATTCTTGCCTCTCAATTCGATATAGCCACAGATGAACACGGATTCACACAGATCAGAGAATCAAATTCGTGTTATCTGCGTTCATCTGTGTTCATCTGTGGCTAGTTTTGTCTTACCCCACCACGAAGTTGACCAGTCGGCCGCGGGCGACGACGACCTTGCGGATCGTCTTGCCCGCGAGGTTGGCCTGCACCTTCTCGTCGGCCCGGGCGGCCGCCTCCATTGTCGCTTCGTCGCAGTCGGCCGGGACGGTGACTTTCGACCGCAGTTTGCCATTCACCTGCACCGGTATCTCAATCGTATCGGCCTTGAGCAGGGCCGGGTCGTGCTGCGGCCAGGGTTCGTAGGCGAGGCTCCCCGTGTGCCCGAGCGCGGCCCACAGTTCTTCGGCCATGTGCGGGGCGAACGGCGCGAGCAACAGCACGAAGGTATCGAGCGCGGACCTCGGCCGGGCGGTGAGCTTGGTCAGGTGGTTGGTGAACTCCATCATCGCGGCAATCGCGGTGTTGAACCGCAGACCGTCGAGATCGTCGGTCACCTTCGCAATCGTTTGATGCAGCAGACGGAGCGTTTCGGCATCCGGGGCAGCATCCGTCACGGCCGGGTTGAGCGCCATGGCCTCGGCCCGGTCGTCGATGATCGCCCGCCAGACCCGGCTCAGGAACCGGTAGACGCCCTCGACCCCGCGGGTGCTCCACGGTTTCACCTGCTCCAGCGGCCCCATAAACATCTCGTACAGCCGCAGCGAATCCGCGCCGTATTCGTTGATCACGTCGTCGGGGTTGATGACGTTGCCCCGCGACTTGGACATCTTGAAGGCGCGGGCGTCGACGCGGATGGCCGGGTCGGCCTTCAACACGAAACTGTCTCCGACTTTCTCCACATCCTCTTCCGGCAGCTTGACCGATTCGTCGCTCGGTCCGACGGGCTCGCCCTTGATGTTGGTGGTTACCCACTGCCCGGCGTTCTTGAAACCGGTGTATTCCACCTCGCCGAGGATCAGGCCCTGGTTGACCAGCCGCTGAAACGGCTCGGCCTGCGGCACGATCCCGCGGTCGAACAGCACCTTGTGCCAGAATCGGCTGTAGAGCAGATGCAGCACGGCATGCTCCGCTCCGCCGACGTACAGATCGACGGGCAGCCAGTACTTCGCCTTGGCCGGGTCGATGGCCGCGGAGCCGTTCTTCGGATCGATGTAGCGCAGGTAATACCAGCACGAGCCGGCCCATTGAGGCATCGTGTTGGTTTCCCGGCGGTACTTCCTGCCATCGATGGTGACGTAGAGCCAGTCGGCCGCCTTCATCAGCGGGCCGCCGGGGTCTCCTGTCGGGGCGAAGTCTTCGAGATCGGGCAGGCGCACGGGCAGGTCGCCGGCCTCGACCCGGCGGACGAGTCCGGTCGGCTGGCCGGCCGCGTCGAGTTCGTGCAGGATCGGGAACGGCTCGCCCCAGTAGCGTTGCCGGGAGAACAGCCAGTCGCGGAGCTTGTAATTGACCCGCCGCTGGCCGAGTTTTCTCTCTTCGAGCCAGTCGATGATCTTCGACTTGGCGGCCGGGGTGTCGAGGCCGTCGAGCGGGCCGGAGTTCACGGCCAGGCCGTCGTCGGTGTACGCTTCCGTCAGGTTGTCGATGGTGCTGCCGGTCTTTTTCAGCCAGCCGGCGTTCGGCGTCACGACGGTCCGGATCGGCAGGCCGAACTGGCGGGCGAACGCGAAGTCGCGCTCGTCGTGGCCCGGCACGGCCATGATCGCCCCGGTGCCGTAACTGGCCAGCACATAGTCCGCGATCCAGATCGGCACCTTCTCGCCGTTCACCGGATTGATGGCATAACCGCCGGTGAACACGCCCGACTTAGTCTTGGCGAGGTCCGTGCGCTCGAGGTCGCTCTTCCGCGAAGCGGCCACGCGATACTGGTCCACCGCAGACTTCTGGTCCGACGACGCGACCACATCGACCAGCGCGTGTTCCGGCGAGAGCACTACGTACGTCGCGCCGAAGAGCGTGTCGGGCCGGGTGGTGAACACGCGGATGGTGGATGCACTGCCGGGCAGGGAGAAATCGACTTCGGCCCCCTCGCTCCGGCCGATCCACTCGCGCTGCATGGTCTTGATCGACTCGGGCCAATCGAGCGTGGCCAGGTCGCTTTCGAGCCGATCGGCGTAGGCGGTGATCCGGAGCATCCATTGCCGCAGTGGCCGACGCTCGCAGGGGTGGTCGCCGCGCTCGCTCTTGCCGTCGATGACCTCTTCGTTGGCCAGCACGGTCCCTAGCGCGGGGCACCACCAGACCGGCACGTGGGCCATGTATGCCAACCGATGCGCGTCCTCGTGCCGGCGGAGTGCGTCGCCCGTCAGGCCCGCGGGGTTCGGCAGTTCGCTGATGGGTCGACCTTTCCCTGCGGCCGAGTCGTACCAGGTGTCATGCAGGAGCAGGAAGATCCACTGCGTCCATTTGACGTAGGCCGGGTCGGTGGTATCGACTTCGCGATCCCAGTCGTAGCTGAAGCCGAGAGACTTGATCTGCCGCTTGAATGTGGCGACGTTCTTGGACGTGGTGATCCGCGGGTGCGTGCCCGTCTGGATGGCGTACTGCTCGGCGGGCAGGCCGAACGCGTCCCAGCCCATCGGGTGCAGGACGTGAAAGCCCTTCGCCCGGCGGTAGCGGGTGAGGATGTCGGTCGCTGTGTAACCTTCCGGATGCCCGACGTGCAGGCCCGCCCCGCTCGGGTACGGGAACATGTCGAGAATGTAGAACTTCGGCTTATCCGAGGTGTCGGGCGTGGCAAACGTGCGGTGATCGTCCCAGTATCTCTGCCAGCGCGGCTCGACCAAACGCGGATTGTACGACGGCATGAACGCGGTCCGGTGCGGCGGGGAATAATGACAAGAGATAAGTTACGTTGCCGGCGGTTCGGGACAACTAATTCACTTCTGCAAGCTGCAATACGACAAGCTCTTATTGAATCGCAGTAATGGGCCATCATTCCCGGGACTGGTCGTGTTGCATCCTAGCGTTGCTGGCCAAATCGATCGGTCGGCCACTACGGCCGGCTTACCGCTCGATCGCATTAAACGTGGCGCCATCGACCTTGGGTGTAAACCTTCGCGATATGATTGTGCAGCTATGCGTCTCTCGGTTCTTCTTCGTCTTTCCGGTTCTTCCGCGGTTCTTCCTTCACCAGTTCCGGGCGGGCGTCGACCATGACGGCGTGCAGCATGGTCATGCCCATCCAGACGCCGGCCGCGCTGGCCGCTCCGTCGTCCGGCGGGGCGAGCGCGACGCGGTTGTCGTTGTCGACCTCGTCGAGCGGCCGCCAGAGCATAGCCGACTCGTCGACCCGCGACGGCGGCGGCGGCGGGAGCTGGACTTTGTCGGCGGGCGTCTCGATCATCAGAATCCGGGCCGCCGCCAGGCCGGGCAGGTCGTCGTCGCGCATGACATCCTCCGCAAATCCACCTTCCCGTATCATCGACGGTCGGACGAGCGGTGTCAAATCTATTCCCCGGAGTGGGCGGGAGCCCCGGTTGAAATACCGGATTTTCCGGGGTTTTTTGTTGACTTCGGGCTTTCTGATCCTTAGCCTGAGCCGCAGACGATTTTCTTTTTGCTCCCAGTGAGGGGAATGCTCATGGCTGACAAGAAGGCTGCCAAGCCGATGAACAAGAGCGCGACCTACCAGGCGCTGGCCGAGGCCACCGGCCTGACCCGCAAGCAGGTCGCCGGTTTTTTTGAAGCCCTGGAAGGGCTGATCGCTAAAGAACTGGGCAAGAAGGGCCCCGGCGTGTTCGTGTTGCCGGGCCTCCTCCGCCTCAAGAAGGTCATCAAGCCCGCCACCAAGGGCGGCATGAAGCCCAACCCCTTCAAGCCGGGCGAAATGATGGAAGTGAAGCCGAAGCCCGCCAGCACCCGCGTCAAGCCGGTGGTCATGAAGGGCCTCAAGAACCTCGTCAACTGACCGAATTCCCACCCCGCCGGCCCCTCCGGCGGGGTGGTCCTCTTCTCAGCCCGCTTCAATATCGGTATCGTGGTAGCGAATAACCCGTCAGGGGCCCCGGCCCTCCGGGAGTTACCATGGTCGAATCCAGCTTGCCCGTCAACTACGCTGCGGCCGAACACCCGTCCGAAGTCGAGTCGCGCTTGCGCCGGCTCGAAGCGTCCGTCGCCGCCCTCCAAGACACGCAACTCATGGAAGAGCGCGTCGCCGAGCGGGTCGTCGTCCGGATGAAGCGTTCCCCCATGAAGTCGCTCCGCGACTCCGCGGGGGTCATCGTCGATGCCGGGAAAATGCTGCTGCCCCTCAAGAGCGACCCGTCCGGCAGCATGGCCCGGCCCGTCGATGCCGCCGCCGACGCCATGCCTGTGCCGCCCGCGCCCGACCGGCCCGGCTGGCTGCTCTTCGACCTCTGGTCGGAAATCCGAACGCTCGGAAAAATGCTCTTCGACCACCGCTACCCGTTCAGCTACGCTGGGCGGTTCGGGCCGGTCATCATCGGCTGCACATACGCGTTCAGTTGGTTATTCGTCAGCGGGATGCCGATGATCGGTGGGATCACCGAGCGCATAATCGACGTGCTTCTGGCATTCTTGCTCTACAAGATCCTGGCCCGCGAAGTCCAGCGATACCGGGCCATGTTCCCGGCCTGAGCCCACCGTCATTCCGGGATCTTCAGCGGCTCCCGGCCCAGCGTCACCATTGTGAAGTCCTTCGCCGGGTAGCGCTTCAAGTGCCCGATGATCGAGTCCGGCGTCAGCCCGTCAATCGCCGACTGGATTTCGTCGAACGTCCGCACCCGGTTCAGGTAGTACCAGTCGCTGGCGATCGATGCCGCCCGTGCGCCCGTGCTCTCTTCCTGCATGATCAGCGAAGACTTCAGCCCGGCTTTCACGCGGTCGACCTCGTCCGCCTCGATGCCATCGACGAGTCGCTTCAACTCGCGAACGGTCACGTCCAGCGTTTCCTGGGCCCGCTCGGTCGTGGTGCCGGCATAGGCCAGCACGCTGCCGCGATCGCGGAAAGTGGCATAGCTGGCCCACACGGCATAGCACAGGCCGCGCTCTTCCCGTACGTGGGTAAATAGCCGGGAGCTCATGCCGCCCGACAGGATGTTGACCGCGCCCATCGCGGCGTAATAGTCGGCATGGCCGAACGGCACACTGGGGTAGGCGATTCCGATCTGCGTCTGGGCCGTGTCTTTGGTGATGTGCGAGCTTCCGCCCGGGGCCGAGCCGTAGGTCAGCGGATGGTCCTCCCCCGCCTGCCAGCCTGCAAACAGTCTCCCGACGAGGTCCCGCAGCGGCTCCCACTCGACGTTCCCGGCCACCGATATGATCGCACCGTTGGGCCGGATGTACTCGCTCCAGTGTTTGCGGATCTTTTCAATGGTCGTCGCCTTGATCCCCTCCGCGGTGCCCATGCGGTCGTTACTGAGCGGGGCGGGGTAATGCCGGCGGCGCAACTCCAGCAGCGCCTTCTGCCGCGGCTCGTCTTCGAGCCCCTGCAGGTCCTGCAGCGCGAGCATCTGCACGGGTTCGAGCTCGTCCTCCGGGAGGTGCGGCCGGAGCAGCACGTCGGAATAAAGCTCCAGCGCGGCATTCAAGTTGCGCGCCAGGGTCGCCGCGGCAAACCGCATGTGGATCGAGCCAACGCTCTCGCTGCGGTCGAGCCCGAGGTTGTCGAAGGCCAGCGTGAGCGCCCGGCTGTCCAGGTCGCCCGCACCGCGGGTGATCAATTCACTGACCAGCGAGCCGATCCCGGCGTTGGCCGGCGGATCGTAGACGCACCCGGCGGGGACGAGGATGTTCAGCGCGGCCGAGCGCACGTGCGACATCGGCTCGCAGAGCAGGGTCAGGCCGTTAGGAAACGTGTGGGAGTAAACCGATGCGGGCAATGTCCCGTTCTCCGCTCGCAGTGTCAGGCGTAGCGGGTATTGTTATCGCACGGCGAGTCGTTCGGCGACCAGAGCCGGGTTCTGCTCCGCCGTCTTGTACACCGTGCGCCGGGCCCGGAAGCCCAGCCGGCGATACAACTCGAGCGCGCCGCCGTTGCGGGCGGTCACTTCCAGCACGGCTTTGACCACGCCGACTTCGCGGAATCCGTGCAACGCCCGCAGAACGAGCAGCGAGCCGAGCCCCCTCCCGCGGTGTCGGGGGTCGATGCCGACGTTCTGAATGGCCCCGTGGCCGTGCGCGTCGCGAACGCCCTGAATGGTGCCGACGTACTCCAGCCCTCGCGCCAGCAGCCAGGTCGCGCCGGCACAGAAGCCGGGCCGGTAGCGGATCGCTTCCATGAGTTTGAGGCACCCGGCCTGCTCGGCCAGACTCGGGAACACTTCGGAATCAATCTCGTCGCGGAAGCAGCGCCACTTCGTGTCGGCGTGCCGGGCCAGCAGGCCGTCGTCCCACGGGATCAGCAGGTAATCTTCCGGTACGTCCGGTACGGGGAGCAACGGCGGACGGAGGTCGATCTCCATCCGAAACCGCTTGAAATAGGTCAGACCGGTCATCAGGCCCAGCCCCGGCACAGAACGGGACAAGCATACCATTCTGTGCCGGGCCGGGTCAAAGAGAAAACCGCGGGATCAGGCCGCCCGACGCATCGGCGTTGCCTGGCTGCGGAACGCGGAAATCGATTCCACCACCCGCGTCTGCTGCTCCAGCGTGATCTCCGGGAACATCGGCAGGGCTAGGACGCATCGCGTCGCGGCCTCGCTGACCGGGAAATCGCCGTGCCCGTACCCCAGGTGCTTCAGGCATTGCTGCAGGTGGAGCGGCATCGGGTAGTAGATCTCGTAGCCGATCTTCTCGGCCTGGAAGTGCTTGACCAGCGCGTCGCGGTGCCCCTCGCCGACGCGGACGACGTACTGGTTGTAGGTGTGGAAGCAGTCCTTCGCCTCGACGGGCCGGGTGATCCAGCCATCGAGACCGGCGTCGGAAATCAGCCGGTCGTACCGGGAGGCGGCGTTGCGCCGCTTCTGCAGCCAGCCGTCGACGTGCGGCAGTTTCACCCGCAGGATCGCGGCGTGGATCGCGTCGATCCGGCCCATCCACCCGACCACCTGGTGGTGGTACTTCGGTTTCATGCCGTGCAGGCGGTAGACCTGCATCCGCTCCGTCCACTCGGGGTCGCTGGTGACGCTCAGGCCGGCGTCGCCGTAGGTGCCGAGGTTCTTGGTCGGGTAAAAGCTGTAGCAGGCGATGGCCCCGAGGCTGCCGGCCTTCTTGCCCTGGTACTCCGCGCCGAACGCCTGGGCCGCGTCTTCAATGACCGGCAGGCCGTGCTTCGCCGCGATCTCCCAGATCGGCTTCATGTCGGCACACTGGCCGTACAGGTGCACGGGCATGATCGCCTTCGTGCGCGGCGTGATCTTCCGCTCGATCTGTTCCGGGTCGATGTTGAACGTATCGGGGCAGATGTCGGCGAAGACGGGCGTCGCGCCGGTGCGGACCACGCAACCGGCCGTCGCGAAGAACGTGAACGGCGGGATGATGACTTCGTCGCCGGCCCCGATGCCCAGCGCGTGCAGCGCGAGCGAGATGGCGTCCGTCCCCGAACCGCAGCCGACCCCGTAGGCGGCCCCGCAGTAGGACGCGACTTCTTTTTCGAGTGCGGCCACTTCGGGGCCCAGGATCGCCTGCCCGCTGGCCAGTACCCGGCATACGGCGCGTTCGATTTCGCTTTGCAGCGGACGGTACTGGGCTTGCAGGTCGCAGAGAGGTACGCCGGTCATGGCCGACTCCGTTCGAGGATAGGGCCCCTTCCTTGGGGGATTCGTAAACTAATGGAGAGACGTGAAACCCGCAAGGCGAGCTGGATCGCAGAAAACGTCTGGTTTTCGTGCATTCCACCACCGATATTTCGGGTTGACGCGCGGTTGCCGGGCCGCGGATAATCCGGCATCTGTCGAAGGAGCGACACCCGTGAGTCTCGTAGCCACATCCACGCGCACATACCGGACGGCCGACGACCCCCGCCCCGCTGAACTTGACAGGCTCGTTTCTCAACTCGACGCCATTGACCGAGTTGAAGTCCTGCAGAAGCTCCTCGGCGACGGAGCGTGCCGGCAACTCGGCATCTACCCGATCCCGACCGGCTTCAAGCTTTCCGTCGTCATCCCGGTCTTCAACGAAAAGCGTTACCTCCACGAAATCCTCCGCCGGGTCCGCGACGTGCCGATCCCCAAGGAACTCGTGATCGTCGACGACTGCTCCACCGACGGCACCCGCGACATGCTTCGCGAGTACGAGGGGCAGGACGATATCACCATCATTTATCAGGAAGTGAACCAGGGCAAAGGCGCGGCCCTGCGCACCGGCTTCAAGCACTGCACCGGAGATGTCGTCCTCGTGCAGGATGCCGACCTCGAATACGATCCGGCCGAGTACCCCCGGCTCATTCAGCCCATCATCGACAACCGGGCCGACGTGGTCTTCGGCTCCCGGTTCATCGGCGACCAGCACCGCGTGCTCTACTACTGGCACTCGGTGGCCAACACGATGCTGACCACGCTCTCCAACATGTTCACGAACATCAACCTCACGGACATGGAGACCTGCTACAAGGTCTTCCGCCGGGAGGTGCTCGACGGCATCAACCTCAAGAGCGACCGGTTCGGCTTCGAGCCGGAGATCACCGCCAAGGTGGCCAAGAAAAAGAATCCGTCGTGGCGCATTTACGAGGTGCCGATCAGCTACAGCGGCCGGACGTACGAGGAAGGCAAGAAGATCGGCCTGAAGGACGCGTTCAACGCGCTGTACTGCATCGTCCGCTACTGGATGTTCGACTGATCGCGTCGCATTTCGCCGATTCCGCTCAATGGAGAGTGCAGGATGCACCTCGTTCTCTGTGCCGCTCTCCTGGCATCCACGGCCGAGCTCGATGCCCCGCTCCATGCGGTCCGGTTCGTCGACCGCAACGAGGGCTGGGCGGCCGGAGCCGACGGCG
The DNA here is from genome assembly GCA_019694755.1 of Gemmataceae bacterium. GTDB lineage: Bacteria > Planctomycetota > Planctomycetia > Gemmatales > Gemmataceae > JAIBBI01. Next base: position 16,067 of record JAIBBI010000040.1, read on the forward strand.
TGGTCTGGCACACGATCGATGGCGGCGTGAGCTGGGAACGCCAGCCGGTCGCCACCCGCGGCACGATCCACTCAGTCCAGTTCATCACCCCTTACATCGGATTTATGGCCGGGCGGGAAGAAGTGCAGGCGACCGGTAGCTCGGCCGGCGTCCTCCTTACCACCCGTGACGGCGGGCTGACATGGACCCGACATGCCCGCGGCATGTTGCCTGGCCTGCACGCCGTCCACTTCTTCGACGACCGCCAGGGCCTCGCCGTGGGCGCGGGCAACGACCGATTCCCCTCGGGCATCCACCAGACCTCCGACGGCGGCGTGAGCTGGCAGGCGGTGCCGGGTCCCGCGGGCCAATGGCGCGGCGCGACCTTTACCGGCCCGGGCGCGGCTACCCTCGTCGGCGAGAGTTCGCGCGTAATGACGCTCCGCGGCCAGGTCCTGGCGCCCACCGAGGTCGATGTGCCCCGTGGCCGCATTGTTCACGCAGTCGCCCAGGCCGGCAACACCGTTGTCGCCGTCGGCCAGTCCGGGCTCATCCTCGTCAGCGACGATGCCGGCCGGAAGTTTAGCTACGCCTCGCTGCCGCTGCCCCCCGAACTTGCCGGCGTGTGCGACTTTCACGGCGTCGCCATTCACGGCGACCAGATCTGCGTCGTGGGCAACCCCGGCTCGTTCGCCCTCATCAGCGAAGATGCCGGCAAAACCTGGGCTGCCCGCGCCACCGGTCAGCCGACCCCGCTGCACGCGGTCACGCTGCTCGACGCGACCAACGGTTGGGCCGTCGGTGATCTCGGCACCATCGTCGGGACGAAGAACGGCGGGCAGACTTGGACAGTGCTCCGCGGCAACTGCCGGCCCGCGATCCTGTGCATCAGCGCTCGCGGCCGCAACGTCCCGCTCGATGTGGTCGCCCGACTGGGCGGCGCCGACGACTATCGGATCGCCAGCCTCGTCGTGGCCGCCCCCGGCGACACCGACGCTAAGCTCAGCGCGGCCGTCCGCAAAGCGGGCGGAGCCGCCTCGGCCACGTTCGCCAACTTCGACGCGCCGGCCCACCTCGATGCCGGTGAGCGCGACGATCTCGTCAAACATTGGAACATCGCCCACTCCGGCAAGGCGCTGGAGGAACTGACTCGCCGGCTGACGGTGGCACTGCGCGTCTGGCAGCCGGATGTGGTCGTTGTCGACTTTGCCGGAAGCCCGGCCGAGTCGATCCTCGTCGAGTTGATCGAATCCGCGGTCCGCGATGCGGCCGACGCCGAGCAGTTGCTGCCCGCCCGGCTCGATGCGGCGAAGGTCAAGAAGGTGTACTGCCTCTGGGACGGCCCCGGCGCGCCGCACGTGATCGTCCCTACGTCGGACCTCGCACAGGGCCAATCGGAGACGCCGCGGGAACTCGCCCACCGACTCACGGGCCTGCTCGGCGATGGCCCCGCGCTCCCGAAGCAGCGCGGGCTCCGGCTACTGCAAACCACGCTGCCCGCCGGACAGGGTCGTGGTGGCGTGATGGACGGCATTCCGCACACGCCGGGCAGCCCGGCCCGCCGGTCGGTCGACCTGAGCCGGGCCGACCGCAAGCCCGACCGGGAAATGCAGACGCTCAACGCCCTCGCCCATTCGCAGCACCCGATCGTCGGCGACCCGGGCACCGTGTTGCCCCGCATCCAGGCGGCCCTGAACAAGATGCCCGAGGAGCAGGGCGCGAACGCGATGACCGCGCTGGCGATGCAATACGCCCGGTCGGGCCAATGGGACCTGGCGCGGGAGACGTATCAGATCGCGGCCGAGCGGTACGCCAAGGAGCCGGCCGGGCTCGAAGCCCTGCGCTGGCTGGTCCGCTATCAGTCAAGTAGCGAGGCACGCCGACGGTTCGAGCTGAGGCAGACCATCGGCCTGCAGCGCATCGAGTTCACGACGATTACCGGCGAGAAGGAAGTTTACAACAACAACAGCGGCGTCAAACCGCTGGCCGAGGGCACATCGACGCACTCCACGGCCGTCATCTCCGACCCCGTGGCCGCAAGGAAGTGGTATCAGTCGGCCATTGCCCTCGAGCCGAAAATCCGGGCCCAGGGCACGCTGGCGGCGGAAGACCCCGCGCTCATGCTCCCACTGCTCGCCGCCAAGCGTCAACTGGGCGATGCCGACGGCGGCAAGGGCTGGATTCGCCGGTTCATCGCCGATCAGGCGGGCCAGGCCGGCGACGACGCCTGGCGTACCTGCGCCCGCCAGGAACTGTGGATTGCCGAGCGGAACGGCCCGACGCCGCGGTTCGCCGCCCAGTGCCGAAAGACGTCGTCGCGCCCGATGCTCGACGGCAAGCTCGACGACAAGTGCTGGCAGGACGTCGTACCGGTCACACTCAAACCGACCGGCGACGAATACGCCACGCGCGTCCGCTACGCCTACGACGACGAGTATCTGTACATCGGCATCGAAGCGAGCCACCCCGAGGCCGGGTATCGCCCCGCCGTCGAACGGCGGACGCGCGACATGGATGTCGACAAGTTCGACCGCGTCGAGATCCTGCTCGACCTCGATCGCGATTACGCGACCTACTACCGGTTCCGAATCGACCAGCGCGGGGCTGCTGCCGAAGATTGCTGGGGCGACAACTCATGGAATCCGAAGTGGTACATTTCCTCGGTCAGCGAGAAGACCGGTTACACGATCGAGGCGGCGATCAAACTGTCCGACCTGACCGGCGACCCGATTCCGCCGGGCAAGGCCTGGGCGATGAATGCCGTGCGGATCATTCCCGGGAAGGGCATCCGCAGCGCGGGTGTCCCGGCCGACGTGATCCCCCGGCCCGAAGGGTGCGGTGCGATGGTGTTCACCGATCCCGGCCGATAACGCCTACCGCTTGATCTGTACGCCGAGGTAAAGCTGTGCCCGGTCGATGAATGGCGTCGGCGTGGGCTGATCTTCGCTCCACCACTTCGCCCCGAAATGAAACTGCGACGCCTGCGACAGCGGCATGGCAAACCGGACGTCCTGCTTGATCCGCTCTCTTTCGTTCGTGGTGACCGGTGGGATGGCCGCTCCGGTGTAGTTCAGGTTGATCGGCCCGACGACCGGCAGCGGCAGCTTGGTCGAGACTTCGAGAAACAACTCGGACCGTTCGGGAGTGGCCGACCGCGTCGGGTGATCGGGGTCTTCGTAACGTACGGCCGGGCCGGTACGGAGTTGGACGACCTCGTCGAGCAACCAGGGTCGGAACTTCATGCCGACGCCCGTCTTCGTCGCCCATTTGTGCTGCTGTTGCTCGACCGACTTGCTCTCGGCATCCACCGCCCCGAAGACGAAGAGCATGTCGCTGAGCGGGACCTGAACCGTCTCGTCGGTGGCCCAACCCGGGCCGCGACGCAGCGGATCGTTCCGGACGAAGTCCGGGTCGCGGATGCTCAGTTGACCGGTGACGGCGGCCCAGTCGGTGCCGACGCGGGTCCTGGCTTGTTGACGGTCACCATCGCGCCGCATGCTCAGTTCGCCGTCTCCGGCATTGCCGCGGGCGACAAAGACCCGCGGCTGGATGTCCAGCGACAGGCCGGATCCGGCCGACTCCGGGGCGACGACAACTTCCAGTGGGCTGACGGCGGCAGACGCGTCGCGCGGCAGAATGGCGGGCAGCGGACGTTCGACGTCCGGCAGCAGCGCCAACCACAGTGCGAACGGAGCCATGAATCGCCCCTATACCAGAATCATGAAATCGCGCAAAGCCCACGGCCGACTACTCGACCTCGTCAGCGGGCGCGCCCGCGGACCGCTGGCGTCGTTTGCCCGCGGCGGCCTGTGGCTTGCGAGCCTGGCCTACGGCCTCGGCACCCGATGGCGTGACCGCACGTTCACTCGTCATCCCGGGTTTCGGCCACCGGTACCGGTCATCAGTATCGGCAACCTGACCGTCGGTGGAACGGGAAAAACCCCCACCGTGGAACTGATCGCCCGCTCCCTCCGCGACCGCGGCATCCGCCCGGTCATCCTGAGTCGGGGCTACGGTTCCGAGTCCGGGCCCAATGACGAGGCGCTGGTCCTCGAGGACAACCTGCCGGACGTTCCACATCTCCAGTCGCCCGACCGCGTCGCGATCGCCCAAACCGCCGTCGAGGAACTGGAAGCCGAAGCTCTGATCCTCGACGACGGATTCCAGCACCGCAAACTGGCCCGCGACCTCGACATAGTGCTGATCGACGCGACCAATCCGTGGGGTTACGGACACCTGCTGCCTCGCGGCCTGCTTCGAGAGCCCGTTTCAGCATTGGGTCGGGCCGGGGCCGTCATCATCACCCGATCGGCCCAGGCCGATGCCGCCACGCTGAGCACCATCACCGCGCGTGTCCGAAAGTACTGCGCAGGGCCGTTGATCGAAGCGAATCATATTCCGCTGCAATGGCACCGGGAATCGGGCGAGACTGCGGTACCCGAGGCGTTTGCCGGGCAGCGAGTCGCAGCGTTCTGCGGGCTCGGCAACCCCGAGTCATTTCGGCAAACGCTCGCCGATCTCAAGACGGATGTGATCGCCTGGCGGACATACCCCGATCATCACAACTACACCCGTGCCGACGTCGATGATCTGCGAACATGGGCCCAGGCACTGCCGGCCGACACACCGGTACTGACAACGCAAAAGGACGTGGTCAAATTGCGATTGCGTGACCTCGCGGGGCACGCACTCTGGTCGCTCCGCATCGGCCTGCAGTTGCGCGACGGCCCGGCCACGACTCAATTGCATGAACTGCTCGGCCGGCTGATCCCCACCGTCGACGCCTAGGCCGCCTCGCGAATCTTGAGTGCGACGTCGGCGGACCGGGGCGGCTCTTCGTCACGCCAGACCATCAGCAGGAAGGCGGGCACCAGCAGCGGGCGGATCAGCATGGTGTCGAGCAGCACGCCCAGCGCGAGCGCGAATCCGACTTGCACCAGCGTGCCGAGCCCTGCGAGCATGAGCGTCGCGAACGTGCCCGCCATGATGACGCCGCAGGCGGTGATCGTACCGCCGGTCTTCGCGATACCCCGGCGGATGCCTTTGATTGCACCGTGCTTCTTCCGTTCCTGCACGGCCCGGGTGACCATGAGAATGTTGTAGTCTTCGCCCACGGCGACCAGAATCGTGAAAAGGAAGAACGGCACCCGCCACTCGATGGAGCCGAATTGCTGGCCGGTCCACGCGGCGGCGAAGAGCGCAGTTGCCCCGAGCGTCGCGTAATAGCTGAACAGCACGGTCGCGAGCAGATAGGCGGCCAGCCAGCCCTGGCGGACCAGCGCGAGCAGAATCAGAAACACGCCGGCGAGGACGAGCAGATTGACCTTGGTGCGGTCGCGGTCGATCACCTCGGCCATGTCCTTCGTGTTCGCGGTCACGCCGTGCAACTCGGCTCGGACCTGCGAATTCTCGGGCAGCATCTCGTCCATCAGGTGCCGGATGGTGTCGAGGCTCGCCAGACTTTCCAGTTTGAACGGATCGGACTTCAGCACCACGTCGACGCGGGTGACGTACTTGTGCGTGCCTTCCTTGAGCGTAGACAGGTAATGCGCCCGGGCCGGGTCCATCTTGCCGAACATCGACAGGATGCCGCCCGGCTTGCCCAGCGGCTGCGACAGGCTGCGGACTTCGCTGACGTTGTCGATGCGGGCCAGCGCGGCGGTCAGTCGCTTGATCTTCGCCCGGCCGTCGGTGGATTCCCATGACTCGGGTGACGCCAGCAGGACGGTGACAGGCCCCGTCTCGCCGGCGGAGAATCGCTTCTTGATGACTTCGAGACCGATCACGCTGCCTGCGCCCGGCCGGAGGTCGCCGACCGGCGAAAAGGCCGGCTTGACCCACAAGCCGATGGCCGCCAGTGGGAGCAGGCACGCGAATGTACCGCACCACACCGGCCCGGGGTGCCGGACGACAATCCGGGCGACCTTGCTCCAGAACGTCGGCCGAAGCTTCTCGCCGCGGACTCGCACGGCGACCCGCCCGGGCCAGAATGCCGTCGCACCGAACACGTGCAGCAGGGCCGGCGTCAGCGTCAGCGAGGCGACGAGACCCACGGCCAGGGCCAAAGCGATCACCGGCCCCGCGCTGCGGATCTTGGCGAATTCGGCAAAGCCCATCATCGCCAGCCCGCAGATCACTGTCCCCGCGCTGGCGGCCAGCGCCTCGCCGACAGCCGCGACACTCCGGCGAACGCTCTGGGCATTGTCCTTGCCACGCTCCAATTCCTCGCGGTACCGGGCGATCAGGAACAGGCAGTAATCCGTGCCCGCACCGAACAGAATCACAATGGCGAACACCTGGCTGATGTTGACCAGGCGCACTCCGGGGATCAGCGTGGCGAGCGCGAGCAATTGCAGGGCGACCCATGCCGAGATGCCGATGGTGATGAGCGGAATCAGGGCGAGCAACGGGGCGCGGTAGACGGCGAGCAGCACGACGATGACGAGGATTACCGTCGCGATCGTCGTCTGGTCCAGGCTCTCCGTGCCGGCCTTCACCAGATCCCGGCCCACGCCTGCGGGCCCGGTCACGTACAGGCTCAGCCCGGACTGCCCGAGTTCCGCACGCAGGGTCTCCTCGCAGCGATCGACAGTCACACGGGTTTGATTGGCAAGATACGGCGTGGCGAGCGACACCTGAATCAGCGCGGCATGGCCGTCACTGCTGATGAGGCGCTGCCCGATAAGTGGGTCCTTCCGCCCCGCGACGCCCGTGATTTGCAGCGCGGGTTCGTCCCGCTTCAGTTGCAGAATAGAGTCGGTGAGCTTGTCGACGGTCGCGAGGTCTTCGGTACTGAACGGCGAGCCGGGCCGCTCGACGACAAACATCGCCCGGCTGGCACACACGTCTTGCGGAAATGCCTGCTCCAACAGGGCGTACGCCCGGACGCTGGGCGTGTCGGCCGGGAGGAACCGGACGTCGTCGTCCTGCGCCTTGGCCCGCCAGGAGGGGGCGATCAGCGTCAGCGCGATGGCGACGCCGACCCACGCCCCGCAGATCCACCCGGCATGATTGACCGCGAGGCGACCCAGGAACCGGAACATCCGTTCCCCCTCTTGTACGACGACTGTCCGTGTCGGCGCGCACCCGTTCGCGGGGTGCGCGCGTATGCGCAGAGCATCGGACCGGCGGGGCCGGAGACTTGAGTTATTCGATCACGCCGACGCAAACGCTTTGCGCAGCATCTCGAGGCTTCGCGGCACCGCCTGGGCCGGATCGTCCTTGCCCTCGAACTCGAGCGAGACGTAGCCGCGGTACTTGTGCTTGCGGAGCATCGCGGCGATCCGGTCGTAGTCCAGATCCACCTGATACCAGATCCCGCCTCCGTAATACGTCTTGGCCTGCACCAGCACCGCCTGCGGCGCGAGCATTTCGAGTCGGTCGTACGGATTCTCGAAGAAGTTGCCCGTGTCCAGCGTCACCTGCAGCCAGGGCGACTTGATCGCGTTGACGATTCGCAGCACGCCCTCGGGAGTCTTGCCGAGGCCCCAGTGGTTTTCGAGGCCGAGCGTCACGCCGCACTTCTCCGCCGTCGGCACGCACTTCGCGATGGAGTCCGTCACCCAGCCGTACGCTTCGTCCTCAGTGTGGCCGGGCAGCGACGCCTCGTTGCCCCGCTGGGCCATGAGCGCGTCGAAGCTCTTGGTCGTACCCCACCGCCCGGTGTTGATCCGCATCGTCGGGATGCCGAGCGCGTAGGCCAGCTCGATCTGCTTGATCGTGATGTCGATGTTCTTCTGCCGGACCGCCGGGTCGGGCGAGAGGAAGGTCTGGTGGGTGGAGAAGCCCATCAGGTCCAGGCCGTTGCGGAACGCGTTCCGCTTGTGCCGTTGCAGCGCGGCATTCGATTCGTCGGTCATCTGGACGTGGAGGAGTTCCACGCCGTCGAACTCCATCTCGGCGGCGGCATCGATGCACTTGTCGACGTCGCGCCAGATGTCGCGCTTGAACTGCCAGAAGGAGTAGGTCGATACGCCGATGCGGGTGCGCCGCGGCTTGGCCGGCGTGTCGGCGGCCCGCAGACCGCTGGCGGCAACGGCGGCCGCGGCCGTCGAGAGAAAGGCCCGGCGAGATCCCATCGGCATAGCTGCTCCTCCATTCAGTACGGCCCGACCCCTATCGATTGAGACCGGTTGTGGTACATTGTGGCGGCAGGCGGGCCAACGACAAACTGAAACCGGATGCCGGGCCGGCCGGTATCCCTCGCAGACCTGATTCCGTCGGCCGGGGGTAACGAGTATGAGATGGCTCCCCGCAATCCTCGTGGGGCTCGGCCTCGTCGGGCCGGGCCGGGCCGGTGAGCCCGCCACGCTCCTGCAACTGCTGCCCAAACAGGCCGATGCCGCCCTCGTCGTCGACCGCCCGCGGCTGCTCGTGGAATCCGTGGCCGGCTACCCGGTCCTGCAGGAACTCACGGCCTTCGAGGCTGTCCGAGAGCAACTTGCTTCCACCTCCAGCCGCCAACTTCGCGACTTGGTCCGGCACTTCGAGAAGGAACTCGGCAAGCCCTGGCCCGACCTGCTCGACGCGCTGGCGGGCAAGGGCGCGTGCCTCGGCATCCGGTTTGCCGGGGATAGCTCGGGCGTCATGCTCATCGTCCACGCGACCGACGAACCGCTTCTGAAGAAGGCTCTCGCTGTCGCCCTCGACGTGATCAAATCCGCTCCCCGGGCCGACGACGCCAAGATCGCGTCGGCCGAGTACCGGGGTGTCACCGGCTATCAGGTCGGCCCGAACGCCTTCGTGGCCTTGTCGGGCCCGGTAATGTTCCTTTCCAACAAGCGTGAAGCGATCCGCGCGGGGATTGACCTGCATCTCGACGGGCCGGCCCAGAGTTTCGAATCGGCCGGGCGGGCAAAGGCGGCCCGCGATCTCCTACCCCGCGACCCGCTCGCATGGTTCGTCGCCAGCACCGAGCGGCTCCACGAGCAGCCCGAAGCGAAGCAGGCGTACGAATATCCCAAGGGCGACCTGATTCAGTTGATCCTGTTCCAGGGCATCATCGACACCCTGGGCAAGGCACCGGGCGTGGCCGGCGCGCTGACGCGCTCAGCCGACGGGATGACCGGCACGATCCGGATGCCCGCGGGCCGGCAGGCGACGCCCTCCGGTCTCGCGCTGCACTACCCCGCCGACAAGTCGCCCGGATCGCTGCCGCTGCTCGAACCGAAAGACGTATTGCTTTCCACGAGTTTCTACCTCGACCTGAGCCGCCTGTGGAACGACCGCGAAAAGCTGCTTACGGAGAAGACCCGCCAGGATCTGGAGAAAGCAGAGAAGGACCTCGGCCGGTTCCTCGGCGGCCGACGACTCAGCGAGATCCTCGCCGGGATGGGCACGCACCACCGCGTCGTGGTCACCCATCAGTCGAAGCCCGGTTATGCGAAACGGCCGGATCAGCCCATCCCCGCGTTCGCCTTCGTGTCCGACATCCGCGACCCGGCCTATCCCAATGCCATGAATGCGATCCTTCGCCTTGCGGCCTTCATCGGCGGCGCGGGCGCGCAGTTCAAGTATGCCGAGGAGACTATCGGCGAAGCGAAGCTCATCACCTACCGCTTTCCCGAATCCAAGACCGTCGAGGGCGACGGCGCGGGATTCCGCTTCAACTTCAGCCCGTGTTTCGGCCGGGTCGGAGATCAGTATGTCGTTTCGTCCACAGTTGAACTGGCCCGGGAACTGATCCCGCTGCTCAACGCCAAACCCGGAGTCGGCGAAGCCGCCACGTCCCGCCTGCGCGTTTACGGCGCGGGCGGCGCGACAGTGCTGAAGGCCGTCGAGGATCAACTGCTCACGCAGACGATCCTCGATCGCGCCGTCTCGGCCGACGACGCCCGCAAGGAGGCGGCCCGGTTCATCGACTGGGTCCGCACGCTGGGCAGCGTCGGCATCGAGGTCAACTATTCGGCCGACGACATGCGACTCGACTTTCACCATCGCCCGGCCCGAACCGGAGGTGGCTCGTGAACATCGATCCGCGATGGGCCTGGGCCGCGTACGCGCCCTCGGCCGCCGCCCCGTGGAATCTCCAACGGGTCGGGCACCTCTATCGCCGGGCCGCCTTCGGGGCCAACTGGGCTGAGCTGCAGGCCGGCCTGTCATCGGGGCCGGAGAAGACCGTCGACGCGCTGCTCGCTGGAGGGCCGGACGCCGAACCGTTCCCCCCGGCCATCACCAAGGCCAACAACGGCTTCCAGCTTTCCTCGTGGTGGCTCAAGCGACTTCTGGAATCGAAGCACCCGCTCCGCGAAAAGTTGACGCTCTTCTGGCACAATCACTTTGCCACCTCGAACGCCAAGGTGAACAACACCGGCGCGATGATCGGCATGTACGACCTGCTGTACCGCCAGTCGCTGGGCAACTTCGGCGACATGGCGCAGGAGATCACGCTCGATCCCGCGATGCTCGTATGGCTCGACACCGTGACCAGCACCCGCGGTCAGCCCAATGAGAATTACGCTCGCGAACTGATGGAGCTATTCACGCTTGGCATCGGCCACTACACCGAGGCCGACATCCGCGAGGCGGCCAGGGCCTTTACTGGCTACGAGATCAAGGACGGCCGCGGGCGACTGAACCCCGCGAAGCACGACGCCACCCCCAAGACTGTATTCGGTCAATCGGGGAACTGGTCCGCGGACGACATCGTGAAAGCCTGCCTGAAACAGCCCGCCTGCCCCTACTTCATCGTGGGCAAACTCTACCGCTACCTCGTCTCGGAGGCCGACACCCCAAGCCGCGAATTGCTCGCCCCGCTCGCCGAGGCGTTTGCGGGGGACTTCGACATCGGCAAACTGGTCGCCCGTATCCTGCGATCGAACCTGTTCTTCTCAGACACGGTGTACCGGGCCCGAGTCAAGTCGCCGGTCGAGTTCGCCGTCGGCATCGTCCACGCACTTGAGGGCCGGGTGCCGGCCAGCGCGCTCGCGCTCGCCCTGGAGAGCCTCGGCCAGCGGCTCGGCTATCCGCCGAACGTGAAGGGGTGGGACGGCGGCCAAGTCTGGCTCAACGCCCAGACCCTCCTCTACCGGCAAAACCTGGCACTCGCGCTCACATCCACAGACGATGATCGCTTCAAGAGCCGGACCGACCCGGCCCAACTCGCCAGATCGCTCGGCAAGGTCGAGGGCGATCAGCCGGTCGAACTGTTCGTCGACCTGTTCCTCCAAGGCGACCTGCGCACGGGCACAAAGTCGCAACTGATCCAGTTCCTGCAGGAGGCCCGCCGGCAGAAGCGGCCCGCCTTCTGGTCCGACGAGCGCGTCGAGGCCCAGCCGCTCCGCGGACTGTGTCACCTCGTCCTGGCGCAACCCGAATTCCAACTGGCGTAAGATACACACTCCGGAAAGCCGAGGCCGATATGTGGAGCCGCCGCAACTTCCTGAAGTCGTCGAGCCTGGTCGCCTGCTCGCCGGTCGTGCCCGCCTTCCTCGCCCGCACCGCCCGGGCCGCCCCGGCGGGCAAGGACACCATTCTGGTGATGGTCCAACTCACCGGCGGCAACGACGGCCTGAACACCGTCATCCCGCACAAGCACCCGCGCTACGCCCAGTACCGCCCGACGCTGCGCGTCCCGTCGAGTCAGGTAAAGAAGGTCGACGACCAGTTCGGCCTGCACCCGTCGCTCGACGGGTTTGCCAAGCTGCTTGAGAAGCAGGCGCTCGGCATCGTTCACGGCGTCGGGTATCCGAACCCGAGCCAGTCGCACTTCCGGTCGATGGATATCTGGAATGCCGGGAGCACGGCCGAGTCGCTCTCCGAGGGCTGGCTGGGCAAGGCGCTCCGGCAGATCGACGGCCCGGCCTTTCACCTGGCCGGCAACAACGAGTCGGCCCCGCTCGCGCTCGAGGGAGCGCCCGTCCGTGCGCCCTCCGTCCGGTCGCTCGACGACTTTCAACTGAAGCTGGGCACTACCACCGGCGCGGAATCGCGGATGCAGAAATCGATCATCGAAGGCTCGGCCGCGAACACCAGCGGCGACGGCCTCCTCGACTTCGTCCGGAAAACAGCCGGGAACACCTACGATGCGACCCGGCGACTCAAAGAGGTCGCCGCCAATTACCAGCCGAAAGTGCCGTATCCGCAGACCGGCCTCGCCAACCGTCTGCGACTGGCGGCCCAGCTCATCGACGCCGGCCTGGGTGCCCGCATCTTCTACGTCAGCATCGACGGCTTCGACACACACTCGGGTCAGGGCGGCGCGAACGGGCCGCACGCCAACCTGCTCGCCGAGGTCGGTAATGCCATTGCCGCGTTCTACGGCGACCTCGCCGCCCGGGGGCATGGCGAGCGCGTGCTGATCGCAACCTTCAGCGAGTTCGGCCGGCGGGCCCAGGAGAACGGCTCGCGCGGCACCGATCACGGCTCCGGCGCGCCGATGTTCCTTGTCGGCGGCCGGGTCCGGCCCGGGCTGATCGGCGAGCACCCCGATCTCGAGAAACTCGAGCAGGGCAACCTCCGGCACACCTGCGACTTCCGCTCGGTGTATGCGGCGATCTGCGAGAAGTGGCTCGGCGTACCGTCGGAACCGCTGCTCGGCGCGAAGTACCCCGCGGCCAACGTCTTCCGGGCCTGACACCCGGCCGGCATGTAAACTCTCTGAGTTCCACCCGCGACTCCGAGATCTGCCATGCCGCCGACGGCGACACCACCCCCGCGAAGCCCGGCCCTCATTCGCCGGCTGTTCGCCGGCGTTCTCCTCATGGGCCTCGGCGTGTTGGCCGGGGCCCTTCCCCTGCTGCCATTCCACTCGGCCGCGTTCTGCCTCGGGCTGATTCTGATCAGCTCGGGCATCATCGACACGGTCGTGGCCCACGCGGGGCTCGCCACCCGCCGGTTGGAGTCCGCGTGGTTCGGCGGCAGCGTGTCGATCGTCGCCGGAGTGCTGCTCCTCGCGGTCGAGCGTTTCGTTTTTCCCGCCCTGGCGATGCTGCTCGGCGTCTCGTGGGTAATCGACGGCGGCTTCCGCGTCGCCTCGGCCGTCCGCGGCGGCAAGAGTTCGCAGGGCCTCTTCGGGTTCCTCGACGGCGTGCTCAACATTCTCGTCGGCGCGGCCATCGCCCTGCAATGGCCCGTTTCGGGCGCTTTTTCGCTCGGCATCGCCATCGCCCTGCGGCTGATCTCCGACGGCTGGACGACGCTCGTCGGCCGGTCGGGTGATGTGGCATTCAAGCCGGGCACGCCCGACTGCCACCCCGACGCCCGCCTGGGATTGCCGGCCCACGCCGAGTTCGCGACTTTGCGCCAGCAGTGGGAATCGGAGGTCGACACGCGCGAGCGGCTCAACCGCTACTGGCGCGTGATGTTCATCATCACGTTCTTCGCGATCCACTTCGGCCGGATGAACGCCACGTGGGATCTCGTCGGCATGATCTCGCCGGTCGGCGCGGTACTCGGCGACGTGGTTCTCGGTCTGCTCATCACCTATGTTCTTTTCGCGCCGACCCGTTGGTTCATCCTGTGGCTGACTCGGCCGATCGAACGGCGAAGCTGGTCCAAGACCATGGCCGCCTACGACTCGGGCGGCGGCCGGGGCCCCGTCGCCCGGCTGCGGTCGGCCTGGCTGATGCGGCGACTTCGCGGGTCGTACGAGGCCGAACGCAATGCCGGCTCACTGACCGGCCTGCTCGGCTGGGGCATGCAGGTCGGCCTGCCAATCGCCGCCGTGCTGATCGCCCTGAACCCGATCTGGGGGTTCACCTGGTACTTCAACAGCGAAAACTGGGTCACCGGCATCTGGGAGCACTGGGCGGCACACCGCACCGACGATTGGCGACTGGAAATGGTTCGCGCCGTCCGCCGGGCCGAGCCCGACGGCGAAAGCCCCGAGTTTCACCGCCTGCGGCCGCCGGGCATCGACGGCACCGGCGATTTCGGTTTCATCGTGATCGGCGATACCGGCGAAGGCGACCCCTCGCAGCTTTGCCTGAAAGACCGGATCATCGACGTCGGCCGGCAGGACCACGTCAAGTTCCTCGTTGTCTCCTCCGACGTGATCTACCCCTCGGGCACGATGAGCGACTACGAGCCGAAGTTTTACCTGCCGTTCAAGGGGTTCACGAAGCCGATTTACGCCATCCCGGGCAATCACGACTGGTTCGATGCCGGCGAGTCGTTCATGGCCCATTTCCTGACGCCGACCTCGGCCCGGGCCGCACTGCTCGGCCGGCGCGAAGCCGACCACGGACTCACGACCACCACCGAAAACAAGATCGACGGCATGGTCGCGGAGGCCCGGCGGTTGCAATCGTTGTACGGCATCGCCTGCGGCAAGCAGCACGCACCTTACATGGAAATCCAGACCGACCGGTTCGCGATGATCATGGTCGATACCGGCATCGTGAAGTGCATTGACGAAGACCAGCGGAAGTGGCTCAACGCGGCCCTGGCACGGGCGAAGGGGAAGTTCATCTTCGCCCTGACCGGGCATCCGTTCTATGCCGGGGGGTTCGACCAGCGCGTCGACAACCCCGGTCTTCGCGACCTCTCGGCCACGCTGATCGAGGCCGGCGCATCGATCTGCATGGCCGGCGATACGCACGACTTCGAGTATTACGACGAGCCGACGGCGAAGCGGACCGTCCGCCACTTCGTCAACGGCGGCGGCGGCGCGTACCTGAGCATCGGTACCGCGCTCGACTGGCCGCGGACGCTCCCCGTCGAGCGGTGCGGGCATTACCCGCGGGCCGACGCGATCGTCCGGAAGTTGAACGAGGAGACGCCAACCCTGAAATGGCCGCTCTGGCGGTGGGTGCGCGACTGGCACGCCTGGCCGATGACCTCCGAAGCGATGGCCTCGGCCTTCAACTACAACCGTGCGCCGTTCTACCAGAGCTTCATGGAGGTGCGCGTCGAGCGGAGCAAAAACCAGGTCCGCCTGCTGCTGCACTCGGCCGACGGGCAATTGCGCTGGAAAGACCTTTACCGGTCCGGCCCGCCGGGCGGCTCACCGGCTCCGGACGACTTCGTCGAGTTCGTTGTCCCGATGGACGGCTGACCGATACAGCCGGCCAGCGCGAGCCCCGGCACCAGCAGCGCGAGCGATCCGAGGTTCAGCCCGAGGCTCACGAGGTGCCAATTGGCAAAGGCCGACCGCGCGGCCGTGCTCTCGAACCGCGTCGCACGCATGTCGCTGACCTTGCGGTTGATCGGCCAACCGACGGCGACACACACCAGCGCAACAAAGAGCAATGCCGCCCGCCAGCGGGATGTACGACCCGGCCGGCTGATGAGCCAGCCGATGGCCGTGCCGGTGGCGATTACGCCGCAGATCGCCTGCATGAAAAAGTAACGCGGGAACATGGGGCCGATCGCCGTCCCGGCCAATCGGCTGCCGAGTTCCTCCACCGGCTCCGCAAGGCGGAACCAAGCGGGCAGCGCCTCGGCAAACTGCTTGAACGTGTCGAACAGTGACGTCGCGATCCCGAGGGAGAAGAACAGTCCACCCCCGGCCCAGAGCCCGATCGCGAGCGCATGCACGGGCGGCATCCACGAGTCGAACCGAAACAGACTGGCCAACCGCGACTCGGTGCCCGCGCGGATCCGGCCGATGTTGCTGCGGTGCCGGGCGATCACCAGCCCGGAGATGACGAGCGCGAGAAAGTTGGCCGGCGCGAATGCTTCGGGCGACATCGCCAGTTGCGATACTGCCAGCACGGTGGCCGCCACAATCGACGCAAGCGACATCGTCTGCCCGGCCAGGATCGTGCAGGCGAAACCGAGAATCGCCAGCCCGGCAGCGCCCGGCATCAGGACCGTCAGCGTGCCGCCGGCCGTGGCCACGCCCTTGCCACCGCGGAACCGGAGGAACGGCGAGAACGTGTGCCCCATCACGGCAGCGAGGCCGGTGACCGCGGGCCAGACTGTTGCCGGCGCGAGGTAGGTCGCCGCGGCCGCGGGGCCCGCGCCTTTGAGGAAGTCGAAGAAGAACACGAGGAAGCCGTACTTCTTGCCGAGCACCCGGCCGACGTTGGTCGCGCCGACGTTGCCGCTGCCCGCCTGAAAGATGTCGACGCCTCGGGCCCGCGCCACCACCACGCCGAACGGGATCGCGCCGACGAGATAGCCGGCGACCGCGAGCAACCAGTGCAGGGAATCGGGCATGCCTTGCCTCATCCGTCGACGAAGAGCTGGGATGAGGGAACGATACGGCGGCGGCGGTTCAACGCAAAGCCGGGCTAACCCGCCCGGCGCGCCCGCGACGCGATGACGCCGCCGAGGATTCGCTCGAACGCCTGGACGTGGTGGTCGAAGGTCCACCGGCCGGCCGCGCCTCGTGCGGCTCGACTGATCTCCGCGCGACGATTGTCATCGAGCAGGTCGAGGATCGGGCGGGCCATTTCGCCGGGGTCGTGCGGGTCGCGGATGACATAGCCCTCGGCCGGGAGGCGGAGCAACTCGCTCGCGCCGTTGTTGGTCGTGGTGACCACCGGCAGACCGCAGGCCAGCGCCTCGAGGACGACCAGCGAGCACGGATCGTAGAAGGTCGGGTGAATGAAGAAGTCGGCGGAGTAGAACACACGCCGCACGTCGGCACAGTGCCCGACGAAGCGGACCCGGTCGGCCACGCCGAGCCGATGGGCCAGCCGGCGCCAGGGCCGGGTCTGCGGGCTGCCCGCGACGACGAGCCGGAATTTCGATTCCTTCGGGATCAGCGGCAGGCATCGCAGGAGCGGTTCGAGCCCCTTGAGCCGGTAGTTCATGGCCACCACCGCGCCGACGATGTCGTCGGCCGCCAGGTCCCACGCCTTGCGGTTGGCGACACGCACGGCCGGGCGGTCGTGCTCGGGGAACCGCGACGGGTCGATGGCGTTGTGAATCACCGGGACGGTGGCCGGGTCGACGCCGTAGTACTTCCGCGCGTGCTCGCGCACGAGCGCGGAGTTGGCCACGAACAGCGGGCGGTCCGGCGCGGTGAGCAGGCGGCGCTCCATGCGCGAGTACGACCAGTTGGCCGACTCGACGTATTGCGCCATCCGGGCGATGGTCCGCGGGAATCCGGGCTGGTGCTTCAGGAGGTTATGCGCGGCCGTCGCCACGTGCAGGCCGCCGAGCGGGTAGTACACGTCGGTGCCGAAGAGCTTGTCGAAGCTGATGGAGACTTCCGGCCGGTCGACGGCGAGCGCCTGCCGGAGCGTCGCGCTGAATTTCCAGGGCCGGCCGGCCCGCGGACCGCGCGACTTGCGGAGCGGGTGAATCACCACGTCGGCCGGCAGCGCGGTCGGGTCCCACCGGGCGGCGTACAGGTGCAACTCGTGCCCCGCGGCCGACAGTCGCCGGACGAGGTCGGCGACGTACATCTCCGCGCCGCCCCGCCGGGGTAGAACATTCTCGTGACAAACCGCGATCTGCATCGCGCCACTGTTCCCTTCAATAGCTACGCCGCGTGCTGCGACGTGTTGTGATCCCGGTAGTTGTTCCAACGGACGATGACGAACTTCCGCCACCAGCCCTGAAGCCCGCGATTCCGGCCCGGGCCCGCGTACAGCCGCCAGAAGCGCACGCGGTCGCGGGCCGTCACCCCGGGCACTTCGGACGAGAACGCGAGCTGGGCCAGATCCTTCAGCATCCACCACGGCCCGGTGATCGGGTGATGGCCGAGCCGGTGCAGATCGATCATCGCAATCCGGCCGCGCCACTGCTCGGGCGGCACGCTCGCATACACCGTCGGCGCGAAGAAGTGGCAGAGATACAGGTCTTTGTGATAGTGGCTGCGGTCGTGCAGGTTCCTGGCGAGTCGAGCCAGCTCCGCCACGGCCCCACGCTTCCAGGCGAGGAAGCGGTCCGCGTCGAGCGTCTCGTACGCCAGCGGAACGAGCTCGTGAAGGGCCAGTTGATCGGTCAGCTCTTCGACCGCCAGGAAGCCGGCGAGTCGCGGCATCCGGGTGCCGACGGCCACGGGCCGCGGCACGGCGAAGCCGCAGCTCGCCGCCCAGGTGAGGTTGCGATACTCCTGCCAGGCGGACGACCAGCGCCGCGATCGCGTAACGGCGGCGATGAGGCTGCGCCAGCGCGATTCGACGTAGTGCCGCTTGAGGTACACGGTCGGGCCGCCGGGCAGCGCCCAGCGTGCGATCGACCGGCCCTGTTTCGCGTGCCGACGGTCGCCGACGTCGGCCGCCATGACCATTTCCGGGTCGGCGGGTGCGGCGGCCTTCCAGTCTTCGTGAGCGCGGACGCGCCAGCTCATGCCGCCCTCCGCTGCTCGCGGGGTGCCGACTCGTCGGCAGATGGCATCGGCATCGGCTGGTTATACCCTTGTGCCACGCACTGGCGATCCTCGTGGCGCGTCAGGCCGAGTTCACGCAACACGCGAATGAACTCAGCCGCGGCCTGACCGGGCCGGCCGGCTCCGAGTCGCGGGCCGACGGACAAGGCGATCCGCGGACGGTCGCGCTCCAGGACGATTAACTGATCGCCACGCACGCCGGCCGAGCCGGCATCGTGACAGCCGCGGAGCAACCGGCCGATGTCGCGCAAGACGGCCGCCCGACCGGGGCGATCGACGGCGAGCCATCTCTTGGCCGCGGTCCACGGTCCGGGAATCTTCGTGAGCAGGAAGCCGCCGCCATCGGCCCGACCGCCGAACGCCAGCACCGGCGCGACCGGGACCTTGTGCCGCATCAGGCGGAACGCCCAGCCGGCCAGTTGGATCCCCCGCGACTGCAAGGGCCGACCGCTGACCCGGGCCCAAACCTGTCGCAGCCATGATGCATTCGGAAACCGGTGCAGAACGCCGGCCCGGCCGACGGAGGAACACGTGTCAGCCGCGACCCGGTCGTGTGCCGCGGTGAGCAGCCAGGCCGGCACGTTGCCCGCGATCTGGCCGTGGTACTCGCGGGTAACGCACAGTGCCTCGCCGGCCAGCCAGCGCAGCCGGGGCGAGTGCGCGGGCTGGAGTTGTTCGCGGATCGAGCGTCGCCGCCCGAGTCCGATCGCGAGTTGGAGAATACGCCGGGCCAGCGGTGCGGCCGGACCCCAGAAGCCCAATTCCCCCATCCACGCTTTCAGCACGGCCATTCGGTCCCGCGGTGAAGCGAGTCGCGGCGCGGCCGACGCATGCAATCCCGCCAGCGCGGCGAGACAACGATCCGTGTCCAGCGTTGGTCGCCGGGTCGCCCGCGGCCAATCGAGCAGCACGACCGTGCCGCACTTCCGCACGCACACATGCTTGGCCGAAAGGTCCGGCGCGTCGAAGCCCGCCCGATGAACGCGGGCGATCGCTTCGCCGAGCGACTTGCGCATCCGCCAGCGGGCGAAGCCATTCATCCGGCCCGGCCGCAACGCCGACCGCAGGTCCCGGCCACGCACCCGGCGAAGAAGTAGAAACTCCCGGCCCTGCTCGTCGGCCCCATGAGCCACGACGCGCGGCACCGGCACGCCGGCCCGGCGAAGTTCGCGAAGCGTCTCGGCTTCGCGGGCCGACAGCGAGATCGCGCCGAACCCGTCCCACCAGTTGTGCAACCGGATCGACCGGCTGACGCGATGCTCGACCTTGAGGAAGAATCGCTGCCGGCCCAGTTCTACGGCACGCACGTGCCGGTCGCGGTGCCCGCTGACGATGTCGCCCGGCAGGTCGATGAACTCTTCCGGCCGGGTTAAGCCCTGCCGCCGCATCCAATCCTGCCAGCGCAGTGAAACTGTCAGGTTCAAGGGCCCGGCCGATGTTCGCGTGCGTTCCTTAACCGACACGGCGGGCCTCCCGGTGTCCGGAGAGCAGGCGAATCGACGCACGGAAGGCGGAGTCCGGCGACAGGCCGGTCATGCACTTGTGATCGAGCGGGCAGACCCGCTTCTGGCACGGGCCGCAATCGACCTCTTCCTGCAGGTGAATCGCGCCGGGGTGATACGTCTCGGTCCATCCGATGTGCGTCGGACCGAAGAGAGTCACGACGGGCCGGGCGAACGCCGCCGCGAAGTGCCGCGGCCCCGAGTCGGTCGTCACCAGCAGGTCGCTGCGGCGGACAATCGCCTTCGTCAGCCCGATCGAGAGCTTTTCGTCGCTCAGCGAATGCACGTCGCGGTGCCCGGCCTGCTCCACGATGTCGCGGGCCAGTCCCCGCTCGCTCGGTCCGCACAACACGAGCACGCCCGCGCCGCGTTCCTCGGCCAGTCGCCGGCCCAACTCGGCAAACGACTTCGTCGGCCAGTGCTTGGCCGCGCCGTAGGCCGCGCCGGGATTCAGGGCGATCACCTCGGGATACCGGGCCAGGCCGAACTTCTGCCAGACTTCCTCGGCCGCCGCCTCATCGACTTTGTTCGTGAACAGTCGCATGCGCCGGCCGGGGACCGCCCCGAGTTCCGCGACCAGCCGGTTGTACGCGTCCAGAATTGGGGCGATGGCGATCCGCCCGTTGGTGTCCCGCAGGGGCGGCATCGCGTCGGTCAGCAGCACCGATCGGCCGTGCCGGGCGTACCCGAGTCGCCGGGGAATGCCCGCAAACCGCGCGATGAACGCCGAGCGGAACGAGTTGGGGAAGAGTACCGCGACATCGCACCCGGCCGCACGAA